>DASSQE010000001.1:0-23008 GCA_035702645.1 Gaiellaceae bacterium
CCGCTCCTCGTCTTCGCGCTCGTGGTCTGGTGCAAGCTCGCGCTTCCGCCGCGTGAACCAGGCCGCGTATCGCTGTAGTTCAGATTCGAGGTCTTTGGTTCTCTCTGGGGGCCTGCGCCGCATTGAGTGTCCATTCCATCCGGACGATCGTCTAAAACCCGGAGACGCAGGCTTACACTGCTCCTAACGCGGTGCCCCGCATATCCCACTGTTTCCTGCCCGGGCAGTCGGGGAAGAGTGACGATCATGGCGTGGGGTGATGCCAAGGAGCGACAAGCGATAAGGCGGCTGTAGAAGCTCGAGAAGGTTCGCGAGCAAGTGGCTTCTGGCGAGCTCGTGGTCCGGCAGATGACCCTCGCGGAGCGTCAGCACTGGGCGGGTCATGACGCCCGTGCGACGCCCGAGGAGGTCGCTCGCAAGCAAGCCGCTCGCACTAGGCGTGACGAGCGACGACGCGAGGTGGAAGAAGGCCTCTCGCAGCAAGGGTGAAGTCTCCTGACTGGGTCTTGATTCTGATCGCCGTGCTTGCGCTCCTCGCCATCTTCGGCGCGCTCAAGCTCTCGCGCTAGACATCGTCGGACGATCCGCGGTCTTTACATCCGATGTACGCCTTTCGGTCTTCGTCAAGTCGGGCACGCTCGCACACGCGGCCCATCGGGGCGCGCGTCTGGGGATGCCGCCCAGCCCGTGAGCGTGGATACCCGCATGCGGCTTGCGGCAACGAGCAGCCGACGCTGGCGTCGGATCTTCGGCAGAAGAACGATTCGACGGCATCCATCGAGACGTCGTCCACGACCCACAGTTCCTCTTCGCAACTAATTTCGTCGCCGATCGTGGGCATGCGTTTCGAGATAGCGGACCTCGATTTCGTGCTCGAAGCGGAAGGTGACCTGGTGAAAGACGTCCTCCTCCATCGCCGTTGAAGCGGATGCCCCTTCGCCTTCTGTCTAAACGGCGCCACGGAGATTGATTCAGAGTCTCCAGCGACCGTCGTCGATCTCAGGCCGCCTCTCGAGCGCCAGTTTGGTTCAGAGCGCACAGGGAGTCCACTCCGCGCACCTACATAGCTCCACCTTTGCGCTTTGACGTACCCAGCCCAGGCCATCGCTCCAGGGCGGAGCGGAGAGAGAACGCTATGTGCCCATGGGTCCGGGAGTCGTCCACCATCGCGTCCCGAATCAGCCCGTGGAGGTCCGGTACCCGGCAACTCCGCCGAAGGTCGGCGACCGCTGAAGCGCGGCGGTGAGCAGTGGGAGATCGTCGCGATCGAAACGGACGCGCGCGGGCACACCGACGCGACCGTCCGCTTGCTTCCCCTCGACCGACACGCCGTGAGAACGACGAGTCGACGGTGAGAGACGTATAGACGCCTCGGCAGTGCCCGCCGGGCCGTTGGCCCATGTGCTCACTGTCTCCCGAGAGGCCGAGGCGGGGATCCACTCCCGTCCCCATGTGAGGACCGACTTCGCGTAGCGCCCTATCGAAAGTGAACCTATGTCAACTGCAACACGAGCAGCGTGATCGAAGCGATAGCCCCAAGGAAGACGATCGTGGCCACCCCAGCGAACCCCGCGACGGCGACTTTCAGGCTCCGTGGAGTAACCGACCAGACCAACGCAGCGATGCCAAGCTTGCTGATCCGTTTTCGACCGAAGAAGTGCCTGACGATCGCAACTGCAACCACCAGCCAGCGCGCCGGCACAAACCACCAGACCTCTCCGAACGTTCGTGGCTGACCCTGGCTGGTGGTGGCCAGAGCGGTGTCGCTGGGTCGCTCAGGGACGCGAGACGCCCGGCTCTTTAGGAACGCGCGCACGTCGAACCAAGACTAGCTCTGTTCGGACACCTGGCCGAACGCCGATCAGCGGATTACTGTGCCAACGTGCTCCGATGCACCGAGTGCCGCGTGCCGGCGATCCGGCAGCAAGCGTTGGCGCGCGTACCTCCTCGGGGCAGGGCTAATGCCGTACTGCCCCCGGTGTGAGCATGCGAAGGGCGGCTCTCGCCGCCCCCCGCACACGATGTACGTCGGGCCTAAACCCTTGGGCCGGTTGGGGTCTGCGAGATGTCCTGCAGCATCTGGCCAGAGTCTTTGTCCTTCGCCTTTCTGGCGATGTCAGCCTGAGCCAGGATCCCGACGAGCCTCCCGTCGTCGTCTACGACTGGAAGCCGTCGAACCTGTTGGTTCGCCATCAGCTGGAGGGCACTTGACAGATCCTCTTCGGCGTTGATCCTGAAGAGTTCACGGCTCGCGACTTCCCGCACCGGCATGCCGCTCGGGTTCTTGTCCTCTGCGATTGCATTGAGAACGATGTCACGATCCGTGACGATGCCGGTCACCCTCTCGCCTTCGAGAATCGGCAGGGAACCGACGTCTTCGCTCTTCATCAACCGCGCAGCCTCTGCGACCGGCGTCTCGGGTGTTACACAGCGCGGGCTGGTGGTCATGACCTCACGGACCTTCGTGCCCATGATCTCCTCCTTTGATCGCTGTGATTGTCCTACCCGCCTCGGCGCGACTTGACACCGCCCTGACGGGTCGAGCTCTCCGACGGATCGAGGCCGACGAGGCCGAGTTGAAGACCCGTCTTCCAGGGAGTTAGCCACAGTGATCGGCGCTGGCGGACAATGACAACGATGCGGATTGCGCTCGCAGTCATTGCCATTACGGCGCTCGGTGTTGTCGCTGCGACCGCGCTCGCGCAGACTCCGAAGCCGGTAGGAAGCGGCGGCGGCTCGCCTGCTTGCGGGAAAGAGCGATGGACGGTGAAGACGCTCATCGGCCGAAGCTCCTGCGGGTGAAGAACACGACCATCGCATTTCTCACCTTGCGCCCCGCTCCGGCGAACCTTCCGAAAACCCGTCTTCCTTTGAACGACACGTTTTACCGCGTCCCGCAGCGGTCACGCTCGTGCGTCAGGAAGCGGATTCCGACTTCCATCTCGTCCTTAGAGACCCGCAGGGGCGGCACATGATCGCCGAGATACCGCTCCCTGCTTGCGCTCCGGGAGCGACCGCATATCGGCGGAAGCAGATGGCCCAAGCGCGAGCGGCAGTCCGTCTGTGTTCCACGCAATGGTGACGGAGTCGCGTTCTTCGACTTCAAGCACGGGCAGACCAGAGTCGTGCCGAACGCAATTGAACTCCACCCGATCCTGGCGTTCCGCTGCCAGGGGTGAACCGCGCCGGCCTCACGGCCACGCGTATCAAGCAGATACTCGGACGGCAAGTAAAGACCCCCTCCCTGCAACCCTCCCCGCCCAAAGGCTCGGAAACCTTTGGCAACGAGGTGAGGTTGGGGGAGAGCTCGGAAAGCCTCGGTCGATCCCCTCCTCGGTGACGGGCTCTTGGGTTTACTGCTCTAAAGGCGCATCTAACCTAGGAGCGTGGGGATTTTTCGTCGATTCGCTGCACTCGCTTCGCCCCGCCGCTTCACCGAAGGAAAGGCTCCGGCTACTGACACGGGGAAGCCGCCTGCCCGGCGCGCGCCCATGAGTGCAGGGTCAAGCCCCGCTCTGCGCCTAGGGCACTCCCGATAGGGATCGTTCGCGGGTTAGATTCCCGCCGCCTCCACTTCACTCAGCGCGTAGGGGTGGACCAGAGTCCGCGAACGCGCGCCGTCCTGCGAGGGCATCGTCGACCACTTTCGCGAACCGCTCGAGGTGCACTTGACGAGTCGCAACACGGGGCGTAGACCTGTGGCGACGTGAGCGCCGAGGATGTCGATCTGATCACCCGTTGGCGTGAGCGAGGGCTTTCCGATCGCGAGGCGGCCGCGTCGTTCCTTGCGCCCGACGTGGAGTGGGTCGTGTCACGCGGGACGCTTCACGGCATCGACGAAGTGCGCGCGTGGTACGAGGGCGGGGGCGAGCCAGGAGACTCGGGAGCAGATCTCGACGAGTTGGACGCCGTCGAGGAACGCGGCGACCTCGAGGATCTCGGAGACGGCCGCGTCGCGGCGGTCAACCGGGTGGTCTACACGTGGAAAGCGTCGGGACAGCCGGCGCGTGTGGAGCAGTATCGGCTCAGCTACACGATCCGAGAGGGCATGATCGCTCGCTACGAGGTGACGCAACTCCCGGACGAGGAGCCGAGCGAGGCGAGCTCGCAGTCCACCTGACGAGCCGGCAGCGCGGCGCTGGCTCGAGCTGGCGAGCGCCTCACTGTGCTCTCAGGCCCAGGGCAGGGCGTCCCAGTAGCTCGGCCGCTCGCGGCGCGAGGGCTCGAACCGCAGGTACGCCTTGTCTGGATCCGATGTCTCCTCGTCCGCGCTCGCGCCGTACCGCGCGGCGAGCTCCGAGACCGGATAGTGCAGCCCTTCCTCCTCCTGCCGCGCGCCAGCCATCAGGATCACGCACGGCCGGTCACCGGCTCCCACGAAGATGTGCTCGGTGCCCGGCGGGCTGTGCACGAAGTCCCATTCCCCGAGCCGCCGCTCCTCGCCCTCGACGAGGAGCGTGCACTCTCCGGAGAGAACCAGGAAGTCCTCCTGCGCCGCCTCGGAGTGGTAGAGACCGTTCGGCTCGCCCGGCGGTAGGACGTGGAGCCGGATCCCGAACTGCCGGAACCAGAAGTCCCTGCTCTCGAACGCGCACTCGGATCCCGACGCCTGCTTCTCGCCGTCTTCCGACGTCAGCCACTGCGCTTCGCGGACGTTGACGACGAACCAGCCGTCGCTCGCGGGTGCGAGGCCCGAGCCTTTGTCTTCGAGCCGCGCTTCGGGCACGAGTCCACCCTACCGACGGTGAGGCGTCATGATCGAGCTCGTCGGTTTGCCGATCGCTGCTGGGTAGCGTTGGCCCGTGCCCGAGCGCGTCCTCACGCTGCGCGAGCTGAACCGCGCGACGCTCGCTCGGCAGATGCTCCTCGAGCGGAAGCGGGCTCGCGCCGACCGCGGTGATCGAGCGCCTCGTCGGACTTCAGGCGCAGTGGCCGTCGTCGCCGTACATCGGGATCTGGACGCGGACGACGGGTTTCCGCCGCGAGACGCTCGAACGCGAGCTCGCGAGCTCGACCGTCGTCAAGGCGACGGCGATGCGGGCGACGCTGCACCTGCTCACACGGCGGGACTACGCGCTCGTCCGGGCGGCGCTCTCGGAGACGAACTTCCCATGGCAGTCCCAGGTGGCGGAGCGACTCGCGCCCTCTGTGCGCGCGCTGGCTGCGGACGGGCCCCTGACGACGGAGACCGCGCTCGCGCACTTCGAGCGCGAGCACGGGCTCGAGGGTATCGAGGCCCGCCGCGCCTGGCGGGCGGCGCGTGTGCGGGCGCACGTCCTCCACCACCACGAGACGGCGTTGTGGAGGGGTCGCCCGGAAGGAAGATTCGTCGCGATCGACGAGCCGGACCATCACGACCCGACCGAAGCGCGCGCCGAGATCTTCCGCCGCTACCTCGCCGCGTTCGGGCCCGCCTCGCGCCGCGACATCGGCGCCTGGTCGATGATGCACGTGCCCGAGATCGACCGCGCCCTCGCGCGGCTCGAGCCGCTTCGCCGGGTCCGCGACGAGCAGGGCCGCGAGCTGCTCGACGTGCCGCGCGGAGCAATGCCCGACGACGAGACGCCGGCGCCCGTTCGCTTCCTGCCGAAGTGGGACAACGTCCTGCTTGCGTGGGCCGACCGGAGGCGCATCCTCCCCGAGCGCTATCGCAAGACCGTGATCGGTCAGAACGGCGACGTCGCGCAGACGTTCCTCGTCGACGGGTTCGTCGCCGGCATCTGGCGCGTCGAGAAGGGCAGCGTCGTGCTGGAGCCGTTCGAGAAGCTCTCGCGCGACGCGCGCAACGAGCTCGAGGAGGAGGCGGGCCGACTCGAAGCCTTCCTCGTCGGCTGACGAGTCTACGAGCCGGCTTCGGGTGCTTCGAAGACGAGCGCCGGCGCGTGCTCGAGGTTGTCGAGCGTCTCCAGCTTCGGCCTCGGCACGAGGAGTGCCGCCCCGGCCGCGACGAACAGCGAGATCGCGGACACCGCGAACGCGAGCGTGTAGCCGTGGTCGCTCGGGAGGTCGTTCGCGAGCGGGCTCGCCGCGAGGATGCTGACCGCGATCTCGGCGCCGAGCGCTCCGCCGATCGTGCGCATGATCGTGTTCATGCCCGTTGCGACGCCCGTCTGCTGCGGCGGCACCGCGTCGACGATCAGGTTCGCCATGGCCGCGAAGGCGAGCCCGATACCGACGCCCAGGAGCAGCGTCGCGAGGTAGAGCTCCCACCGGTACTCGTGCGCGAACGCGAGCACGAGGAACGACGCGGCGCTCACGACGGAGCCCGCGATGAGCGGGACGCGCGAGCCGACGATACCGGCGAGTCGGCCGGCGAGCGGGCTGACCAGGATCATCGCGATGGTCGAGGGCAGGAGGAAGAGGCCGCCCTGCGTCACGGACGCCGAGAAGCCGTAGCCGTTCGCCGACGGCGTCTCGACGAACTGGGGGATGAGGATGAACGAGCTGTACATCCCGAACCCGATCAGGAGCGCGGCAAGGTTCGTCGTCCAGACGCCGCGGATCCTCATCATCCGCATGTCGACGAGCGGCTGGCGCGTGCCGGACTCGACGCGGATCCACGCGACGAGGAGCACGGCGGCGGCGACGAACAGGCCGAGGACCCGGGTCGACGTCCAACCCCAGCTCGAGCCGTCGCTGATCCCGAGCAGGAGCGCGACGAGCCAGCCCGAGAGCAGCGTCGCCGCGAGGACGTTCACGTGGCCGGGCGTCCGCACCGGTGACTCGGGGATCACGATCCAGGCGGCGAGCATCGCGATCACGATCGCGATCAGCGGGATCCAGAAGAGCCAGTGGTAGGAGAGATTCTCGGTGATAGGCCCGGAGAGGACGATCCCGAGCCCGCCGCCCGCGCCGAGGATCGCGGAAATGAGCGCGATGCCGCCCGCGCGGCGGGCGACCGGGAACTCGTCGCGGATGATCCCGAAGGCCAACGGGAAGATCGCGCCGGAGGCGCCCTGGATCACACGGCCGACGATCATGACGCCGATCGTCGTCGCGATCGCAGAGATGAACGTCCCGACCGCGAGGATCGCGAGCACGACGACGAACGTCCGCTTCTTGCCGAACATGTCGCCGACGCGCCCGGCGATCGGCGTCGCGACCGAGGCGCTCAGCAGGTAGGCGGTGAGGATCCATGCGGCCGCGGTCGTGGTCGTGCCGAGGTCCTCCTGGATGGTGCTCAGCGCCGGCAGCACGAGCGACTGCAAGAGCGCGTACGACATGCCGGCGAGCGCGAGGATCGCGAACGTGACGCCGTGGTGAGGGTGACGGCGCACGTCCATCGCCGCAGGCTAGCGGTCGCTCTTCGGGGGCCGACCTCAGGCGGCCGACGCGGCCGCGTCCCGGATGCGCTCGACCCCGTCGAGGATCAGGTCGAGACCGAACTCGAACTCCGTCTTCTCCTCCGGGTCAGGCTCCACGAGGTGCTCCCGGACGTGCTCGGCGAGGTAGGGGTACTTCTCGACCGGCAGCGTCCGGAGGAAGCTCGCGGCCAACTCCTCGAGATCGCCGAGCTCCTCCCAGCGGAAGCTCACCTGCCAGAGCGTGAAGCCGGTGATGTGGCTGTCGAGCGCGTGGTAGGCGTGGTGCGTGAGGTTCGCCGAGCAACCCGCCTCTCGGAGCGTGCGCAGGATCGCCTCCATCCAGCCGAGACGCGCGGAGCTCACGGTTCTCGTCGAGTTGATCAGGCCGGCGGCCCAGGGGTGGCGAACGAGGACGTCGTGTGCCGAGATCGCGCTCGCCCGGATCGCCGCCTTCCAGTCGGCGCCCGCGGGAGGGAGCTCGATCTCCTGCTTCACGAGATCGAGGATCCCGTCGCGGAGGTCGTCCTTGCTCGCGACGTGGTTGTAGAGCGACATCGCCTGCACGCCGAGCTCCTGGCCGAGCTTGCGCATGCTGAGCGACTCGAGGCCGTTCTCGTCGGCAAGGCGGACCGCAGTGCGGAGCACGCGCTCGCGGCTCAGGGGGGCCCGGGGCTCGCTCGTGGGCTCGGCTCGGCTCGGCATCGGTCTCGCTTGACAGGCTTACGGTGTAGGTCTAACGTACACCGTCCAACTTACGGTGTACGTCGAGGAGCGTAGCGCGTGATCGAGCGAGCGTCGAGCCAGAACACGAAGATGAAGGCGATCGTCCGCCGCGAGTACGGGTCTCCGGACGTGCTCGACGTCGAGGAGATCGACGTGCCTGTCATCGAGGACGGCGAGGTGCTCGTCCGCGTCCACGCGGTGTCCGTCAATCCCGTCGACTGGCACACGCTGACAGGCTGGCCGTACCTCGTCCGCCTCCAGGGTGGGCTGCGCCGGCCGAAGGATCCCCAGCTGGGCGTCGACTACGCCGGCACGGTCGTCGAGGTGGGCGGCGCGGTCACTCGCTTCCGGCCGGGCGACGAGGTCTTCGGCTGCCGGAACGGCGCGTTCGCCGAGTACGTCCGCGCACGCGAGGAGCGGGCGATCGTCGGGAAGCCCGCCAACCTGTCGTTCGAGGACGCGGCTGCGGTCGGTGTCGCCGGGCTCACGGCCCTCCAGGGGCTCCGTGACAAGGGACACCTCCAGCAAGGACAGAAGGTGCTCGTCAACGGGGCGTCGGGAGGGGTCGGGACGTACGCGGTGCAGATCGCGAAGGCTCTCGGAGCCGAAGTGACCGGCGTCTGCAGCACGAGGAACGTGGAGCTCGTCCGCTCGCTCGGCGCCGACCACGTCGTCGACTACACGCGCGAGGACTTCACGCGGCAAGACCGGCGTTACGACCTTCTCCTCGACATCGCGGGCGGCCGCTCGTGGTCCGAGTGCAAGAGTGTTCTCCGGCCCGAGGCGACGCTGGTCCAGGTCGGGGGCCCGAAGCGCAACCGGTTCACGGGGATCTCGCTCGTGAGCGTCGCCGCGCCGCGGTTGGGGGCACTGTTCGGAAGCAGAGACGTGACGATGTTCCTCGCCAAGACGAACAAGGAGGACCTGACGTTCCTTCTCGACCTCCTCGAGGCGGGGAAGCTGACGTCGGCGATCGACCGGCGCTACGACGGCCTCGCGGAGGTCCCGGAGGCGCTCGCGTACCTCGGGGAGGGGCACGCGCGCGCCAAGGTCGTCGTCACGTTTGCCGTCGACTGAGCCGAGGCAAACCGCCGAGCGTGGTCACTCGTAGTTGCGGGCGAGCCGCCGGCCGATGACGAACCTGCATCCCGAGACGACACGCGAGCGCGACCTCACCGCGACGGACGCGATCGATCTGCTCGAGTGGAAGCGCGCGATCTTCGACTCGTATGCCGAGATCCGCGGGACGTCCGATCCGGAGGCTGCGTGGGAGCGCTGGCGCGCCGCCCGCGACCGGATGTACGCGAGCCATCCGCAGTCGCCGATTCCCGACGAGGAGCGCGACGCCTTCGTCGCCTGCAACTTCTTCGACTACGACCCGTCCTTCCGTCCGATCGGGACGGTCGAGGACGTCGAACCCGTGCCGGCGGGAGATCGCGGTCAGCACGGGCGGCTCGTACTCGTTCACGTGCGTGGGTCTCGTCCGCTTCGAGCTCCGGGGAGCCGGGTACGAGCTGGAGCTGACCTGGAACGACGGGTACGGCGGCGGGCTCTTCCTCGCGTTCCAGGACGAGACGACGGGAGACACGACCTACGGCGGCGGGCGCTACCTCGTCGACACGGTGAAGGGAGCCGACCTCGGGTTCGACGGCGGCGAGGGCACGGCAGTGCTCGATTTCAACTTCGCGTACAACCCGTCGTGCTCGTACGACCCGCGCTGGGCGTGCCCGCTCGCACCTTCCGCCAACCGGCTGCCCGTGCCGGTCGCAGCGGGCGAGCGGCATCCGCACGACACCGTCGGCTGACCGTCCTCCACCGTGCATCCAGCGCCTGGTGGCGGATAGGCTCGCCCGGTGAGCGCGCGTGTCCTGATCCTCGGCGCCGGGTTCGGAGGCCTCGAGCTCGCCACGATCCTGTCGGAGGAGCTCGGAGAGGACGCGGGCGTCACGCTGATCGACGGAGCCGACGCCTTCGTCTTCGGATACTCGAAGCTCGACGTCATGTTCGGCCGGACCGAGCCCGACGCGGTGCGGCTGCCGTACGCGCGCTTCTCGAAGCCGGGCGTGCGGTTTCTTCGCGAGACGATCACCGCGATCGACCCGGAGACGCGAACGGTGACGACCGACGCCGGGGCGCACAAGGCGGACGTCCTCGTCGTCGCGCTGGGCGCCGACTACGACTTCGATGCGACACCCGGGCTCGCCGAGGCGAACGAGTTCTACTCCGTGGCGGGGGCCGAGCGCCTTCGCGGCGTCCTCCCGGCGTTCACCCACGGGAGAGCCGTCGTCGGCGTCTGCGGAGCTCCGTTCAAGTGCCCGCCGGCGCCGAGCGAGGCAGCGCTCCTCCTCCACGACTACCTCGTCAGGCGCGGCGTTCGGGACGCGTGCGAGATCACGCTCGTGATGCCATTCGGCACCCCCGTCCCGCCGTCGCCTGACACGTCGGTCGCGCTGCTCGAAGCGTTCGCCGAGCGAGGCATCGCATTCGTCGCAGCCCACCGCGTGAGCTCGCTCGACGCTGCCCGCGGAGTCGCCGTGCTCGACGACGGTGACGAGGTCCCGTACGACCTCTTCCTCGGCATTCCGAAGCACCGCGCGCCCAGAGTCGTCCTCGAGAGCGGCATGGCCGAGGACGGATACGTCCGTGTCGACTCGCGCACGCTCGCGACGCGCTTCCCGGACGTCTATGCGGTCGGAGACGTCGCGACCGTCGGCGTTCCGAAGGCCGGGGTCTTCTCGGAGGGTGCGGCTCGCGTCGTCGCCGCGGCTCTCGTCGCGCGTATGCGCGGCGGCGCCGGCCCGGACGGATACGACGGGCGCGGCGCCTGCTACGTGGAGTTCGGCGCCGGGCGCGTAGGGAGGGTGGACATCGACTTCCTCTCGGGGCCGCGTCCGACGGGGACGCACATGGAGCCCTCGAGTGCGCTCGTCGCCGAGAAGGAGCACTTCGGCGCGAGTAGGCGTGCTCGCTGGTTCGGCTCCTGACCGCGGAGGACGGAGACGTGCGCGCGCGCCCGTCGGCAGAATCGACACGTGGCTCTGACCTTCCGCGAGCGGCCGGCCGACGACGATCCAGCGGGCGTCCTCGTCCTCCATCACGGCCGCGGTGCGGACGAGCTCGACTTGCTGTCGCTCGCAGACGCCCTCGACCCGGACCGTCGTCTGCACGTGGTCACACCGCGCGCTCCTCTCGAGCTCCCGGGTTGGCCCGGCTACCACTGGTACGTCGTCCCGCGCGTCGGCTACCCGGATCCCGAGACCTTCCAGGCAGCCCGGTGCGAGCTCGCCACGCTCCACGACGAGCTCTGGGAGCGGACCGGCCTCGGTCCGGAGCGCACCGTCCTCGGCGGCTTCTCAATGGGCTCGGTCATGAGCTACGCGCTCGGGCTCGCTGGTGACCGGCCCGCGCCGGCTGGCTTGCTGATCTTCGCCGGGTTCGTCCCGACGGTCGAAGGATGGGAGCCGGATCTCGCGACGCGAGCGGGCCTCCGCGCGTTCGTCGCGCACGGTCGCAACGATCCCGTGATGGACATCGCCTTCGCGCGACGTGCACGGGATCTGCTCGAAGACGGCGACGTCGAGGTCGAGTACCACGAGTCGGACGCGGCGCACCACATCGATCCCCAGCACGTGCCCGCGGCGATAGCGTGGCTCGGTAGCACACTCACCGGCCGGTAGCTCCGAGTCCGGCGGCGACCTGTCGCCCCAACCCTGTGTGACCAAAGCTGTGCGACCATCGAGTGAGTGCGCGGGCGGCCTCGCGGACTTAGCGAAAACTCATCCGCGCGTGCTTTCGTATACCCGTCCACCGACCAGGTAGGGGGCCGAGGTGACCGATCCCACGAACGACATCCCCGTTCCGACCCCGGAGCAGGCGAGCGAGAAGCTCGAGCAGGCGCTGTTCGAGATCCGTCGCGTCATCGCGGGGCAGGACGCGATGCTCGAGCGGGTGCTGGTGTGCCTGCTCTCGCAGGGGCATCTCCTGATCGAGGGCGTCCCCGGGCTCGCGAAGACGCTGACGATCAAGACGACCGCGGGAGTACTCGGCGGCTCGTTCGCACGCATCCAGTTCACGCCGGACCTCGTCCCCTCAGACCTGGTCGGGACACGCATCTACCGCGCCGGCGACGGGACGTTCGACACGGAGCTCGGCCCCGTCTTCTGCAACTTCCTCCTCGCCGACGAGATCAACCGCGCGCCGGCGAAGGTGCAGTCGGCGCTGCTCGAGGTGATGCAGGAGCACCAGGTGACGATCGGGCACGAGACGCATCCAGTGCCGAGCCCGTTCCTCGTCATGGCGACGCAGAACCCGATCGAGTCGGAGGGCACGTATCCGCTCCCAGAGGCGCAGGTCGATCGCTTCATGCTCAAGGTCCTCATCGGGTACCCGCGGCACGACGAGGAGCTGACCGTCGTCCAGCGCCAGCTCGTCGAGCCGCCGGGGCTGGAGCAGGCGCTGTCACTCGACGATCTCCGCGCGCTGCAGAAGGCGGTCATTGCCATCTACGTCGACCCGTCCCTCATCAGCTACGCGGTCGACGTCGCGTCCGCCACCCGTGAGCCGGCGACCTACGGCCTCGGCGATCTGCAGCCGTACATCGCCTTCGGCGCCAGCCCCCGCGGACCGATCAGCCTCATCCAGGCATCCAGGGCGCTCGCGCTCGTCCGCGGGCGCGAGTACGTCCTCGTCGAGGACCTCCAGGCGCTGGCGCGCGATGCGCTGCGCCATCGGCTCGTGCTCACGTACCAGGCGCTCGCCGAGGAGGTGACTCCAGACGCGATCCTCGACCAGGTCCTCGCCGCCGTCGGCGCTCCGCAACTCGACCTTGCGAGGGTGAGCGCCGCATGACGCAGAGCGGTGCGCTCCACGGCGCTCCGACCCCGGCCCATCCAGGCCCGGGGCCGATGCCCGACGCGCTGCTGCGCGCACTCGACGTGACGATCGGCCGGCGCGTTGAGGGCCTGCTCGCGGGCGACTACCGCTCGACGCTCCTCGGGCAAGGCTCGGAGCTCGCGCTCGTCCGACCCTACGTCCCGGGAGACGACGTCCGCCGTATCGACTGGAACGTCACTGCGCGGACAACCGAGCCGCACGTCCGTGTCGACCTCGCCGAGCGCGTGCTCGTCACGTGGCTCGTCCTCGACACCTCGGTCTCGATGCAGTTCGGCACCGCTGAGCGGCGCAAGGCCGACGTCGCGGAAGGAGTCGCGATCGCGGTCGGCCACCTCGGCACGCGGCGCGGGAACCGGCTGGGCATCGTCACCTTCGGGGACGGAGCTCCCCGGTCGCTCCCCCCGAAGCCCGGGCGCATGGGGCTGATCGGCCTGCTCTCGACGATCCGAGCGGAGCGGGAGAACGGCGGAAAGGTCGACGACACGCCGACGCCCGGGTTCGGCGACGCGATCGTGAGGGCGGCGGCGCTCGCCCGCCAGCGCTCGTTCGTGGTGGTGGTCTCCGACTTCCGCGGACCGCGCGACTGGCAACGTCCGCTGCTCGAGCTCGCGGCCCGCCACGACGTCGTCGCCGTCGAGATCCGAGATCCCGCCGAACAGGAGCTTCCGAACGCGGGCGTGCTCTGGCTAGTCGATCCGGAGACGGGTCGTCAGCTACGTGTGGACACGAGGAGCCGAAGGCTGCGCGAGCGTTTCGCGGCAGCCGCCGCGGCCGAGCGAGCCGACGTCGAGCGCGTGTTCCACAACGTCGGGGCGCGCCATGTCGTGCTCTCGACGGGCGGCGACTGGCTTCGGACGCTCGTCGTCTACCTGCGCAGGATCGCGTCGTGAGCTTCGCCTGGCCGATCGCGCTCGTCGGGCTCTTCCTCGTCCCGATCGTCGTCCTGCTCTACGTCGGCTACGACGGCTGGCGCCGTGACTCGGCAGGGCAGTTCGGGAACCCGGATCTCCTGCCGAACGTCGTCGATCGCGAGCCGGGGCGGCTGCGTCATCTACCGCTCGTCATCCTGCTCGTCGCGCTCGCCGTCATGATCGTCGGCGTCGCCCGGCCGCACGCGAACGTCAAGGTGAAGCGCGAGGAGGCGACCGTGATCCTTGCGATGGACACCTCCCGCTCGATGGGGGCCACCGACGTGTCGCCGACGCGACTCGACGCGGCCCGTGCGGCGGCCAAGGCGTTCGTTTCGAAGGTCCCGGGGAAGTTCCGGATCGGCGTCGTCTCGTTCGCGACGCGAGCGGTGGTCGGGCTCCCCCCGACGGCGGACCGCTCGCTGGTCGACGCGTCGCTCGACACGCTCAAGCCGGGAGAGGGGACGGCGATCGGCGACGGCGTCGCGCTCTCCGTCCAGCTCGGACAGAAGATCCGCGAGCAGGACGGAACGAGCCCGCCGAAAGCAGTCGTGCTCATATCGGACGGTGCACGGGAAGGTGGGCGCGTCTCGCCGGCGGCCGCCGCCGCGCGGGCACGCGCGCAGCACGTCCCGGTCTACTCGGTGCTCGTCGGCACGCAGAACGGCGTCGTCCACGCGAAGCTGACGGGCGGCTTCGACCAGATCATCCGCGTCCCCGCGAGCCCGGGAACGCTCGAGGAGATCGCGAAAACCTCGGGTGGCCAGTTCTTCACGGCGCCGAGCACCGACCGGCTGCGTCAGGTGTACGAGGACCTCGGCTCGCGCCTCGGGACCCGCACCGAATCGCGCGAGATCACGGACTGGTTCGCCGCAGGCGCCGCCGCGCTGCTGCTCGTCGGCGGTGCGCTCTCGGCCTTCCTCTTCCGGAGGGTGCCGTGAGGCGACTCGCCCTCATCGGCCTGACGAGCCTCGTCCTCGGCCTCGGTGTCGCCGTCTCCGCGGCCGGCGCGACGAACGAGTGCAAGGGGCTCCAGGTGTGCGTCCCGGTCGCAGGGCCGTGGGTCGTGGTCCCGACCGCGTCGACGATCCCGCGCCCGACCGTCGAGTACCAGGTGACGTGCCCGAAGGGCTACGTCGCGGGCGGTCTCGACGCCGAGCTCAGCCAGCGCGCGATCGATCTCGCGTTCCTGGGACGGCTCGGGGCTCCCGTCAACCCTGGGATCTCGACGGACCGCGCAGTCACATTCGTCGGACGCTACGTGGGGACCGCGCCCCACGGTCCCACGTTCCGTCCACATGTCGGTTGCATGCCCGCCAACGGGGGCGGGGTCCGGGTGCCGACCGCGAGCGTCGTCTTCGAGCCCGGGCAGCCGACCACCCGGCGCGTGCGGGAGGTGCGCGTCCGGCCGGGAACCCAGACGGTGGTGCAGACGTGCGCGAAGGGGGAGCGGCTCGTCGCCGCCTCGCACGCGTTCGGGTTCTTCACGAAGCAGCCGCCGTCGGAGAGCCTCGTGCACGCGGTGAGCGGCAGGCTCTCGGTGCACGGCCGGCGCATCCTCGTCTCGGTGAAGGCGGACGCCGAGCTCGGCGGAATCCGGGCCGTCGTCCAGGTCCATGCTCTCTGCGCGAGGACGGCGTAGCGCACGATGAGCTTCGAGCGTCCGTGGCTCCTGCTGTCGCTGCTCGTCCTCGCCTCCGCCGTCGGGCTTTGGCTGCTCGCCGAGCGCCGGCGCGCTCGCTACGCGATCCGGTACACGAACCTCGACGTCCTCGCGAGCGTCGCCGGCCGGCCGTCTTGGACGCAATTCGCCGCGCCGGTGCTCTTCGGGCTCGCGCTCGCGTCGCTGCTCGTCGCCCTCGCCCGGCCGCAGGTCGATCGCACGCTGACGGACGAGCGCGCCACGGTCATCCTCGTGATCGACGCGTCCCGCTCGATGCAGGCGACGGACGTCCAGCCGACGCGGCTCGGCGCCGCGCAGAACGCGGTGCGCACGTTCATCTCGCGCGCGCCCTCGAAGTTGCGGATCGCGCTGATCGTGTTCGCCGGCGAGGCCCAGGTCGCAACGCCGCCGACCCGCGATCACGGCCTCGTCCGGGAGTCGGTGGACAACATCGGCAACTACACGGTGTTCGGCGGGACCGCGATCGGCGACGCCCTTCGAGCAGCGGTCGAGCTCGGCAAGCAGGCGCTCTCCGAGCCCCCGGCCCAAGGCCAGACGGCTGCGCCTGCTTCGCCCAAGGACTTTCGTGAGCTCACCGCGGCGAGCACGCCGCCGAACAAACAGAGCCTCGTGTCGATCCTGTTCCTCTCGGACGGAGCACAGACGAGGGGCGAGCTGCAGCCGCTCGAAGGAGCCCGCCTCGCCAAGGACGCCGGCTTCCCCGTGTACACGATCGCCCTCGGGACCCCGACGGGGACCGTGCCGGCGCCGCCGGGCTTCTTCAACTTCGGGGGCGGAGCCGGCCGGCGCATCCTCGTTCCGCCCGACCCGGCGACCCTGCGAGCGATCGCCGAGACGACGGGCGGCAAGTTCTCCGAGGCGCGGTCCGCCAAGTCGCTCCAGACCGCGTATGCCGGGCTCGGCTCGCGCCTCGGTCGCAAGCCGGGGAAGAGCGAGATCACATTCCTGTTCGTCGGCGCAGCGGCGTTTCTCCTGCTCGCCGCCGCGGTCGCATCCGCGCTCACTTCGCCGCGCCTTCCCTGAGTCGGCTCGACGCGCCGCGCAGACGCCGCGCGCGCACCACCGCCCTCGGCACGCGCCTAGACCGCGACGACTGTGAAGCCGGCGTCCGCCTTGTCGTCGCGCCCCGCTGGGTGCACGATTACGCGGAACACGCCTGCGGAGACGGGCTCGACGTCGGCATAGCTGTCCCCGGGCGCGCTCGCGACGGCGCTTCGCGCGGCGTTCCCGACGAAACGGACCTCGAACGTCCCGCCCGCGACACGGCGCACCTGCACCGCGCGACCCGTGCAGTTGAACGTCCGGCCGAAGAGCTTCGCGCTGCTCGTGAACTGATCCGGGATGTTTGCCGCGCCGGCGCTGGGATCGCCGGTGACCGAGGCGATGCCTCGCACGGCGCCGTTCGCGCAGCGTTGCTGCGCCACCGCCGCTCCGCCCACCCGCTGGCCGACCGCGAACGCCGAGCCGCCGAGGGCGAAGAAGAGGGCGATCAGCGCGATGACGGTCGCCGGGCTGATCGAGAGGTGAGTGCGCGTTCCCATGGTCGCTCCTTCCGAGGGTCGTATCCCTGGCCCACAATCGCCGCAGCCGGCAGGCCCGGCGACGCCCGATCGGGGTGTCGTCCGTGTCAGCCCGGTAGGTTCCCGCGAATGCCGGACGACACGGCCGCTTCACCACGTGTCGGGAAGCGGACGAAGAGGCGCCTGCTCGGCGGCGGCTTCGCGGTCGCCGTCATCGTGGCCGTCTTCGTCTTCTTCCTACCCCGCATCGCCGACTACCGCCAGGTTTGGGACGTCCTCAAGGGAGTATCGGCGGAGGATGCGGTCCTCCTCGCCGGGGCGACGCTCCTCAATGTCGTCACGTTTGCGCCGCCCTGGATGGCCTCGCTGCCGGGTCTTGGCTTCCGGCAGGCGTTCGTAATGACCCAGGCCTCCACCGCGCTCTCGATCGTCTCGCCGGCCGGCGCAGCGGTCGGCATGGCGGGCTCCTACTCGATGCTGCGAGGCTGGGGTTTCGCGGCCGGGCCGGTCGGGCTGGCCGTCGCCGTTACGGGCATCTGGAATCAGTTCGCGAATCTCACGTTCCCGATCGTCGGGCTCGCTCTCCTGACGAGCGTGAACGAGAAGCATCCTGCGCTGCAGACCGCTGCGGTCATCGCGGTGATCGTGTTGGCCGTCAGCCTCGGCTCCTTCGCGCTGGCTCTCTCGAGCGGGCGCCGGGCGCGGCAGATCGGAGACCTCGCCGCCCGGCTCGTCGACGGCCTGAAGCGGCTCGTGCGGCGCAAGCCGGTGACGTGGGACGGGGAAAGCCTCGCCGACTTCCGTCGACGCACCCTCGTTCTCCTTCGGCGCCGGTGGCACGTGATCACGGTCTCCACGCTCGTCGGCCACCTCACCGTCTTCCTCGTCCTCCTTGCCTGTCTGCACGCGGTTGGTGTGGGGACAGACCAGGTCACGGTCATCGAGGCGTTCGCCGCCTGGTCGCTCGTACGGATCCTCGGCGCGCTTCCGATCACGCCTGCCGGCCTCGGAGTGGTCGAGCTCGGGCTGAGCGGGGCGCTCGTGGCATTCGGCGCGTCCAATGCCGACGCAGTGACCGCCACGTTGCTTTACCGTGCCCTGACAGTGCTGCCGACCCTCGCCCTCGGCCTGCTCTGCGCCGCCACGTGGCGAACGCATCACCCGGGGGAGTCGCTGGAGCTCGAAACCGAGTGAGCGGGAGGCGCACCATTCCCTCGGCTCAGGGATGTCACCTACCTCGTGAGGGGCAGGGAGCCCGCTGGCGTGGTTCCTACGGTGAGCGCGTGGGCTCGGTGCGTGCGGCAGCCGGTGGTCGATCTCTTGCGGTGTTCGCAGTCGTGGTCCTGGCTGCGTTCGCGGCGAGCGTCGCACGGGGCGCGCCGCAGGCGGGGAGCTCCTTCCTCGCCCCCGCGGCGGTCTGTCCAGGTGCAGACGATCCCGCGGCGTCGGCCGCGGTCCAGCAGCGCGCGGTCGGCTGCCTCGTCAACTGGGCGCGGCACCACGACCGCCGAGTGTCGCTGCGCCAGCCCGCCTCGCTCCGACGTGCCTCCCTCCTGAAGGGGCGCCAGGTCGTCGCGTGTGCGGCCTTCACCCACACGCCGTGCGACACGGGCCCGGCGGCGGCGGTGCGGACCGCTGGATACCGCTTCTCGAGCTATGGCGAGAACCTCTTCTTCGGCCCGTGGGGGCAGGTGGCGCCGCGCGAGGTTGTCGCCGCCTGGCTCGCCTCACCGCAGCACCGTGCGAACATCCTGCGCCCCCGGTTCCGGGACTTCGGGGCGACGTTCGTGCGCGCATCGGGATTCGACGCCGGGGGCGACTCGGTCGTCTGGGTCGCCACGTTCGGCTCGCCACGCTGACGCAGGACTCTCGCATCCGGGCGGGAACGAGCCGCGGATGAGGGAAGAGAGTCACCTCGACGACATGCGGGCCGCGATTCGCGGCGACTTCGAGCGGCTCGCGGAGCGGCGGGGCGCTCAGGAGCTCATGCGCGACGCCGATGCGCTCTCCGACGCCGACGCGCCCGAACCTCACGCGGCCGCTCCGCCGCCGCAGGACGAGGCGACCGCCGGGACGGCACACTCGGTCGAGCCCGAACCCGAGCCCGAGCCCGAGCCCGAGCACGAGCCCGAGCCCGAGCCCGAGCGTGAGCCCGAGCGGTCCTGGCTCGCGCGGCTCCTCGGTCGGTAACGCCACTCCGCGACGCGGCTCGCGCGCTCTAATGAGAGGGTGACGCGATCCGACCGCGATGCATACCTGCGTCAGGGAGTGGTCTTGCCGGAGACGCCCACGCAGCGACGGGAGCGCACGAACCTGGAGGAGGACCTGCGCTCGATCGAGCCTCAGGGGCGCGGGCTGCCGCTCCGGCTCCGCAACTTTCGCCCGGACTTCGACTCGTACCTGACCACGGCGAGCGGCCCGCTGGCGTACATGGTGCGGCTGCGGAAGATCGAGGACGAGACGGCCCGCCACGACAGTGCCCTCCGCGCTGCCCGGCAGGCGCTCGCCGCCGAGTGTGTCGACGGAGGCGACTTCTCGACTCGCTGGCGCGAGCTCGCACGGGCGTGGTCGTTCGAGCACGTGAACGACCTCATCGACCGCCACAACCGGTGGTACCCGGTCGAGTCCCGGCTCCCCATGGACCCGGTCTCGGGCACCTACGCGCTCGTCGACGGGCGTGACTACCGGCTCGAGCCGCTCGACGCGGAGTGGATCCTCCGCAGGTTTCCGGCCCGCTGGACCGGGCCGGCACGATCCGACGGACGTGGCACACGCACGCCGGCTCCCGACTCCTCCTCGAGTCGGAGCGGGTCAGCGGCGAGCGGCTAGCGAGCCCCTGCCCCTCGCGCCTTCTGCATGCGCGCGGACGAAGGCGTCGATCGCGGGACGGTCGGCATTCTCGACCTCGCGAAGGAGCCGCTCCGCACGCTCGATCTCGAGGCCGTCGAGGTCGGCGACGAGGTCGTCGGGTGTGTACAGCACGGACGGATCGCTCGGCCCGCCGACGCCGTCCGTGATGTTGTCGGCGTCGTGACCGAGCACGAGCACGGTCCCGCCAGGGGCGACCGCCTGCACTGCGCGTCCGAGCACGAGCGTCCGCTCCGGGGCGGGAAGCTGGAGGTAGAAGACGATGACGAGGTCGTATGCCTCGCGGTCGGGCACGAACTCGAGGAGGTCGGCGCACCGGAAGTCGGCCTCCAGGCCCGCCTCGGCGGCTCTCGAGCGCGCAGTCGCGATGGCGACCCGGGAGAAGTCCACGCCGAGCACGCTCCAGCCCCGCTCGAGGAGCCAGACGGCGTTCCGACCTTCGCCGCAGGCGAGGTCGAGCGCGCGTCCGGGAGGGAGATCCGCTGCTTCGGCCACGAGCACCCGGTGCGGTCCGTCACGCCAAGGGAGCTCGCCGCTCGCGTACCTCCGGTCCCAGTCCTCACGCTTCATGCGGTCTCGCCTTCCTCGTGGGTGCGACTCGCTGCGTGGCGACGAGCGTCAGCACGCACAACGCCGCGCCGAGGACGTACGGGGCCGGATCGCCCACGGCGTCCGCGAGCGCCCCTCCGAGCGTCGGTCCGGCGAGCTCCCCGAGTGCCCACGCGCTGTTCATGATCCCGAACGCGAGGCCCTGCGCGAGCCCGACCGCTTCGGCCCGGTGCGAGGTGAGCGACATTCCGGGCGTGTAGAAGCCGCCGAAGCTGACCGCCGCTGCGGAGACGAGGACGGCGAGGACGACAGGGGTGTCTGCGGCGGCGAGCGCAACGGCAACGGCGGCGGACACCGCAAGAGCGGCCCGAATCGGGAGCAGCCGGCCGATTCGATCGGTCAGCCGGCCGAGGACGGGGTTGATCACGACCTCGGCGAGTCCTGCGACGAAGAATGCGATCGCGATCGCGAGCGTCGACCAGCCGCCGGCGTCGAGAGCGAGTGGAACGAGGACGACCAGCACGCCGAAGAGGAACGCCGGCAGCGTGTTCAGCCACAGCCCGCCGAGGAATCGCATGTCGTGGAAGGCCCGCGAGACGCCGTTCGCGCTCAGGCTCTCGGCTCCGGCGGAGCGGGGGAGTGACGCGAGGGCCGCGCATGCCAGCGCAACGATTCCGACGGCGACGAAGGAGGGCCGGATCCCCGCGAGCTCCGCGAGGCCACCGAACATCGGGCCGAGGACCGCGCCGAAGACCGCCGCTCCGAAGGCGATGCCGATCACCTCCCCGCGCTGGCTCTTCGGAGCGGCGACTGCGAGCCACGCGAGAGCTCCCGCCCAGGTCGTCGTGCTCGAGAAGCCCTGGACGAACCGCGCCACTCCGAGGGCCACGGCGCCGTCGGCGATCGCGAACGCGAAGCTCGCGAAGGCGAGGAGGACGAGCCCGCCGACGACGGCCCGCTTTGGCCCGTAGCGCGCTGCGGCGATCCCCCCGGGAATGCCGCCGAGGAGGGCTCCCGCCCCGAACGCACCGACGAGCAGGCCGGCGCCGAACTTGGAGAGGTCGAACTCGTCGGCGTAGCGCGGGACGAGCGGCGTCAACGCCGTGAAGAGCATGGCGTCGACGAAGATGATCGCGCTGACGAGGGCGAGGAGGCGGCGCACCCGGATGAGGATATGTGCGACGCCAGCGGCGGCCCACCGAACCGCGCATGCACAGAAATGCACCGAGCCGGTGGCGCCTTCGTCCGGCTTTCCGACTGACCTCCGCCGAAGCGGGTGCCGATCGGAGAACCATCAACCTCGGACGCTCCGTACTCGGTGCAAGCAGCACCCTAGGGGGTGTCTCACCGGCCGTCAAGCGGCTCGTGAGAAAAATCGTCCGCAAATTCCGGCAAAGGCTTTTGCGGATGTCTCGAGCCGAACCGAGTGCGTTCCGACCCGGCCATTTCAGCCGATCGCCGAGCTCTCGAGTTGCCCGTCGCGAAGGAATCCGAAAAGAAATGCACCGAGCCGGTGGCGCCTTCGTCCGGCTTTCCGACTGACCTCCGCCGAAGCGGGTGCCGATCGGAGAGCCATCGACCTCGGACGCTCCGTACTCGGTGCAAGCAGCACCCTAGGCGGTGCGGGAGAGGCCGTCAAGACGGGTCGTCGGAGAACTTCTCGCAATTTGCGTTTTTTTCTTTACGCAAGGGTCGAACTGCGCACGCCGGCGCTTGTTCGTGTCGCGTGGAGAGAAGAAAACGGGCCGGGCAGCCGCCCGACCCGCAGAAGTTCGCCGAGCCGGGAACGCTTTCGTCCACCTTCCCGACGAACCTTCCGCTTCCGCGTAGTGCTCCTCGGGGGGCTTCGTCCTACCGGCGCCCCGTGCTCGGCGCAGCGGGGACACTACGCCATGTCCACCCGGTCCTTCAAGGGCATGTCCACACGAATTTGTCCGTATTTGCGGATAGGCGGGAGATCGTGAGTAGGGTTGCTCCGATGCGAGCGGGCGAGAGTCCCCGGTGAGGATCGTGCTCGTCACGCAGGTGCCGCAGGCCGCCCACGGGGTGAGCGAGCTCCTGCGGGCGCTGGGACACGAACCCGTCGCCGTCCTCTGCAGCCGCGAGCACGCAGGCCGGTACGGCAACGCTTTCGACACGCTCGTGCGGGACGCGCCGGCGGGCCTGGACGTGGTCGTCCCGGCGGCCCGTGAGCGGATGGCGCCGCTCCTCGAGGCCTACGAGCCCGACACGTTTCTCTGCTTCGGCTTCCCGTGGAAGATCCCGCGCGACGCGCTCGCCGTGCCGAGGCTCGGCGCCGTCAACGGCCATCCGTCCCTCCTTCCCCGCTACCGCGGGCCAAGCCCGGTCGCATGGGCGATCCGAAACGGGGACGACGAGATCGGGTTCACGCTCCACCGGATGGACGCGGACCTCGACACCGGAGCCGTGCTCGCGCAGGCGGCGATGTCGCTCGGCGACGAGCATGGCTACGACGAATTGCAGGACGAGTTCGGGCGGATCCTGGGCGAGCTCCTCCCGCGTGCGCTCGCCCGTCTCGAGAGCGGCGATCCGGGCGAC
>DASSQE010000002.1:0-22441 GCA_035702645.1 Gaiellaceae bacterium
TACGGCGGCGGTTAGGGCCGAGCCGGCGTCAACCGCGTAGGGCACGGAGGGCGTTGAGGATGACGCCGACGTCGATCGCCTCCTGCAGCAACGCGCCCGCGACGGGCACAAGGAGCCCGACGGCGGCGAACCCCATCGCGACGATCGAGGCACCGATGCCGAGCACCACGCTCTGGTGCGCGATGCCGAATGCGCGTCTCGAGATGCCGACCGCGTCCGCGACCCGATCGACCCGGTCCACGAGGATCACCGCATCGGCGGTGTCGGAGGACACGGTGGCGCCGATCGTCCCCATCGCGATACCGACGTCGGCGAGCGCGAGCGCCGGCGCGTCGTTCACGCCGTCTCCGACCATGACCACGTTGCGCAGCTCCGGTCTCGCCTGGAGCGCGCGCACGACTTCGACCTTCTCTTCCGGCGTCTGCTCGGCATAGACGCGGTCGACGCCGAGGCGATCGCCGATACGCTCCGCCACGGCAGCCTTGTCGCCGCTTACGATCGCGACGTGCTCGATTCCCACGGCGCGCAGGCGAGACAGAAGCTCCGACGCGTCCTCCCGCACCCGGTCGTCGAGCAGCGCAACGCCGGCGGTGGCGCCGTCGATGCCGACGAGGACCCTGGCCGCGCCGTCCTCCAGATCGTCTGGGACGCGGGGATCGAGCCCGTGCGCTCGAAGCCAGCTCGCGCTCCCCACGAGCACGCGCCTGCCGTCGACGACGCCTTCGATGCCGTGCCCGAACGACTCGCGAACGTGCTCGGGGCGCGACAGGCGGAGGCCCTGCCCCTCGGCGCCGCGAACGAGGGCGACGCCGAGCGGATGCGCAGAGAGCCTGTCGAGCGATGCGGCGAGGCGCAACGTCTCGTGGGCGGGGACGCCGTCGAGCGGGACGATCCGCTCGAGCTCCGGATGGCCCAACGTGATCGTGCCCGTCTTGTCGAGAAGGACAGTGCGGGCGGCCCCGAGGCGCTCGAGCGCGTCCCCGCCCTTGATCACGATCCCGGCGCGCGCCGCACGCGACATCCCGGACATGAGCGCGATCGGGGCAGCGAGGATGAGGGGACAGGGCGTCGCGACGACGAACACTGCCAGGGCCCGCACGGGATCGCCGGAGACGCCCCATGCGAGACCGGCGACGACGGCCGTCACGGGGAGGAAGAACGCGGCATAGCGATCGGCCATGCGGACGAAGGGCGCGCGCTGACCCTCGGCCTGCTCGACGAGCCGTACGAGCGCGGCATAGGCGCTCTCCGCCGCCGGCCGCAGGGCGGTGAGCTCGAAGGCCGCGCCGGTGCAGACCACGCCGCTTCGAACCTGCCCTCCGCGATGGATCGTCACCGGGAGTGGCTCGCCCGTGAGTGCAGACTCGTCGACGACTGCCTCCTCGGTCTCGACGACGCCGTCGACCGGGACGACCTCTCCCCCGCGCACGAGGACGACGCATCCGGGCTCGACCTCGTCGATCGGGAGCTCGACGAGCTCGTCGTCACGCCGGACGAGCGCTGTTCGAGGCGCCCGTTCGACGAGCGCGCTCAGCTCACGCTTCGCGTGACCGTTCGCGCGCTCCTCGAGCGCGTTCCCACCGGCGAGCATGAGGGCGATGACGGCGCCGGCGAGATACTGGCCGAGGACGAGCGCGCCCGCCATCGACACGAGCGCGATCGCGTCGACGCCGACGTCGCGCTGCAGAAGCGATCGAGCGACCGACAGCGACAGCGGGACGAGCAGGAGCGCCGTCGTGGCCGCCCACAGCCCGTGCGCCGGGGCATCGATGCCGAAGAGATGGAGGAGCAACCCGCCCAGGACTCCGCTGAGGGCGGCGAGCGCGAGGAGGAGCGCGCCCGTCAGGAGGTCGCTCCGCAGCCCGGGCCGGTGGGGAGCGGATGCGCTCACGATGCCACTCTCGTGGGGCGAGGGCCGTAGGGCATCCGGGCACGCGCTGAGGGATGACCGTACTAAGCCGACACCTCGGGAAGAGGCCACCCCCCGCGCGTCGCCGGGGCGCTCCGTCCTCCCGTCCGGCCTGCCCGGTCCGGCTTCAGTCCTTGCCGACGAACGCCGTCGCGACTCCCAGCCCGACGTAGACCGACCCGCTCACGTATCGCTGCGTCTTCACGAAGCGCGTCGAACGGCGCAGCAATCCGCCGGCAGTCCCGGCGGCGAGCGCCCACAGGGAGTCCATGACGAGCCCGAGCGCGGCGAAGAGGAGGCCGAGGAACGCGACCTCGGCCGCGGGATGAGGCGCATGCGGATCGACGAACTGCGGGAGGAAAGCGAGGAAGAAGAGGGCGGTCTTCGGGTTCAGCACGTTGACCACGATCCCCTGGGCGAAAACTCTCTTGAGCGCCCTGTCGCCTCCGAGCGCGACCTCCGGCTCCGCACGGCGCGCGAAGATCGTCCACAGCCCGAGCCCCACGAGGTACACGGCGCCGGCCGCCTTCACCGCCGTGAACGCGACGGCGGAGGAAACGACGAGCGCCGACAGGCCCGCCGTCGCAGCGGCGATGTGCACGAGCGTGCCGACGTGGATCCCGAGCACCGAGGTAAGCCCCGCGCGCCGGCCCTGGTGGATCGAGCGCGTGACCACGTACAGCACCGCCGGCCCCGGGACGACGAGAAGCGCGAGCGCGGCGAGCACGAAGACGACGAGACGCGACGGATCGGCGATCACGAGTTCAGCTCCCAGACCATCCGCAGGCCGTCGAGCGTGAGGAACGGGTCGACGCGCTCGATGACCTGCGTGTGCGGCGCGACGAGATCGGCCAGGCCGCCGGTCGCGATCGCCGGCGCGTCGACGCCGAGCTCGCCCCGGATGCGACCGACGATGCCGTCCACCTGCCCCGCGAACCCGTACACGAGGCCCGACTGGAGCCCCCCGACCGTCGTCTTCCCGATGACCGCCGGAGGCGCCACGTAATCGACCTTCACGAGCCTCGCCGCGCGCGCGAAGAGCGCTTCCATCGAGGTCTCGATGCCCGGCGCGAGCACGCCGCCGACGTACTCGCCGGCGGGCGAGACCACATCGAAGTTCGTGGATGTCCCGAAGTCGACGACCACGACCGGCGCGCCGTAGCGCGTCTTTGCCGCGACCGCGTTCACGATGCGGTCGGGGCCGACCTCGCGCGGATCGTCGTAGCGGATCGGGACTCCGGTCTTCACACCGGGACCGACCACCAGGATCTCGGCGTCCGCCCACTTCGAGGCGAGGAGCTCCCACTCGCGGACCAGCACCGGAACGGTCGAGGCCAGACAGATCCCCGAGACGGAGTCGAGATCGAGCAAACCGGAGAGCACGACCCCGAGCTCGTCGGCAGTCGTCGACCGCTCCGTGGCGAGGCGCCAGTGGTCGGAGAGCGCGTCGCCGTCGAAGAGGCCCAGCGCAGTCTGGGTGTTGCCGACGTCGGCCGCGAGCAGCATCGCGCAAGTGAATCAGAGCGCGGTGCGAGGATGAGCCGCTCGAGAGACGAGCTTGCGCGAAGTCGCGCACATCCCTCTTCTGGCGGTCGACCCCGCGAGCTCGGCGTCCGATAGGCGGGATACCGGCTCCCGCCGGCCCACTGCGGCCATGTCCACCTCCTTCGCCCATTCGGATCACATGCCCTGCGAGGAGTGTGGCGCGTCCCTGGCCTCGGTCGACCGCCAGCACCACGTGTGCGACCCGGAGCTTCGGCTCGACTTCCGGATGTTCCAGATCCGCGACGAGGTCGCCGCGTTCGACGATCTGCTCGCGGCGTACCTGAGCTCGTCCGCGGGCCAGTTCGCGCAGTGGCTCGCCGAGCACCAGCGGCCCCCGCTCTGACTATCTGACGCGGGAGACTACGAGAGCTCGTCGTCGCCCGAGAGCGGCTGTCCGATGCGCTCTGCGAGGTCCTCGGCCGTGAGCCGAGGCTCTTCGCCCTCGCCCCGGAGCTCCTCGATCGTCACGTCGCCCGAGGTGTACACCTCGGCCCGCGGGATGATCCGGGTCGGCCGGTTCTTGTCCCACACCCAGACGTCCTCCATCCGCACGTGGAAGAACGGGTAGCTCGCCTGCGGGAGAGCCTCGACGTCGAGCTTGTTGCAGAGGTACGTCGCGTCCTGCGTCAGCACGCAGTAGCGGAAGAGCGCGAAGACGGCGGCGTATTCGCGCTTGAGCGAGAGCTCGAGCTCCGCCTCGAAGTCGTCGAGGTCGTCGAGGTGCGACATCAGCGGCCTCAGTCTAGATGAGCGAGGAGCGCCGAGACCGGCCCGTGCCCTGGAATCGCGAGGCCCGGATCCAGCTCGGCGAGCGGCTCGAGAGCGAAGCGGCGCTCGTGCAGCCTCGGATGCGGGAGGCGGAGCCCGGGCTCGTCCACGATCTCGTCGCTGTAGAGGAGCAGGTCGAGATCGATCGGCCGCGGTCCCCAGCGCGTCCCGTCCCGAACGCGGCCGAGACGCCGTTCGACGTCGAGGAGCACGTCGAGGAGCTTCCGAGGGGAGAGCGTCGTTTCGAGCGCGGCCGCCGCGTTCGTGAATCGCGGCTGCTCGACGACGCCGACAGGGTCGGTCTCGCGGAACGACGACACGCCGACGACCTCTACCCCCGGCTCCTTCGCGATCAGCTCGAGCGCGAGGCGAAGCGTGTCCTCCCTCGGGCCGAGGTTCGCGCCCAGCCCGATGTAGGCGCGCGCCACTACGGTCCTTGCGCAAGATCGGTATCTGCTCTCGCAGATCCCGATCGCGCCCAAATTCCCGAAGGCGGCTGCTCCGCAGCCGCACCGCTGCGCACCCTCACCGGTCCTCGCGCAAGTGCGGCATCCGCTCTCACAGATCCCGATCGGGTCCTTGCGCAAGATCGGTATCTGCTCTCGCAGATCCCGATCGCGCCCACGCCCCTGAAGGCGGCTGCTTCGCAGCCGCACCGCTGCGCGCCCTCACCGCCGCTGCCGTTCGACGATGACGGCCGAGTGCTCGACGGGCGGGTCGAGGACGACGTCGGGCTTCCGAACACGGACCCGCACGTGGGTCACCGCGGGGAAGCGGTCGACGATCTCGTCGGCGACCGTCCCCGCGAGGCTCTCGAGCAGGAGGTGCGGCGTGCCGCCGAAGATGTCGCCGACGACCCCGGCGAGGAGACGGTAGTCGACCGTCTCTCCGATCGCGTCGCTCGAGGCCGCAGCCTCGTCGACGTCGACCCAGAGATCGACGAGAAACCGCTGTCCGAGCCGACGCTCCTCCTCGAGATAGCCGTGGTGGCCGAACACCTGCATGCCGTAGAGCTCGATGATCACGGAGCGACCCTCCCGCGCTCGACGGCGGCCGCGACGACCAGCGCCTCGACCGTCTCGCGCACGTCGTGGGCGCGCACCATCCACGCTCCTCGCTCGAAGGCCGCGACTGCGGCGCCGACCGACGCCGGCATCGTGCCGACGCGGGCGTCCGGGTCGCCGAGCACCCGGCCGAGCGTGCTCTTCCGCGACAGCCCCACGACGACGGGGCGGCCGATCGCGACGATTGCGTCCAGCCGCCGGACGAGCTCGAGGTTCTGATCCGGAGTCTTCCCGAACCCGATCCCGGGATCGAGGCAGACCAGCTCCTCACTGATGCCTTCCCGCACGGCGAACGCGAGTCGTTCTTCGAGGAAGGCAACAACCTCGGACACCACGTCGTCGTAAGAAGGAGCCGCTTGCATCGTCCGCGGCTCTCCCAGCATGTGCATGAGGCAGACGTACGCGCCCCTCTCCGCGGCGACGGCCGCCAATTCGGGCTCCGCGCGCAACGCCGTGACGTCGTTCACCATCTCGGCGCCCAGGTCGAGCGCACGCCGCGCCACCTCGGCCTTCGACGTGTCGATCGAGACGGGGATGCCCGAGAGTCCCTCGATCACGGGCTCGACCCGCCGGAGCTCCTCGTCGACAGTGACCGGCTCGGCGCCCGGACGCGTCGACTCACCCCCGACATCGACGATGGCCGCGCCCTCGTCCGCGAGCCGACGCCCGTGCGCGATCGCGTCGTCAGGAGCGAGAAAGCTCCCGCCGTCGGAGAAGCTGTCGGGCGTGACGTTCAGCACGCCCATGACCGCAGGCCGCGGCCAGCGCTCCTCGAGCGGCATCCTCGCGGCGACCACGACGCGGAGGGTAGCGCCGGTGCGGACGCCGTCCAAAGAGGGGCGTAGACTCAGGCCCCATGAGCACACCATCGGGCAACACCGGCCCGCTCGGGCACCCACGCGGCATCGGCTTCGCGATCCTGATGACGATCATCACGATCGGCTTCTACTCCCTGTACTGGGTGTTCAAGACCCAGGACGAGGTCAAGGAGCACTCCGACCAGGGCGTCGGGGGCGTCCTCGGGCTCGTGATCTACATCGTGGTGGGCATCGTCACCTGGTTCCTCATCCCGTCGGAAGTCGGGAAGATGTACACGCGAGACGGTCGAGTGGCCCCGTTCACGGGCTGGACCGGCCTCTGGCTCCTGCTCCCGATCATCGGAGCGATCGTGTGGTTCGTGAAGATCCAGGGAGCGCTGAACCGCTATTGGGAGAGCAAGGCCTCGACGGCGCCGGCGACGACAGTCGTACCCGCCGCGTAGCTCGATCTCGATACGCAGGCGCTCGCGACGAAAGGCGGCCTCGTGGGTCGTAGCTCCAGCCGTGTGCTCCTCCCCGCGCTCGTCGTGCTGGCGCTCGTCGCGATCGTCGCGATCGCTGCCACCGGCTCCCTCCCGGGGAGCACGAGTGATACGCGTCGCCCGCCTGACGTCCTCTTCGACACGGTGTTCAGCCTGCTCGCGGTGGCGCTGATCCCGGCCGCCGTGATCCTCGTGTGGGGCCTCGCCCAGCGACGGGAGGTGTCCGCGGAGTACCAGAAGGTCAGGCGGCGGAACCAGGCGCTCATCTTCCTCCTGCTCCTCCTCCCCGTCGCCGTCTACTTCTACCGACCGACCCATCCGCCCGACCAGGAGTCGGGGCTCGCACACGCGCAGCCCGTGGCTCCCGGGACGACGCCGCCGAACCCGGGCGGCACGCAGTACGAGCCGCGGTTCGCGTGGCTCCCGGTGACGGTCATCCTCACGCTGCTCGGGGCGGCGGTGCTCGCCTGGTACCTGTCGTCGCGGCGGAAGAGGACGGCGCGCGAGCGCGACGAGCAGGTGACCGAGACGCTCGCGAGCGTGCTCGACGACACGCTCGACGACCTCCGTGCCGAGGCGGACCCGCGGCGCGCTGTGATCGCGGCGTACGCACGTCTCGAGCGGGCGCTGGCCACGCAGGGCCTCGCGAGACGGCCCGCGGAGACGCCCGAGGAGCTCCTGGGCCGCGTCCTGGGCCGGCTCGACGTGAGCGGCGAGTCGATCCGCCGCCTCACGGACCTCTTCGAACGGGCCAAGTTCTCCCAGCACGAGGTGGACGACGGGATGAAGGAGGAGGCGATCGCCGCGCTCCAGCAGGTCCGTGACGAGCTCCGGGCCGCGGAGGCGGCACGCCGAGCCGAGGAGACGCCCGAGCTCCCGCAGCTCGCCGAGGATCGCTCGTGAGACGCAACCTGAAGTCCGCATGCAAGCTCATGGCCCTGCCGACGCTCGCGCTCGTCGTCGCCGCAGCGTGGGTTCCCGGGAAGCTCGACCTCGTGGCGCGGGCCTACGCGCTCGTGCTCGCGGCGGTCGTCCTCGCGGTCGCGCTCGCAGCGCTCCGGCGCGCATACCCCCCCGCGACACCCCTCGAATCGGCCGCGAGCCGTCGCCCCGGCGCCCGGTCGGCGTCACCGCCCACGCTACTTCGCCTCGAGCAGGCATGCGCGCTCGGGGTCGCGCGATCGTTCGACCTCCACTACCGGGTCCGCCCGAGGCTGCGCGAGCTCGCTGCACCGCTGCTCGCGCTTCGCCGTGGCATCTCGCTCGACCGGGACTCCGACGCCGCGCGGAGGGTGCTCGGCGAGACGACGTGGGATCTCGTCCGGCCGGATCGCCCCGCCCCAGACGATCGCCTCGCCGCCGGGATTCCCGCTACGGCGCTGCGCGACGTCGTCGCGAGCCTGGAGCGCCTGTGACCGACCTCGTGAGAGTGCACGACGTCTCCGGTCGCGTGCTCGACGAGGTCGAGCGCGCGGTCGTGGGCAAGCGCGACGTGCTCGAGCTCGTCCTCATCGGATTCCTCGCCGACGGCCACGTCCTGCTCGAGGACTTCCCCGGGCTCGCGAAGACGCTCGCTGCCCGCTCGTTCGCCCAGGCGTTCAGCATGCGCTTCGCGCGGATCCAGTTCACACCGGACCTGATGCCGTCCGACGTCACGGGCTCTTCGATCTGGAATCAGCGCGACGCGGACTTCGAGTTCCGGCCCGGCCCGATCTTCACCAACCTCCTGCTCGCCGACGAGATCAATCGCGCTCCACCGAAGACGCAGGCGGCGCTCCTCGAGGCGATGCAGGAGCGGCAGGTGACGATCGAGGGCGTGACGCAGGCGCTCGAGCCGCCCTTCCTCGTGATCGCGACCCAGAACCCGATCGAGTACGAGGGCACCTATCCGTTGCCGGAGGCGCAGCTCGACCGCTTCCTCCTCCGGATCGGCTTCGGCTACCCCGCCCGTGCCGACGAGATCGAGATGCTCGACCGACGGATCGATCGCCGGACGGACGAGGTGGCGCTGGAGCCGATCGTCGACCGGGAGACGCTGCTCGAGCTGCAGCGCGCTGTCGAGCAGGTGCACGTGGCGGACAGCGTGCGCGCGTACTGCGTCGACGTGGTCGCGGCTACGCGCGACTCGCAGAGCACGGCCGTCGGGGCGAGCCCACGCGGGAGCCTGGCGCTGCTCAAGCTCTCCCGCTGCAAAGCGGCACTCGCCGGCAGGGACTTCGTACTGCCGGACGACGTCAAGGCCGTCGCGGTCCCCGCGCTCGCGCACCGGATCGTGCTCCGTCCGGAGCTCTGGGTGCAACGCGTGTCGGCGGAGGACGTGATCGCGGACGTGCTCGGACGCGTTCCGACGCCGAAGGCCGAAGACGTCGTCGCGACCCCTCGATGACGCGGCGCGGGAGCCCGCGGATCGAAGGCTATGCGGCTCTCGCCGCGACCGGACTGGTCGCCGCGCTCGCGGTTCGGCGGCCCGAGCTCGCGGTCCTCGCGGCCCCGTTCGCGCTCCTCCTCGCAGCCGGGACCCGAATCGCCCGTGACCCGAAAGTCTCCGTCGAGCTCGACGTCGAGACGGAGCGGTTGCTGGAAGGCGAAGAGATCGACGCTGCCGTGACCCTCCGCGCGGAGAGCGCCGTCGACCGGCTCGAGGTGCTCCTCGCGCTTCCGCCCGGCGTCGAGACGGTGGAAGGCAAGACGGCCTGGGCGGTCCGGCTCCGCCGGGACACGCCGCGAGAGATCCCGCTGCGCCTCCGGTGTTCCCGCTGGGGGCTGTACGACGTCGGCGAGTTCGAGGTGCGCGCCCGAGATCCGTTCCGGCTCGTCGTGTGGGAGCAGCACGCACGGCACCTGCGGCGGCTGAAGACGTATCCACGCGAGGAGACGCTTCGGCGGATCCTCTCCCCGGTCGAGACCCAGGCCTTCACCGGAAGCGAAGTGGCGAGGGTGAAGGGCGACGGGATCGAGTACGCCGACCTGCGCGAGTACGTCCCCGGCGACCGGCTCCGCTCGATCAACTGGCGCGCATCCGCGCGGACGGGTGGCCTGGTCGTGAACGAGCGCCACCCGGAGCGGAACACCGACGTCGTGCTCTTCGTCGACAGCTTCTACGAGGTGCGCGGGCCCGACGGCGGGACACTCGATGATGCCGTTCGCGCCGCCGCGACGCTCGCAACCCGCTATCTCGCGCGCCGAGACCGCGTCGGGATGGTCGGATTCGGCGGCCTCCTCCACTGGATCGAGCCGAGCCTCGGTCCAGCCCAGCGCTATCGCCTGATCGAAACCCTGCTCGAGACCGGTGTCCAACCGACTTACACCTGGCGCGCCGTCAATGTGCTCCCGGCGCGGATCCTGCCGACGAAAGCACTCGTCATCGGGCTCACCCCTCTTGCCGACGAACGCTTCATCGTGGCGCTCGAGGACCTGCGTGCGAGAGGGTTCGACGTCGCCGTGGTCGAGGTCGACCCGGTCAGGCTCGTCGAACCGGGCCCGAGCGAGGCGGAGCGGCTCGCGTTCCGCCTTTGGATCCTCGAACGCGAGGTGCTGCGCTCACGGCTCGCCGGGCTCGGAATCGGAGTCGGGCTCTGGGGAGACGACGTCGAGCTCGAGGCCGTGCTCGAGGGGGTGAGGACGTACAGGCGCTCCGTGCGGCTGGCCCGCGTCTAGCGACCGGCGCCGGTGCCCTGGCGTGCACGGTCGCGCTCGCCTCGCTCCCGCTCGCGCGCGGGAGCGAGGACGTCCGGGTCGCCGGCGCGCGGCTCGCGATCGCGTCCTTCCTCGCGCTCCTCGCGGCGCTGGTACTCGGCTGGTCGCCGTTCGTCCCGGTGGCGCTCGCGCTGCTCGGAGCGCTCTACGCGACGCAGCTCCGCGTCGACGACGCGCAGCTCGACGGGTCGGCGGCCGTCTTCGCCGCCGGGCTCGTCGTGACCGCGGAGCTCGGCTACTGGTCGCTCGAGGAGCGCGTGCGGATCGCGACCGAGCGTGGCGAGTCGCTCCGTCGCGTCGTGTACGTCGCGCTGCTCGGGGTTGGCAGTGCTCTCGTCGCGGAGGTGCTGCTCGTGCTCGCCGACGCGGTGCACGCGAACGGCCTCGGAGCGGACCTCGCAGGTGCCGCCGCCGCAGCGCTCGTGCTCGTGACGATCGCAGTGCTCGCGCGCTCGCACGTTCATCGCTCGTAGAGAGGGACCGCGCTATACGCCTCCGGCGTCCTTTTCGTCCAACATGTGCGAGCGATGACGAGCGCTCCAGCCGTCCGCAGAGTCGGACGGTACGAGGTCGTACGAGAGGTGGGCCGTGGCGGCACCGCGGTCGTCTATCTGGCGCGTCAGACCGACCTCGACCGGAACGTCGCGCTCAAGGAGCTTTCGGCCTTTCGGGCCGGCGACCCGTCGTTCGTCGAACGGTTCCTGAGAGAGTCACGGCTGACGGGCTCTCTGAACCACCCGAACATCGTCACGGTCTATGAGTACTTTCAGCACGAAGGCGCGCCGTTCATCGCTATGGAGTACTTCGAGCGAGGTTCGCTCCGGCCGCTCGTCGGGGCGCTGACGCTGGCACAGATCGCAGGAATCCTCGAGGGGGTGCTCGCCGGCCTCGCATACGCGGAGAAGCATGGCGTCGTCCACCGCGACCTGAAGCCCGAGAACGTGATGATCGCCTCCGCGGGGACAATCAAGATCAGCGATTTCGGAATGGCCAAGGCCTGGGAGCTCGAGGCCGGCCGTGTGCTGACCGAGTCCGGCACGACCGTCGGCACGCCTGCGTACATGGCCCCTGAGCAAGCGCTCGGCAAGGACGTGGGGCCGAAGGCCGACCTCTACTCCGTCGGCGTCATCGCGTACGAGCTCCTCGCGGGGCGCGTGCCGTTCGACCAAGCGGAGCCGCCGATGGCGATCATGCTTCGCCACCTGAACGATCCGGTACCTCCGCTTCTCTCGGAACGGCCCGACCTCGACCCGCGCCTTACGCGCTTCGTCGAGAGGCTCCTCGCGAAGGAGCCGTCGCGCCGGCCGTCGGGAGCCGCGAACGCCTGGGAAGAGCTCGAGGAGATCGGCATCGCCGTGCTCGGGCCTCGGTGGAGACGTCAGGCGCGGTTGCCGAGTAGCGCCGTCGCTCCCTCGCCCAGAGCTGACGCACCGACGTTCGAGACGAAAGCCGCCTGGACCCCGAAGCCATGGGCCCGCGAGAGACGGACCTGGGCTGCGGCCGTCGCCGGCGTGATCCTGCTCGGCGCAGGAGGCGCGGTCGCTGCGACGGCACTGTCCGGCGGCTCGAACGCGCAGACGGCACGGACGACCACGTCGACGGGCACGAAGACGACTGGACCCCCCACGCGGATCGCCGGGCCGGCCGTGAGCGACGTCGCCTCGATCGAGAACGCGACGACGCTGCGAGCGACGCTGCGACTCGCAGGCCAGGAGCTCGCGCCGGGACACGTGATCGTGCGCGACGCCGCGATCCGCGACGGAAAGGCAACGTTCCTGCTCCGCCAGAAGGGAATGGTCACGCGAACGCCCGGAGGCACGTTCGGGCCGGTCAGGCTCCGGCTCAGGAGAGCGCCCGGCCTCGTTCGTGTTGACGTGCTGGCCGCATCCGGCCGGTTCGACGGAGCACGCGTCCGCCGCGTCGACGGGCACACCGTCGTGCTCACGCTGACGAAGCGTCAGCAACCGTCTCGCGGATCGACGACCGTCGTGACGTCTCGGACGACGACCTCGCCGCCGCCAACGAGGCCGAGAACGACCACGACGACCACCGCTACCACGACCACGACGAGACCGATCATCGAGGGCGGCTGACGGCTAGCCGATCCGGAAGGCGACCTGCTTGACAACGGTCCGTCCGACGCGGAGCATGCACTTCCACGCCCCTCGATAGAGTGGCACGCCGTTCGTGGTGTTGAGATACGAGATGACGAGTCGCGACCGCTGCTCTCTGAATGTCTTCGTCGTGAACGGGCCGTACCACGACGCGGTGATCACAGCTCTCTTCCGCGGCAAGGAGGCGAACCGAAACTCCGACCAGACGCGAGTCGTCGTCGACGGAAATCGACGGAGTGGCGGGCCCGCGATGACTTCGCTGACCCACGCGCGCGAGACCACGCCCTCGGGCGGCGACAGCAGGCGTGGCGACAACTCCTGGGGGGTGAGCGCCGTCGGACTGCCTGATGCGGTTACGTCGAGGACGAAAGGCCCCGGAAGCAACGTCGCGGGCATGCGATAGGCGCGCTCGAACGGGCCGCCCGGTGCGGTCAGACGCGTCGTGAAGCGGACGGCGTTGCCGCGCCGCAACACCAGTCGGATGCGCGAGGGGCCGGGCGCGTCTCCGCGAACGACGAGGGACCCCAGGTAGGTGCTCTCTCGCCAGCGAGGCGTGAGCACCGCGGTCGTGACCGCCTTCGGCGGGGGCGGAACGACCGGGATCGGCTGCCAGTCCGCAGTCGTGTCGTCGCCGACCGCCGCGGTGAAGCGGGTCTGGCCGCTCCCGTCTGCGTTCATGACGTAGATCTCGTTGTTCGCGTCCCTGTTGGTCGTGTATGCGATCTTCGTCCCGTCCGGCGACCACGCAGGGTCGAGATCGGTCTCGAGGTTCGTGGTCAGGCGACGCTGGTCGCTCCCATCGGCGTTCATCACGTAGATCTCGTAGTTGCCGTCACGATTGCTCGCGAACGCGATCCTCGTCCCGTCGGGCGACCAGTTGGGACTGACGTCTTCACCCTGGTCGGTCGTCAGGCGCGTCTGTCCCGAGCCGTCGACGTTCATGACGTAGATCTGGCTGCGACCGTCGCGTTTGCTCAGGAATGCGATCTTTGACCCGTCCGGAGACCAGGCGGGGGTGGCGTCTGACGTGCTGTTTTGGGTGAGTTGCGTCTGACCCGTCCCGTCCTCGTTCATCACGAAGATCTCCGCATCTCCGTCCCGGCCGGAGACGAAGGCTAGGTTGCGACCACCTGGCGACCACGTCGGGTTCACGTCACTCCCCACATCCGTAGTAAGCCTCGTCTGCCCCGTCCCGTCGGCACTCATGACCCAGATGTCGTCGTTGCCCGAGCGGTTGCTGGTGAAGGCAATCCGCTGGCCGTCCTTCGACCAGGCCGGGTCGGTATCGGCGGCGGGATCGATCGTCAGGCGCGCGAGCTCACTCCCGTCCGGGTTCGCCGTGTAGATTTCGTAGTTGCTGTTCCTGGCAGTCGCCCACGCGAGCTTGCCATTGTCACCCGGAAAAGCCGCGTCGGACCGGCCGACGAGAACGAGGCCTGCTAGGAGGAGCACGAGCGCCCACCCGACCCCGATTCGCATCGGCGCAATCATGGGCGCTCGACACGCTCCGAGCAAGCGCTTTGAGGCCCGTTCAGCGAGTGTTAGAAACGCAAGCGTGCTCGAGATCCGGCTCCTCGGCTCGCTCGAGGCCAGGGATGGCGACCGCGACCTGACTCCGCGCAGGCTCAAGCAGCGTGCGCTGCTCGCAACGCTCGCGCTCCGCGTGGGAGAGCCGACGTCCGCCGACCGGCTCGTCGAGCACCTCTGGGGCGAGGAGGCTCCGAAATCAGCGAAACACGCTCTCGAGAACTACGTCTCCGAGCTCCGCAAGGCGCTCGGAGGGGAGACGATCGCCACGCGACCCGCCGGATACGTCCTGGATATCGATCGCGAGGCGGTGGACGTCGTGCGGTTCGAGCGACTCGTCGCCGAGCTGCCGGATACGGACCCGGCGGCTCGAGCGAAGAGACTGCGGGAAGCGCTGGTGCTCGTGCGCGGGCCGCCGCTCGCGGACCTCGCGTTCGAACCGTTCGCCCTGACCGAGGCACCGCGCCTCCAGGAGCTGGAGCTCCATGCCCGCGAGGCGCTCGCGGACGCCGAGCTCGAGCTTGGAAACCCCGCCGACGCCCTGCTGCTACTCGAGCCCCTGGTCGCAGCGCACCCGTTCCGCGAGCGCTTGCGCGCGCAGCAGATGGTCGCCCTCTACCGCTCCGGGCGGCAGGCCGACGCGTTGGCCGCGTACCAGGATGCACGGCGGGTCCTGGTCGAGGAGCTCGGCATCGACCCGGGGCCGGAGCTCCAGGACCTCGAGCGCGCGATCTTGCGCCAGGACGAGCATCTCCGGCCTCCACCGCTGCCCCCGGGCCTCTCAGTCCCGTCCGCGGCGCACGAGACGCCGCGTCCGGCACGAAAGACCGTGACGGTCGTCGTCGTGGAGCTTGCGAACTCGGGCGCGCTGGCCGAGAGGCTCGATCCGGAGCCGCTTCGCGCGGTGCTCGATCGCTACCTTGCAGCGGCGCGAATGGCGGTCGACCGCCATCGAGGCGTTTGCGGAAGGCTCGCCGGAAACGCCGTCGTCGCCGCGTTCGGAGTTCCCGCGGCGCACGAGGACGATGCACTCCGCGCGGTGCGTGCGGCGACAGAGCTCCGAGAGGCAGTCGGCGTGCTGAACGACGGGCTCCTCCCGGAGCACGGCGTCTTCCTCGAGGTGACGACGGCCCTGTCCACCGGGGAGGCCCTGGTCGGAACGGCCGCGGAGGATCCCGCCACCGGGCGTGCGGTCGCCGTCGCCGAGCGCCTCGGTCGCGCGGCGCAGCCTGGTCAGATCGTGCTCGGCGAGGACACGTATCGCCTGGTGCGTGACGTCGTCATGGCCGAGCCCGTCGCGACCGACCACGACCCCGGGTTCAGGCTGGTCGACGTCCTGCCCGACGCACACGGTCGCACGCTGCGTCTCGACTCACCGCTCGTCGGCCGGCGACGACAGCTCTCGACCCTCGCAAGCGTTTTCGAGAGCACCGTCTCGGACGGCCCCTGCCACCTGCTGACGGTGTTCGGTGCGGCGGGTATCGGGAAGTCGCGTCTCGTCCGTGAGTTCCTCGACGATCTCGGCGATGTCCCGCTCGTGCTCCACGGCCATTGTCCGCCGTACGGCGAGGGGATCACGTACCGGCCGCTCGTGGAGGCGTTCCGAGAGGTCGGCGTCGACCTCGAGCGTCCGGCTCCGACGCCGCAGGGAGTTCGTCGTGCGCTCGAGGCGCTCGCCTTAGAGCGACCCGTGGTCGTCTCGCTCGACGACCTGCAGTGGGCCGACCCCGCGCTGCTCGATCTCGTGGAATCGATCGTCGAGACGTCTCGGACGACCCCGGTCCTCCTGATCTGCGCCGCGCGTTCGGAACTCCTCGAGCAGCGCCCGAGCTGGAGCAGTGGCAAGCCGAACGCCACCTCCCTCCTGCTCGAGCCGCTCACAGAGGCGGAGTCCGAGCGCCTCTTGGACAACCTGCTCGGCGAATCCGATCTTCCGGATCCGGTGCGGGACTACATCGTGTCGTCTGCAGACGGTAGCCCGCTCTTCGTCGAGGAGCTGCTGGCCACGCTTGTCGACCGGGATCTCCTTCGCCTCGAGGCAGGCCGCTGGACCACCACCGAGGTGTCGACCATCCCTCTCCCGCCAACGATCCGGGCTCTCATCGCCTCGCGCATCGATCGACTGCCCGACGACGAGCGGACGGTCCTCGAGGTCGCGTCGATCGAGGGCAAGGTCTTCGAGCTCGCCACGGTGGTCGGCCTCGCACCCGCGCCCGTCGGCGCCGACGCGGACCTGCACGTAGCAGCGCTCGTCGGCAAGGAGATCATCCGCCCTCCGGCGGGAGGGGACGAGCTCTCGTTTCGCCACCAGGCGATCCGTGACGCCGTCTACGGATCGATGCCGATGCAGCGCCGCGCGGACTTGCACGATCGTCTCGCTGCGCGGCTCGAAGGGGCCTCGGGCGACGAGGAGCTCGTCCGATATCACCGGGCTCACGCCGAGCGATACCGATCGGAGCTCGGGATCTCGTCTTCGCCGAACCGCGTCTGATCGAGCACAGCGCTCGACTTGGCTCGGCGCACCCCGCGAGGCATCGTCGCTCGAGGACGCCCGCTTGAGGGGCCTTTGAGTGGACGGCGTCATGTTTCCCGCATGACGACGATCGCAGCGAGCCACACGCCCGAAGTCGGCCCCGCAAGTCGGCTGATCGACGAGGCGGAGCGCTACCTCGAGACGGTCGAGCTCTTCCGGTCGCTCGGGTACGAGCCCACCTGGCAGCGCGACGAGGAATTTGCGGTGCGAGCGGTCGAGCTGATCACGCCGTACCTGGGCGGCATGACCTCCCGTTTGAGCGGCGCATGAGCACCCCGCGGCACGCTCGGGTCGGTCAACGAGCGGAGGAACGGAGATGCGAAACCTCATCGGCATGGCAGCACTCGCAGGCGTTGTGATCGCGTTCGGCTCGACCGCCGTGGTCAGAGCACCGGCGGCGACCGCGGCGAAGATCGTCTACCACTCGAAGCTCAGTGACCGGAACAACGAGATCCTCGTCGTCACCTCGGCGGGCGGAGCGCCGACTCGGCTCACTCGGAATACCGCCTCGGACTCGAACCCGACATGGTCTCCGGACGGGAGACGTATCGCCTTCGAGAGCAACCGGCGCGGAGCGCACCGCTACCAGGACTCCGACGTGTACGTGATGCGAGCTGACGGCTCGCACGTCCGGGAGCTCACTTTCTCGAACGCCTTCGACGGTGATCCGGCCTGGTCGTGGCTCGATCGGATCGCCTTCGAGAGCGAGCGGACCGGAAACAGCGACATCTGGGCGATCGACGCGGACGGGCGAAACGAGAAGCAGCTCACGACCTCCCGCGCCTTCGACGGTGACCCGGCCTGGTCGCCGGACGGGACCAAGGTCGCGTTCACGAGCGAGCGGGACAACGGCGACCGCGAGATCTACGTCATGAACGCGGACGGCTCGGACCAGACCAGGCTCACGACGAGCCCCGGGTTCGACGAAAACCCCTCGTGGTCCCCCAACGGCAAGCGCATCGCGTTCGACTCGATGCGAGACGGCAACCTCGAGATCTACGTGATGAACGCCGACGGCTCGAAGCAAGCGCGACTGACCAACAATCCGGCGCTCGACGCGCTCCCGTCCTGGTCGCAGGACTCGAAGAGAATCGTCTTCGTCAGCGATCGGCTGGGAAAAGGACAGCGCCGCCTGTTTGTCATGAACGCCGACGGGTCGGGCGTCCGGATGCTCACGCGCGGCCGCTTCGACATGTCGCCCGACTGGGCGCGAGGCTGAGATGCAGCGGGTCCGCTCGACGATCTGTTCGATCGCATTGCTCGCAGCGTCGAGCGCGCTCCTGCACGCCGGATCGGCGCCTGCGGCGGACGGTGCGCCCGTCCCGAACGCCCAGGCGCCGATCGTGGTCGGCATCGACGCCGGCGGCGGCCCCTACATGACGGTCTTCGACCAGCGGGGTAACGTGCGCAGCGGCTTCCTCCCATACTTCGACTTCTCGCAGGGCGGGATCAACGTGGCGACGGGCGACGTCGACGGGGATGGAAGGGCTGACATCGTCACCGTCCCCGGAGCCGGTGGTCGCGGGGAGGTCAGGACGTTCGGCGCATCGGGCGAGCGGGAGGATCGGACTGTGCTCGCGACGTCGTCGGGCTGTGGCACGCGGATCGCGGCGGGCGACGTCAACGGAGACGGGAAAGCAGACCTGATCACTGGGCTCGACAGCTGCGCACCGAACATCGAGGTCTTCGACGGCGCAACCGGCAAGCGCCTTTCGTTCTTCGAAGCCTTCAACGACCCTTCGGGTCGGCCTCACGGCATCCGCGTGGCGGCGGGTGACGTCACCGGCGACGGCCGCGCAGAAATCATCACCGGCGCGGGGCCTGGTGACGGGTCGACGGTGCGCATCTTCTCCGCGACGCCGTCCGATGGGTTCTTCCCCACGCCATTGCGCACCTTCGACGCCTTCGGGCCGAACGTCTCAGGTGGCGTGGAGGTCGCAGCCGCCGACGTCACGGGCGACCGGCACGCCGACGTCATCGCCGCCGCCGAGACACCGGACGACGCACAGGTCAAGATCTTCGACGGCGTGACCGGCGCGGTCGTCGACTCCTTCAGCCCCTTCGGTCTGGTGACGGGCGGCACTCTGCGAGTCGCGGCCGGCGACCTGACTGGCGACGGCGTGCCCGAGATCGCAGTATCCGCCACCGTCGACTACTCGCCGACGCTCCGCGTGTTCTCGGCGGACGGCACGTTGCTCGGGGAACTTTTTCCGCCTGTCTACAACGCGCGGTCGCTCGCGATCGGAGATGTCGGCGGCAACGGCAAGGCGGAGCTGGTCATGGGCGCGGGGCCGAGCTATGACTCGTCGGTGGTCGCGTTCGACCTCGCCGGGACCGTGTCCACGTGGTTCGAGGCGTACGGCTACTCGTTCACGAACGGCGTCCGCGTAGCTTCCGGGGACCTCGACGGCAATGGGACACTCGAGTACGTGTCGGGGCAAGGCCCCGGTGGCGAGTCCGAGCTCGTCGTCCTCGACGAGGCGGGCGACGTCCTCCACGACGTCTACCCGTTCGGCGAGACCGGCGTCGGCCTGTATGTCGCATGCGGGGACGTCGACGGCAACGCAAGAGCAGACATCGTTGTCGCCGCCGAGTACGGCGAGCCACGTGTGAAGGTGCTCGACGGCGAAGGGCGAGAGCGTTCGTCTTTCCTCGCTTTCGATCCAGGAGACCAGGGAGGCGTGCGGGTCGCAACCGGCGACGTCAACGGTGACGGGCGAGCCGAAATCGTCGCCGGCACCGGACCGGGAAACCCGCCGGTGGTTCGTGTGTTCGGCGCATCAGGGCAGCGAGAGGAGTCCTTCTACGCCTTCGATCCGTCGTATACCGGCGGCATCTACGTGGCGGCGGGGGACGTGACAGGCGACGGAAAGGCCGAGATCGTAGTGGGCTCGGGAACGACCGGTGAGGTCCGGGTGTTCACCGCCGACGGCCGCCTGCTCCAGGACTTCACTGCTTACCCAGCCAGCCAGGACTACGTCGGAGGCGTCCGGGTCGCCGTCGGCGACGTGAACGGCGACGGTGTCGCCGAGATCGTCACGGGCCCGGGGCGTGTCCGTCCCGTCGACGTCGAGATCTTCACGGGTGAGGGAGACATGATCGGCACGATCCGCACGAACACCGAGTTCGGCGGTGGGATCTACGTCGCCGTCCCGGCCCCGCTCGGCCCGCCACTCCAGCGCGCGACCGCGGTGCCGCTCCGCGGACAGGAGGGCCACCCGCTCCGTCTTCTCGCGTCGTTCTTCGACCCGACCGGCGGCACGCATCCGGAGACGTTCGGCGCGACGATCGATTGGGGCGACGGCGAGCATTCAGCCACGGCTGTCGCAGCGCTCGGTGGGGGTCAGTACGTTTCTGCGCAGACGCACCGGTACGTCGATCCGGGTCGTTACACCGTCACGGTGCGTTTCGCCGATACGGCATTGCGTGCCGCCACCGTATCGACCACCGCGACGATCCGCGATGCCCGACTCATCGCTCGCGGTCGCAGCACCCGCTCCGGCCCGAGCTTCCACGGCCTCGTCGCGACCATCCGCGACGAGGACCCGTTCGGGCTCGGCACGGATCTACGCGCACGGATCGACTGGGGCGACGGTCGGAGCTCGGCGGGCTCCGTCGTCGGCGTCGGGCGCAGCTTCGGCGTAGTCGGCCTGCACCGCTACAGGAGACCGGGCAGCTATCGCGTACTGGTGCGCGTCCGCTCGACCGCCGGGAGCAGCGCGCGTGCGACGAGCCGGATTCGCGTGGCTGGATAGATCGATGGCGGTCCCTCTACGGCAGCGGAACCCACAAGGCCCGCTCGTGCAGTGTTCTGCGGTAGTCGCGGTGCTCCCGCTGATGGGACGGGGCCGAGCCTTCTGTTTCGTCACGAGCTCGCCTCTCCGTTGGATGCGCGGAGAGCCCAGGTCGCCTGGAGGGCGGGTGTCTGCGTCGTGAGGGCGCGAGCAGACGACGTCGCACGCGAGATACCGCCTGCCCGCGACCGGATGCGAGTCTCGGCAGCCGTCGTCGTGCTCTGCCTCTTCGCCTCGTCGGCGACGGCCCGCGCGGCGTGCATCGGGGTCACGACGAAGCAGCGGTGGGCACGTGCGGACGTGGTCTTCGATGCTCGTGCCCTCGAGTCGGCGACTCCGACGGGCGTACAACGCCTCCGTGTCATCCGCTACCTGAAGGGACACGGTCCCGCGATCGTCCGCGTGAACACCGGTGTGGTGCTCCGGGCCAACGGTAGTGGCAGTGCCGGCGGCGAAAGCCTCTTCGTCAGACGGGGAGAGCGCTGGAGGATCTTTGCCCACGGATCACCACGCCGAACCCTCCGATCGAGTGTCTGCGACGGCTCGCGACGGCTCTAGCCGCTCGCGTGCACTTCTGTCGGTTCGAGCGACGAGCGGAGCTCGGTCAGCCGGTCGCGCCCTCGGGGGGCGGCGGCTGCATCGCCGTGCCGGGAAGCGGGCGCGGCTGCGGCTTGAGCTTGGGCCGCTTGTCGGCCTCCGGCTCGGGGGCCGGGGTGGGCTCCGGCTCGGCGAACACGGACTCCTCCGCTTCGCCCGTGAGGAGCCTCTCGAACTGATCCTTGTCGATCGTCTCCCGCTCGATCAGGATCGCGGACAGTTGGTGGAGCACGTCCATGTGCTCGCGGAGCACGGTGATCGCCGACTCGTGCGCCTCCTCGATCACGCGCCGAATCTCGTCGTCGATCTCCTTCGCGATCTCCTCGGAGTAGTCGGGCTCGGAGCCCATGTCCCGGCCGAGGAAGGGCATGTCGTGGTTGCGACCGAGGACGCGCGGGCCGAGCTTCTCCGACATCCCGAAGCGCATGATCATCTGCTTCGACGTGGCCGTGACCTTCTCGAGGTCGTTGGCGGCGCCCGTCGTCACCTCCTGGAAGACGAGCTCCTCCGCGGCGCGGCCGCCGAGTGTCATCGCGAGCTCGTCCATGAGCGCCGACTTCGTGGTCAGATAGCGATCCTCGGTCGGGAGCGAGATGGTGAGACCGAGCGCCTGGCCGCGCGAGACGATCGTGATCTTGTGGACGGGGTTCGTGTCCTCGAGGTAGTGGCCGACGAGCGCATGGCCCATCTCGTGGTACGCGGTGATCTTCCGCTCCTTCTCGGAGAGGAGGCGCGCCTTCTTCTCCGGCCCCGCGATCACGCGCATGATCCCTTCCTCGAGCTCGTCCTGCTCGATCATCTTCTTTCCGCGACGGGCGGCGAGGAGCGCGGCCTCGTTGATGAGGTTCGAGAGATCGGCGCCGGTGAAGCCGGGCGTTCCGGCGGCGAGCGTGTCGAGGTCGATCACGCGCGCGAGCGGCTTCCCGCGTGAGTGGACCTCGAGGATCTTCCGGCGGCCGTTCCGGTCGGGACGGTCGACCACGATCTGCCGGTCGAAGCGCCCCGGGCGCAGCAGGGCGGGATCGAGGATGTCGGGACGGTTCGTGGCAGCGATGAGGATGATGTTGTCCTTCATCTCGAAGCCGTCCATCTCGACGAGGAGCTGGTTCAGCGTCTGCTCGCGCTCGTCGTGGCCGCCACCGAGACCGGCGCCGCGGTGACGCCCGACCGCGTCGATCTCGTCCATGAAGATGATGCAGGGGGATGCCTGCTTCGCCTGCTCGAAGAGGTCGCGCACGCGCGATGCGCCGACGCCGACGAACATCTCCACGAAGTCGGAGCCCGAGATGGAGAAGAACGGCACCCCCGCCTCGCCTGCCACCGCGCGGGCCAGGAGCGTCTTGCCGGTGCCGGGCGGCCCGTACAGGAGAACGCCCTTCGGAATCCGCGCACCGAGCGCCTGGAACTTCTTCGGGTTCTCGAGGAACTCCTTGATCTCGTGCAGCTCCTCGACCGCCTCGTCCGCACCGGCCACGTCCTTGAAAGTGACCTTCGGCGAGTCGGGCGACATCCGCTTCGCGCGGCTCTTCCCGAAGCTCATGACCTTCGAGCCGCCGCCCTGGACCTGGTTCATGAGGAAGATCCAGAAGCCGAA
>DASSQE010000003.1:0-14961 GCA_035702645.1 Gaiellaceae bacterium
TTGGCCGGTGTCGCGATCCTGATCGCGATCGCCGAGTGTGGCCAGTTCATCGTGCTCGGCCCGCTCGTCGCGGAAATCGCGCCGCCGCATCTGCTCGGCCGCTACATGTCGCTCTACCAGCTCAGCTTCATGGTCGGCGTGGCTCTCGGCCCTGCGGTCGGCGGCGTGCTGCTCGCAACCTCACCCGACGCCATCTGGTGGGGCGGCGCCGCTGCTCTAGCAGTGACGGGTGCCGGCTTCCTTCGACTAGGAAGCCGGATACCCGACCCCCTCTTGCCGACGAAACCCCCGCCGCTGGCCGCGCCAGAGGCCACCTGATGCGCCGCGCGACCGGCCATCTCAACCACGATCGTGGCGATCCGTTCGCGTTCGATCGCGGCACGCCTCCAAACCGCGAGGGCCGTGACTTGGACTGACCCGGTGCCGCCGCCCAGTGCCAGGAGCTGAGGGCACGGATAGGCCTGCTGCCCGATTGCTGCCCAAGATCGCGGCTCGTGTGCCCAGTCGGACCACAAGTGACCTCAGTTGCAGGACAAACGCAGGAACGGGAGCGACGGGACTCGAACCCGCGACCTCCGGCGTGACAGGCCGGCGTTCTAACCAACTGAACTACGCCCCCGGGCCGGAGGATTGTAGCCGGGCGGGAGGGAACGTAGCCCGCGGCACGTACGCTCACCGAGCGTGTCCACTGCCGACTGGATCGTCCTCGTCGTCGTCGCGCTCTTCGCCGCCTACGGCTTCGTCAACGGGCTCGTGCGAGGCGCGCTGTCGCTCGCCGGCTTCGCCCTCGGCGCCTACCTCGGCGCGCGCATCGCGCCGGAGCTCTTCCGCGGCGGCTCACCGTACGCCCCTCTCGTCGCGCTCGCCGGCGCCGTCCTCGGCGGGATGATCCTGCAGAGTCTCGCCGGGATCCTCGGCGGCACGCTCCGGGCGACGATCGCGGCGGTCCCCGGCCTGCGCACCGTCGACTCCGCCGCGGGGCTGGTCCTCGGGGCGGCAGCGGGAGTCGTCCTCTGCTGGGCGATCGGCGCCGTTCTCCTCTACCTGCCCGGTCAGTCGAACCTCCGCGAGTCGGTTCAGAAGTCGGCGATCCTGTCGCGGATCAACGACGAGTTCCCGCCGGAGCGCCTGCTCGCGACGCTCGAGCGAGTCGATCCGATCGGGGTCCTCCTCGGGCCGCCGGCGATCGTCGCGCCGCCGGACTCGGCCCTCGCGCGGGATCCGGACGTCGTGCGGGCGGCGGCCAGCGTCGTCCGCGTGACCGGCGTCGCGTGCGGCCTCGGCGTCGAGGGGTCGGGCTGGATCGTGCGGCCGGGCGTCGTGGTCACGAACGCACACGTCGTTGCCGGCATCGATTCGCCCCAGGTCGACCGCCGCGACGGCGAGACGTTCGCCTCGACCGTGGTCGCGTTCGACCCGGGGGACGACCTCGCCGTCCTCCGCGTCCCCGGCCTGCCGGGCCGAGCGCTTCCGATGGTCGACCCGGACAAGGGCGTCGCCGTCGCGGTGCTCGGGTATCCGGAGAACGGGCCACTGGCGCGGATCCCCGGCCGACTCGGGGGTACGGGCAAAGCTCTCTCCCGGGACGCGTATGGTCGCGGACCGGTGACGCGCGACGTCACCGCGATCCGCGCGTTCGTCCGCCCCGGTGGCTCCGGCGGGCCCGTCGTCGACGCGAGAGGCCGCGTCCGCACGGTCGTCTTCGCCCGCCGCGCCGGCGAAGAAGGCGGCTACGGGATCCCGACCGACCTGGTCAGGGCCCTCCTCGACCACCTCCAGGCCCAGCCTGTCACGGGCACGGCCTGCGTCTCCTGAGCTCGTCTACGCGAGAAGATCGAGGACCTGGAGAGGCTGCCGGAACGGCGGGATGACGTAGACGCCGGCGGCACGCTCGCGTGACGCCTCGATCAGCTCGCGCGCGATGGCGAGGCCGGTCGTTCCGGCATCCGGTCCGGCGTTCGACAGCCGCTCCTGGACGTGCTCCGGGACGACGATGCCCGGCACCTCGTTGTGCAGGCGCAGCGCGAGCTGGTAGCTGCGCACGTAGAAGACGCCGACGAGAAGCGGGATCGGACACGACCCGCCGAGACGCTCGAGGAATTCGTCCAGATACGCGAGGTCGAACAGCACCTGGGTCATCGCGAACTTCGCTCCCGCCTCGAGCTTTCGCTCGAACCGCTCGAGCTCGTAGGCAAGGTCGTCGGCGGCCGGATTCACGGCCACGCCGACGAAGAACGACGTCGGCGCGTCGATCTCCCGGCCGTTGTAGTCCTCCCCGGCGTTCATGTTGGTGATCATCCGGGTGAGCCCGATCGAGTCGATCTCGTAGACGCCGCTGGCGCCCGGATAGTCACCGGCCTCCGGCGGATCGCCCGTGACGGCCAGCACGTTGCGGATGCCTTCGGCATGGGCCCCGAGCAGCAGCGACTCGAGCCCGGCGATGGAGGAGTCGCGCGGGGTGAGATGCGGGATCGTCTCCAGGGCGACGACGCGCTCGATCGTGGCCGATGCCATGAGGCCGCTCATCCGGGCGCGGGCGCGCGGGTTGTCGTTGACGTCCACGACGTCGACGTCTCCCGAGCTCTGCAGCGTGCGTGCGAGCTCGAGCATCGCTGCCGCATTACCACCTCGAGGCGGGTCGATCTCGACCGAGACGACGAACTCGCCCTCGCGGAGCTTTCGCTGGAGGAGCGTCTCGTGCTCGGGCTCGGACGCTGACACGACGATCTGGCGCTCGCGTACGACGAGCGACGTGCGCGGGCTCCTCTCCTCGTCGACGGCTGCGCGGATCGCCGCGATTTCGACCGGCGTCGTGCCGCAGCAGCCGCCGATGATGCGCGCGCCGAGCTCGCGCGCATGCGCTGCGAACTCGGCGAAGTACTCGGGTGTGGCGTGCGGAAAGATCACGCGATCGCCCGCGAGGCTCGCAAGGCCGACGTTCGGGAGAGCTGCGAGCGGTTTGCCGGAGTCGCCCATACGCTCGATCGCGCGGAGCGCGGCCTGGAGCCCGACGCCGTGGTTGGCGCCGACCGCGGCGACGTCGAGCTCTGCAAGCGCGCTTGCGGCCTGCTCTGCGGAGACGCCTCCGAGGGTCTGCGAGTCCTCGTCGAAGGTCAAGAGCGCGACGATCGGCAGGGAGGAGACACCGCGCACGGCGGCGATCGCCGCGACGAGCTCATCGAGGTCGTAGAACGTCTCGACCATGAAGAGGTCGACACCCCGCCCCTCGAGCAGCTCGGCCTGCTCGGCGAACGCCGCGTCGCGGTCCTTGACCGGGCCGCCGAGCGGGCCGATCGACCCCGCGATGAAGACATCCGCGCCCGCGACCTCGCGCGCGTCGCGAGCCAGCTTCACCGCCGCCTCGTTGATGGCGGGGACGTCGTCCTCGAGATAGTGCTCTGCGAGCTTCCGCCGGTTCGCTCCGAACGTGTTCGTCTCGACGATCTCCGCCCCGGCGCGGATGAACCCGAGATGCAGCGAGACGACACTCTCGGGCGCGCGAACGTTCGCCTCCTCCGGGCACCGGAGCCGTGGCACGGCCGCCGTGACGAGTGAGCCCATGCCGCCGTCGGCGACGATCGGCGGTCCTGCACGGAGCCGGTCGAGGAAGGTAGTCATCCGCGTCATTCCAGCATGGAGGCCGGGCGCCTCTGGCCGCTGGCGCCGGGGGGACGCGGTGTGACGAGTCAACCGCGCTCGTCAACAACCGTCCGGGGGACGGGTGTACCAACGTCTGGGTGACGCCCGTGCGGAGGAAATGTCGCAGGCTCCGGCCTGTTCATCGCGCGCGGACATGCGGCGTCTGGTGCCGGTGACGGCCAGAGGGGAAGAGCGCGGTTCCTCCTCGCTTCGAGGAACCTTGCAAGGGACATGGGGGCGGGGCGCTTGGCGGCAACCCCGCTCCAGTCCCCTCCTGCGGCGCCTCCGACTCAAGGACGGATCGGCGCGTGCCGATAGCGACAGCGACTCCCGGGTTGGGAACTGACGGCAATCGGGCTCGATCTGGGAGACGCGATGAGAATGGGGCGGCGGACGACGCCGCCCATTCTCGTTCCGTCCATAGAGACCGCCTCATGCGCGCTCGCGAGAGCGTGCTGCTTGGTGGTGTCCGGGTCTCGTGCTCCGGCACGAACTGCAAGGCAGGCCGGACCTGGGTTGCTCTCCGACCGTTCTTCCGAGCACGGGCGACTGGTGGAGGAGTGGTGGATCTCGTGTGTCGGGACCTTGCCTTTCGTGCCGGGACACGAGATCCACCACTCCTCATACACCCGCGTCCGAGCTCACTCTCTCTTCCACTCGAAGACGGCGAGGAGGCACCCGTCTCGAGTCGACGAGTTGTGGACCGTTCCGGCCTCATAGGTCACGAAGTCGCCTGCGGTGAAGACCTTTCCGTCCGAGTCGACGAGGTCGCCCTCGAGGACGAGGAACTCCTCCATCAGCTCGTGCTCGTGCTCGATCGTGACCGCGCCCGGCTCCATGCGCATCAGGTACGTGCCGGCGCCCGTCTCGCGGTCGTAGCTCAGTGGGAGCCAGCTCATCTCGGGCTGGACGGGCCCTTCGAGGTCGTACGCGAGGAACGGGGTCGTGTGGGCGTTCGCCGAGCGACGGCCCTCGGTCTTCGGCATCGGTCCTCCTCCAGTCGCGGCTGTCGCGCCGAGCCTACGGCGCGAAGCGCGAGACCGTGCCCGAGAGCTCGTTCACGACCCAGAGGTCGCCGCCGGCGGAGACGATCTCGCGCGGCTGGGTGCCGACGTCCACGCGGCGTCCGATCGAGAGCGTCGTCGGATCGAGCTGGACGACCTGGCCTCGGTCGTAGAGGCTCACCCACAACGAGCCTCCGGCGAGGACGAGACCCGAGGCGTGACCCGGGACGACTCCCTTGCGGACGAGCGAGCGGTTCGCCCGGTCGATCAGCGCGACCGTCCCCGAGTCGAAGGTGGTCGCCCAGATGCCGCTCTCGTCCGCGGCCAGTGCGTCGGCGTCGTGGTCGAAGACGACGGGCGTTCCGACGATCGCGTTCGTCGCCGGGTCGATCGTCCGAACCGAGCCGTCCACGTTCCCGATCCAGAGGAGCCCGAACGCGAGCACCGGGGAGCTCGGGTTGCCAGGCACCGGGATCCTCGCCGCGACGGCGTTCGTCGCGGGGTCGATTCGCAGGACGGCTCCCGCGAAGTCCGAGATCCAGACGGTTCCGTCGCTCGCCACGGTCGCCCCGTCCGGCTGACCGCCGACGACAATCCGGGCGCCGACCGTGTTGGAGGCCGGGTCGATTCGCTCGACGGTTCCGTCCCCGAAGTTCGCCACCCACAGCGACCCGTCGCCGAACCCGACGCCCCCGGGCTGGCCGCCGACGGTGATCGTGGCGGTGACGCTCCCCGTGGCGACGTCCAGCCGCGAGATCGTCCCGTCGCTCTGGTTCGAGGCCCACACGGAGCCCGCGCCCGCCGCGATGTTCACCGGTCGCTCGCCGACGGCGATCGTCTTGACCGGGTTCGGAGGCGGGGGAGGCGGCTCGACCGACCTCCGGAAGGCCACGCGGGTGGTCGGCCCGGTGTGACCCGCAGGATCGGAGGCGCGCACGCGCAGGACGTGAGCCCCGGGTGCGATCCGGACACGGTAGGTGGCGGCACAGCGGTGGAACCGGCCGCGGTCGAGGAGACAGACAAAACGAAGGCGACTCGCCGGCACCCCGGCTTCGTGGGCGCTCAGACGAAAGGTTGCGACGGCGCCCGTCACGACCCGTGGCCCCGCGACCGTCGGCGCGGAGGGCCTCGCGGCTGCGGTCGCGAGCGACGAGCCGGCGATTGCGAGGGTGACGCTCCCCAGGACGACAGCTGCGGCCCGCGCGCTCGGTCTGGCTCTGTTTGTCGCCGTTCGTCCGCTCATTCTCTTACGCTGTAAGAAAATGACGGACGAGGACGGACTTGTCAAGCGCGGACGGGGCCGCAAGCCTCGGCTCACGCGCGAACAGGTGGTCGCGGGTGCCCTCGCGCTCGTCGAGGAAGAGGGCCTCGCCGCGCTCAGCATGCGCCGCCTGGGAGCGAGACTCGGGATCGAGGCGATGACCCTGTACACCTACGTCGAGAGCAAGGACGACCTCCTCGACACGCTTGCGGGGACCGTCCTCGCCGGGCTCGAGCTACCCGACGAGAGCCTGGACTGGGAGACGCGCGTTCGTGCGGTCGTCGCTTCTTGGGCGGGCATGCAGCGGAGCTATCCGAACGCCTTTCCACTCGTCTACCGAGGGAACCTCCCGACCGACGCCGTCCGCCGGACGACCGAGCATCTCCTCGACGCGCTCCGGAGCGCAGGGTTCGACGAGCCGGGCACGGCGCTTGCGTACCAAACCCTCGTCTGCTTTCTCGACGGCGCGCTCCTCGGCTGGCCGCCTCAGTCGTACCGGGCGGGAGAGGCGTGGCGCCAGGCGGCCGAGCGCATCGATCGAGACCGGTACCCGCGCCAGGCGGAGGTCGCGCCGTTCGCCGCCGACCTCCGCTGGGACGATGTCTGGGAGTCCGGCCTGGACCTCATGCTCCGCGGTCTTGCTGCGCGGCTGCGTTGATATTGGGCAAGGGCGCCACGAGCGAGTGCTCGCTCCGCTCGCGAAACCCCTGGAGCGGCGGCTTCGTCGTGTCTCTTCTAGGCTTGCCGGCGTGCGTGTCCACGTCGTCAGCGACATGGAGGGCGTCGGCGGCATCGTGAAGCCGGAGCAGACGTCCGGCGGCGAGGCGCTGTACGAGGAGGGCCGGAGGCTCTACACCGAGGAGATCAACGCGGCCGTCCGGGGCGCCAAGGCTGCAGGTGCGACCGAGATCGTGGTCATGGACTGCCACGGGGCGGGGAGCGGGTGGACGTTCAACTCGCTGATCCCGGAGGATCTCCACCCGGACTGCGAGTACGTGGTCCAGGACGAGTGGACGGAATACACGGAGTTCCTGGAGCAAGGGTGTGACGCCGCGCTCTTCGTGGGGATGCACGCACGCGCGGGAACGAAGGACGGCGTCATGAACCACACGATCTCCGGGCGCGACTTCCAGAACCTGTGGTTCAACGACACGCTCGTCGGGGAGACCGGAATCAACGCTGCGCTCTGCGGGACGTGGGGCTGCCCGGTCCTGCTCGTCACGGGCGACGAAGCAGCGTGCCGCGAAGGCCGGGAGCTCCTCGGCGACTGGCTGACCACCGTCGCGGTGAAGCGCGGTCTCGGCTCCGTCTCCGCGCGGATGATCCCACCGGTGCGAGCGCGTGAGCTGATCGAGGACGGCGCACGTCGCGCGCTCGACAATCTCGGCGCGGTGCAGCCCTACGACCCTGGCAGCCCGTGCGAGATCAGGGTCGAGTACAAGAACACGAGGGCGCCCGACGAGCTCCGCTTCCGATCCGGCGTCGAGCGGGTCGACGATCGCATCGTCGTCTCCCGCGCGGACACCTGGTGGGACGCGTGGAAGCAGTTCTATTTCTAGTTGGCACAGCTCGAGAATCCGCTCTCGCGGATTCTCGAGCGCGGGAACCCCTGAAACCGGCCGCTTCGCGGCCGGACCGCACCGCATCGGATCGGCGGCTGCGATCTCCATCGCATGTCTCGTTCCTGATCCCCTGAGTCCGGCGGCTTCGCGGCCGGACCGCACTGGCATGATCGCCGACTGCGAAGATCCGGTCGCATGGCCCGTGCCGATCTGTCGAACGCCGCACTCGCGACCCGCTCGTACGAGGCGTTCGCGCGAGACGACATGGACGCCGTTCTCGCCGACATGCACCCGGATATCGAATGGCACCAGGCGCAGGGCCTGCCGCACGGCGGGACCTACCGGGGGCTCGACGAGGTTCGTCGGAACATCTTCGACCCTCTCGACCGCGACTGGTGGGAGGAGTTCGTCGTCGAGCCGGAGGAGCTGATCGAGGCGGGCGACCAGTGTGTCGTCCTCGGGCGCTACCGGGGAGTCGCGAAGGGCACGGGCAAGCGCCTCGACGTTCCGTTCGTCCACGTCTGGACCTTTCGCGACGGCCTCGCCGTTCGCTTCCGCCAGTTCCTCGACACGGCCGGCTGGGTCGAGGCGCTCTCGTCCTAGACACGCGGGCAGCACGCGCTGCTCTTGTTGACATGTCACGGACGCGGCTGTCACAGTCCCGTGGCTCGAGGGCACCGGTTGTGCCCACGTTGCTGCGGCAACCATTCGGGCACGGCGTACGTCAAAGGGAGAACCGGCAGGTGCAACCAAGGAGGGCGCTCTACATGAAGAAAGGCATCATCTTCGCGCTGACGGTCGTCATGATCGCCAGCGCTGCCGCCGCGTCGATCGCAGTGGCCAATCCGAACGGGTCCACAGCGGTCGCCGCCGGCCCGTCGTGCAAGGTCGCGACGATCGCTCTGACAGGCCCGTACACCGGACCTGCGGCCTCCGCCGGGATCGACCAGCGGAACTGGGGCCGGCTGTTCATCCAGTACTGGAACTCGGGCAAGGCGATCCCGGGTACCCCGAGCGGCTTCCACCGCACGAAGCTCCGGGCGATCGAGGCCGACACCGCCCTCAACCCGCAGCTCGCCGCGACGGTTGCCGTCCAGCTCCGGTCGAACAAGGCGATGCTTGCGGTCAACGGCTTCTCCGGCAGCCAGGAGAACGTCGCCGGCGGCCCGATCCTTCGGCGCGGCCATCTCGCATTTGTGTCCGGCTCGGCCACACGTGCGAGCCTGACCGATCCGGTGACCCCCGACGGCCACGTGCTGAAGAAATTCAACTCCGCCGGGAAAGCTCTCGCCCCTGTGTACTTCCGTCGCGTCGTGCCGACCGACAAGCGTCAGGGGCTGACCGACGCGACGTTCGTCATGAACAAGCTCGGCGTCAAGTCGGGCGACCAGGTGATGACCGTCGACCAGGCCGAGGCATACTCGGTACCGCTCACCACGCTCATCACGCAGACGTTGCAGAAGGCGGGCGTCAAGGTCGACCGGCAGTCGCAGCCGGCGGCCGAGACCGACTTCACGGCGCTCGCCAACCGGGCAGTCGCCGAGCGGGCGAAGGCGGTCGTGTTCGCCTCGCAGGTTGCCTCCAACGCACAGCTCTTCCTCCAGCAGCTCAAGTCGAAGGGCTTCTCGGGCCAGTTCCTCGGCACGGATGGGACGTTCGACTCGTCCAAGTTCACCGTGCCCGGGGCGTACATCTCGTCGTTCAGCCTCGACATCCACGACGTGCCGATCGCGAAGCCGATCGTCGCGAACTTCGAGAAGCAGTACGGGAAGACGATCTCGTTCGGTGCTCCGTCGTGGGTCGCGGTCCAGACGATCGCGATGGGCATCTCGACCGCTTGCGCGGACGGCCAGGTCAGCCGTGGAGAGGTCCGACGGGACATCGGCCAGGTCAAGCTGAAGACGTCCCTGCTCGGCAAACCGATCGCCTTCGACAAGTTCGGAGACGTCGTCGGCGGTGTCGGGTTCACGATCTTCAAGATCGGGAGCGGCGGCAGCTACGACGTGGTCCAGAAGGGCTAGCCGCCCGCTGATGTCGTACGTGCGGCCCATCCTGCTGGTGGGCCGCACGTCGTTCTGAGACGCTGTCGCGATGCACGCGCTGGACGTCGTCGCCTACTTCCAGAGCTTCCAGCTGACGTGGAGCTACTTCTTCGACCAGCTCGTCGCCGGGCTCACGCTCGGGAGCCTGTACGGCCTCGTCGCGCTCGGCTACTCGATGGTGTACGGAATCCTGAAGCTCCTCAACTTCGCCCACGGCGAGGTCTTCATGATCGGCTCGTACATCGGGTACTTCGTGCTGACTGCGCTCGGCGGAGCCGTGAGCCCGGACGTGCCCGTGGCGGTCGTCATCGCGCTCATGTTCGCCGCCGCGATGCTCGGTGCCGGAGGTCTCGGCGTCGCCATCGAGCGGTTCGCGTACCGGCCGCTCCGGCAGAAACGCGCGCCCCGGATCGCCCCGCTGATCAGCGCCCTCGGAGTGTCGTTCTGCCTCCAGCAGCTTGCGGTGATCTGCTTCGGCTCGCCGCCGAAGCAGTACAACTCGTTCGCCTTCTGTAACGGCTGCCTGTTCCACATGGTCTCGATCGGGCCGTTCGAGATCCAGTACATGCAGCTGTTCGTGATCGTGACGACTGTCGTCCTCATGCTCGGCCTCACCCTCTTCGTCGCGCGGACGCAGATCGGGCGTGCCATGCGCGCGACCTCCTTCGACCTCGAGGCGGCCTCGATGATGGGCATCGACGTCGACCGGGTGATCGTCGCGACGTTCTTCATCGGCTCCGTCCTCGCCGGTGCCGCAGGAGTGATGAACGGGCTGATCTTCCAGAACGTCGATCCATACGTGGGCTTCCAGGTCGGCCTGATCGCGTTCACGGCGGCAGTGGTCGGTGGGATCGGAAGCCTCCCCGGCGCGATGCTCGGTGGGCTCGCGATCGGGCTCGGCCGAGCGTTCTCGATCGGCTACGTGTCGTCCTCGTACCAGGACGTGATCGTCTTCGGGATCCTCATCCTCTTCCTGCTCGTGCGACCGTCCGGGATCTTCGGCGTCCCGGCACCGCAGAAGGTCTGAGATGACGAACGTCCCCCCGACCGAGCCGGCCGGCCCGCAGATCGGAGCCGACGAGTGGGTTGCGCGTTCGGCCGACCGCTCGACCGCGTACGACGGTCTCCTCGGTCGCATCCGCCGCTCCTACGAGCGCGTCCCGAAGGCAGGCGTGTTCGCCTTCGTCGTGGCGCTCGCGGCGCTCCTGCCCATCGTCGTGTCCCACAGCCAGAACGACCTCTACTACACCCGCGTCGGCACCGTGGCGCTCGTCTTCGGGCTGCTCGCGCTCGGGCTCAACGTCGCGGTCGGCTTCGCGGGCCTCCTCGATCTCGGGTACATCGCGTACTACGGCGTCGGCGCGTACGGCTACGCGATGCTCTCGTCGGACAAGTTCGGTGTCCACTGGCAGGCATGGCTCGTGATCCCGCTCGTCGTCCTGGTCTCCGCCGTCCTCGGCTTCCTGCTCGCCCTGCCATCGCGGCGCCTGGTCGGCGACTACCTCGCGATCGTCACGCTTTTCTTCGGCCAGATCTTCTACGTGCTCGTGACGCAGGGCTACCGCGTCTCCGTGCTCGGGTTGAACAAGGATCTCGGGCTCCGTCCGAACTGGGACGTGACGGGCGGCCCGAACGGCATCGCGAACGTCGACCGCTTCCGCCTGGGCGGTCTCACCGCGTCGAGCGAACATGCCTACTACTACGTGACACTCGTCGCGGTCGTGGTCGTGTTCGCTGCGTTGTGGCTCGCCAACCGCTCGCGCACCGGCCGCGCCTGGCGCGCGCTGCACGACGACCCGCTCGCCGCACAGGCGATGAGCATGCCGGTCAACTGGCTGAAGCTGATGGCCGTCGGCGTCGGCGCTGCGGTCGCCGCGCTGGCCGGGACGATCAACGCCGCGCTGCTCCAGGGCGCGTTTCCCGACGACTACAACACGCAGGTCCTGATCATCATCTACGCGATGGTGATCCTCGGCGGCGCGGGGAGCCTCCCGGGCGCCATCGCCGGCGCCGTGGTCGTCGAGGTGCTCCTGACCGAGGGACTGCGCCCGCAGACCCCGATCAGCGACTGGACGTTCAACGGCCGCTGGGTCTTCTACGGCGGGATCCTGCTGATCCTCCTCGCCACCATCCGCCCGTGGAGGCGCTTGGGAGCGATCGTCGCAGGAGTGATCGCGTTCGGGGTCGTCGTGCACCTCATCGTCGGCGCGTTCAGCGCCCGGGCGACCGGCGGGCTCCTCAACACCGGGCCGACCGAGTTCGGCCGCGGCGGCTGGTTCGGCTGGCTCGTCCGGCACTGGCTCGTCTTGCCGAAGGACACGTACGAGACGGGCACCAGGGTGCCGTTCAACATTGCGCTCGTGGTCCTGATCGTCCTCGTCCTCGTCCTCACGCTCCTCCACGGCTGGAAACGCGATGTGCTCCTCGTCCCCACGATCTGGCTCGCCGGCTTCGTCTGGGAGACGCGGCTCGTGCTCGAGGCCTCGGGCCCGACCAGGCTGCTGCTCCTCGGCGTGATCCTCATCGTCGTGATGATCGCCCGGCCGCAAGGGCTGTTCGGGCGACCGCGGGTGGAGATCGTCTAGTGGCCGAACCGCTGCTCGAGCTGAAGAACGTCAGCAAGGCCTTCGGCGGGCTGCAGGTGATCAGCGACCTCGACCTCGAGGTCGGGAAGGGTGAGATCGTCAGCGTCATCGGCCCCAACGGCGCGGGGAAGACCACGCTCTTCAACCTCGTCACCGGGATGTATCGGCCAGACTCGGGCGACATCCGTCTCGACGGCGAGAGCCTCGTCGGCCTCGCTCCGCACAAGATCACGAACCGCGGCGTCGCGCGCACCTTCCAGACGCTCCGGCTCTTCCTCAACATGAGCGTCAAGGAGAACGTGATGGCAGCGGCCTACGGCCGCACGCACGCCTCGATCGCCGAATCGATCCTGCGTCTTCCCCGAGCACGGCGTGAGGAGCGGGAGACGAACGCGCTCGCGGAGGAGAAGCTCGCCTTCTTCGGTCAGCGCCTGATGGGCTATCGCTGGGACCAGCCGGCGTACAGCCTCTCGTACGCGAACCGGCGGCGGCTGGAGATCGCCCGCGCGACGGCGACCAAGCCGCGCATCCTCCTCCTCGACGAGCCGGCGGCCGGCATGAACCCGGTCGAGACGCACGAAATCACGGAGCTCATCGCCAAGCTCCGCGACGACGGCGGGTACACGATCCTCGTCATCGAGCACGACATGCACGTGGTCGAGGGGATCTCCGACCGCGTCGTCGCGCTCGACCACGGGCTGAAGATCGCCGAGGGCACGTTCGACGCGGTCGCCACCGACCCGCGCGTCGTCGAGGCGTACCTCGGGACGACCGGGACGGAGACGACGTGAGCGAGAGCGGCTCCTCGAACGGGTCGGCCCCCCTCCTCCGCCTCGACGGCGTCAACACGTACTACGGGCAGATGCACATCCTCCAGGACCTGTGGCTCGAGGTGGGCGAGGGCGAGCTCGTGTGCCTCCTCGGCGGCAACGCGTCGGGGAAGTCGACGACGCTGAAGACGATTCTCGGGATCGTCCGCCCGCGAACCGGATCCGTCACCTTCCAGGGCGAGGACGTGACGCAACGCTCGACGAGCCATCGCATCGGCCGCGGGATGGCGATCGTCCCCGAGAACAGGCGTCTCTTCGGCCCCATGACCGTGCTCGAGAACCTGCAGATGGGCGCCTACCTCCACGGCGGCGGCGCGCCCGAGGACTACGAGCGCGTGTACGAGCTGTTCCCGCTCCTGTACGAGCGGCGCGGCCAGCTCGCGGGGACGCTCTCGGGCGGCGAGCAGCAGATGGTCGCGATGGGCCGCGCGCTGATGGCGCGCCCGAGGCTGATGCTCATGGACGAGCCGTCGATGGGTCTCGCCCCGATCCTGGTCGAGCGGAGCTTCGAGATCATCCAGCAGGTGCACGAGGCGGGCGTGGCGCTCCTCGTCGTCGAGCAGAACGCGAACATCTCGCTCTCGATCGCCGACCGCGGCTACGTCCTCTCGACGGGACGCGTCGTCCTCGAGGGCAAGGCGGCCGACCTCATCCAGCACGACGAGCTCCGCAAGGCCTATCTCGGGAGATGACGTGACTCCCGGCGAAGCGATCCGCTCGGAGTTTCCGATCTTCGAGCACGCGGTGTATGCGAACTCGTGCTCGCAGGGCGCCCTCTCCGAGCGGGTGCGCGCCGCCGTGGAGGGCTGGCTCGCGGGGTGGGACGAGAACGGGGCCGAGTGGGATTTCTGGGTCGAGCGCAACGACGCTGCGCGCGCAGCATTCGCGGCGCTGGTGCACGCGGAGCCCGACGAAGTAGCCGTGACGACATCGGTGTCGCAGGGCGTGAGCGGCCTCGTGTCCGCGCTCGACCTCGGTGGGGAGCGGCGCCGGATCGTCATCAGCGAGTTCGAGTTCCCGACGGTCGGTCAGATCGCGCACGCACAGGAGCTGCGCGGCGCCGAGGTCGTCCACGTGAGCGCGGATCCCGAGGGCAGGATCCCGCTCGAGCGCTACGCCGACGCGATCGACGAGCGCACGGCGCTCGTCTGCTGCACCGCCGTCTCCTTCCGGACGGGCTACCGGAACGACGTCTCCGCGATCGCCGACCTGGCGCACGCTGCCGGCGCCCTCGTGCTCGCCGACAGCTACCAGGCGGTGGGCGCGGTCGAGCTGGACGTCCGTACGCTCGGAGCGGACGTCGTCACGGGCGGGACGGTGAAGTACCTGCTCGGCTCGGCCGGCCTCGGCTTCATGTGGGTCCGCAGCTCGCTTCTCTCCTCGCTCCTGCCCGTGCAGACGGGCTGGTTCGCCGACGAGGACATCTTCGCCATGTCGATCGCGGACTACTCGCCGCACGCGACCGCTCGGCGCTTCGACAGCGGGACCCCGCCGGTCCCGTCGCTCTATCCCGGCGTGGCGGGCATGGACCTCGTCGCCGAGGTGGGGGTGCCCGCGATCGAGGCGCACGTACGCGGGCTCGTCGACCGGCTGCTGGCCGGTCTGGACGAGCTCGGGGCGAGGGTGGCGACACCCCGCGGCGCGAGAGAGTACGGACCGCTCGTCTGCGTCGTCTCGACGGATCCGAACGCGCTCGTCGCGGCGCTCGAGCGCGAGCGGATCGTGACCTCGACCCGCGACGCGAACGTCCGCATCTCGCTTCACCTCTACAACGTCGAGAACGACGTCGACCGCATTCTCGCGGCGCTGGCCGAGAACCGGCATCTCCTCGCCTGAGCGCGGCCACGCTGCGATACTCGGCGCCCCGTGAGCGAACGCGATTCCGCAGCGGAGGTCGAGCGCACGATCGAGCGCTACAACGACGCCTGGAACGCGCACGACGTCGACGCGATCGTCGCCCTGCATGCCCCCGGCATGGTCTTCGAGAATCACACGGCGGGGGAGCGAGTGGAGGGCGAACACGTCGGTCCGCATATCG
>DASSQE010000004.1:0-35455 GCA_035702645.1 Gaiellaceae bacterium
CACCCTCTACCTGTCGAACTTCTTCGACCCGGTGCAGCAGCTGTCGCAGCTCTACAACACGTTCCTCTCGGCGACGGCCGCGCTCGACCGGATCATCCACGTGCTCGACGAGGAGCCGGACATCGTCGATCGGCCCGGAGCGCTCGTCCTTCCCCGTATCGACGGTCACGTCCACTTCGACCACGTCCGGTTCGGGTACGGCGACCTGCCCGACGTTCTCCACGACTTCGACCTCCACGTGCCCGCCGGGACGACCGTCGCGCTCGTCGGGCACACCGGAGCCGGCAAGTCGACCATCGCGAAGCTCCTCGCGCGCTTCTACGACACACGCGCCGGATCGATCACGATCGACGGCCACGACCTGCGCGACGTCACGCAGGCATCGCTCCGTCGCCAGCTCGGAATCGTCCCGCAGGAAGGGTTTCTCTTCGCCGGCACGATCGCGGACAACATCGCGTTCAGCCGCCCGCGCGTCGAGCGGAGCGAGATCGAGGAGGCCGCCACGCTGGTCGGCGCGGACGCCTTCGTCCGGACGCTCCCCGAGGGCTACGACACGGAGCTCGGCGAGCGTGGGTTCCGGCTTTCGCTCGGCCAGCGACAGCTCGTCGCCTTCGCCCGTGCGTTGCTCGCCGACCCGCGCATCCTCATTCTCGACGAGGCCACTTCGTCGGTCGACATCGGCACCGAGCGCCGCATCGAGCGCGGCATGCGACACCTCCTCGCGGGCCGGACAGCATTCGTGATCGCGCACCGGCTGTCCACGATCCGCAGCGCCGACGTCATCGTCGTCCTCGACCACGGGCGAATTGTCGAGCAGGGGACGCACGACGATCTGATCGCGGCGCAGGGCCTGTACACGAGGCTCTACGGCGACTGGGCAGCGGAGGTCGCGTGACGACCGGCAGCGGGCGCGAGAGGCGCCCGCCCGTCTAGGCTTCTCCCGAGACGGACGAGACGACCCCCATCGCAGCCGAGGACGATATCGAGCAGGAGCTCGGCGAGACGCTCCCGCTCGACGGGTCCGAGGACACGCGCCTGACACCCGAGCAAGCGGTCTCGGCAATGCATCTCCGCGTCCCCGCGCGAGGCAATCGGAAGCTCCGCCGTCTGCTCGAGAAGGTCGAGGACGACCGACAGCTCAAAGCGTGGTGGCACGTCGCCAACGTCAACGCGGTCGTGCGCCTCGAGATCAACGACCACTCGTGGGTGCACATCCAGATCGTCACGAACATCGCGCTCAAGCTGCTGCGTCAGCTCACGAAGCACCACGTCGAGCCCTCGCTCGTCCGCGACTACGGGATGGTCCGCGACGACTCCGAGATCGTCGTCGTGCTCGCCGCGCTCCTGCACGACGTCGGGATGTCGGTCCACCGCGAGAACCACGAGGACTTCAGCCTCTTTCTCGCGGAGCCCAAGATCCGCGAGCTCCTGGACGAGATCTACGACGAGCCCGAGCGCACCGTCCTCGTCTCCGAGACCCTGGAGGCGATCATCAGCCACCGCGCCGATGGCGAGCCGCTCACGCTCGAGGCAGGCGTCCTCCGCGTCGCCGACGCGCTCGACATGGCAAAAGGACGCTCCCGGATTCCCTTCGAACGCGGCTCCGTCTCCATCCACTCGCTCTCCGCAGCGGCCATCGACGAGGTGCGGATCGGCGACGGACGCGACCGCCCGGTCATGGTCGAGATCGTCATGAACAACTCGTCGGGCATCTACCAGGTCGACGGCCTGCTGAAAGCGAAGCTGCGCGGCTCCGGGCTCGAGCCGTACATCGAGGTCGTCGCGCGGATCGACACCGAGGCGGAGAAGCGCCTCGTCCCGGTGTATCGGCTCGAGATCGGCGAGCCGGACGGATCGTCGACCACGGCTCGCTAGACTTCGCCGGCCGTTGCGGGGTCGTCTAACGGCAGGACGCCTGGCTCTGGACCAGGAAGTTGGGGTTCGAATCCCTGCCCCGCAGCCTAGAAAAGCCCCGCTTAGGCGGGGTTTTTGTTTTTAGAGGAGACATAGCTCGGCCAGAAGTCGGATTTGTGCCTGTTTGTGCCCAAATCAGGGCCGGTCGGGGTCTAGGACGAGCTTTTCGTCAGTCGCGAGGTAGGCGAGCGCTTCTGACGTGCCGATCCAATGCGAGACCACCTCGTCTCGCTCGCCCGATCTCGGGCGACCGAGAAGAGCGCACAATCCTCGTCGACGAGATGGGCGCCGACTAGCCGACTCCGCCTGTTCTCATCGGCAGGGGACGGTTGTGCTGTCCTGCTTGAACGACGTCAGGTTGCCGTTTGCGTCGAACGTCGAATGGACGAAGAGCGGACTAACCAGGTTATTTCCCGGACCGGGAGCGACGACCGTGATCCGACCCACCGAGGTCGCGGTCGCCTCGCCGTTCTGGAGGCTCGACTGGAAGGAGAAGTTTGCGGTGACCTCCTCCTGATAGGGGAGTCCCGAATCGAGGCCGACGCCGGTCGCCTTGAACTCAGAGTGCAACATGCCAGAGACCGTGTTGTCGTTGACCGTCGAGGTAACGAGCAGCTTGACGTTGCCCGAGACCAGCACCGACTCGCCAGTGCACGCGTCGAAGAAGGTGAAGCTCGATGGGAGCGTCAGGTGTTGGACGACCGCAGCCCCGCCAACGCTTGCGGAGAAGAGTGCGGCGATCGAGAGTCCGACAATCGTGGCGGCGAATCTTGCCTTCAAGAGCATGGTCCCTCCCCGTTGTGCAGTTGGACGAAGTGGACGGGTTCGACTGTCCCCAACTGACGCGGACGCGCTGAACTAGCGCCCACCCGCTACATGCAGGCTCCCGTGCCCGCGGCGTCGACATAGAAGGTGACGGGGCCGAGATCGTCGAGGGATCCGTTCGTGAACACACGGACATTCTCGGTGTGCGGGCCGACGCTCAGGGCATCAGGCGCGAGAATCGCGCCCGTCTTCTGGTGGAAGCCGACCGTCGCGTTCGGATCGAGGAGCGTGACGGCGCCCAGGTACGGCTGAACGGACGTCTGCTGGACGGCGAGTGGCGCGCCGTCGAGCTCGTAGGTGACGTTGATTGTCGCGAAGACCGTCTTTGCCTCAGCGACGTTGTGGACGTGGTCGGTCGAGTCGAGGAGGATCAGGTTGATGAACATGACGTGCCAGTCCGTCGCGCAGACATGGAAGCCGTCGAAGTTCTGCCCGGGGCCGATGCGCTTCCCCGGCTCGAAGGCACCCGTCTCGCTCGAGGGGTTGTGGATCGTGACCACGGGTCCCCCGTCGCCGTAAAAGAGCGCTGTCGCGTCGCCCCTTGTGAACGGATGGTTCGCCGCACTCGCGACCGAGGCCAGTGCCGCAAGTACTAAGAGCAGCGCGACTCCCACTACCGCTGAGACGCGACCCGAGGAGGACCCTCTCTGTAGGGGCATCGAACGCCTCCCTTGCACCTGGCACGGCCGTATACCGCCCATCTTGTGCAGTAAAGCGCAATCCGCTCAAGAAGTGCTCAAACCGCTGGACTACCGAAGCACATACGTTTGTGACGGCTCAACGGAAAGGCTGCAAAGTCAGCCGTTCTTGTTCTCTCATCGCCGCCTCTGGACTTCCGCCCGGGCGTTCATAGGGTGAGGCTTGCGGTGAAGCGTTGACGCGCCGGACCTGCGGTGGCCGCCCTGACCGGCGTCGAGCTAGTGGCGGAACCGGCACCGCGTCCAGAGGGGGTCTGGGATGCAGGTGGACGTTGCTCTCCTCTTCGTGTGGGCCGTCTGCGTCGTCGGAGCTTCCGCGCTCCTGCACGAGTTCGGCCACGCATGGACGGCACGAGCAGTCGGCTGGAGGGTCATCGGTCTGCGTTGGCGCTGGTACGGGGTCGCGTTCGTCGCCGACCCTTCAGGCACGCCGGAGAACCTGTGGAAGGTGGCACTCGGCGGCCTCGCGACGACGGCTCTCCTCGCCCTCGCCTTCCTCGCTGCGATGGCGCTGCCTGAGCCTGCCCCTTTCCTCTGCGGCCTCGGCTTCACCGTCAATGCAGTCCTCCTGCTCACGAACCTCGTACCGGTTCGGGCGCTCGACGGCGGGCAGATTCTCACTGGGTTACGGACGGAGCGGCGGCATCGGGGGTCCCGTTGACGAGGCGCGAGTCGCCACGATGACGGTCTTCGGAACAGCGGTCTGCGTGGCCGCGCCGCTCCTGATCGCCTGGTGCAGAGTGCGCCTTCAAGAGTGGGCGATCCGACGGCGAGGAAGAGCAGCGCCGGAGGCACGGAGATGAGCTCGGCGTCGGCTGCCGAGGACTCGTAGGATCGCATCGTTCCCGCTCACACCCCAGCCTCGAGAAGGAGGAGAACCATGGCCACCTACCTGCTCATGAACTTCGACGCCGACTACGACGAGTGGAAAGCGGTCTTCGACACCGACCCTGTGGGTCGCAGGCAGGTCGCAAAGGGGCACAGCATCGCTCGGAGCGTCGACAACCCGAACGACATCTTCCTTCGAGTCGAATACAACTCGACGGAAGATGCAAAGGCCTTCCGGGAGCGCTTGCTCGCCTCAGGCGTGCTCGACAGGTTCACCGTCAAGACTGGCCCGACGGTCGTTGAGGTCGCCGAGCAAGAGGCCTACTAGGGCTTCGGTTCGCACCAACGTCGGCGCTCCGCGCTTTCGGTCCGGGAGCGGTGCCTGTCCTCGTCGGGAGGCGTGGCCCGCACTGCGAAACACAGGAGCGCGACCCAGAACCACGCGAAGATTCGCCCAGGTGAGAAAAGACGTTCGCGAGTTCATTCGCCGGCTCGAGGCGGTCGGCCTCACGGTCGAGCCGACGCCGGGCCACTACCGCGTGCTGCGCGAGGGCAAGCCGCTTCGAAGGGCGAACGGGATGCCTTTCATGCTGCCTTTCTCCCCCGACACGACCCGTTGGCGTCGATCCGCGATCGTCGAGCTTCGCAAGCTCGGGATCGACGTCTAGTTCTTCACCGCCAGTGAACTACCGGCGGGTCGATCGGCAGTCCCCGCTGTCGATGCCCCGCCCCGCACGAGTCGCCATCGACTTCCGCGCCGTCGATACTCGGACGGTGATCGTCCGTGGCTGACGAGGAGCAGGCTCGCTGGTGGGCGACGAGGCGGGTCCGCAGCAGGAAGCCGGCCACCTACCGGTGTCCCTTCTGCGGACTGCATCTCCATGCGATGAGCGATCACGTGCTGATCGCGCCCGAGGGGGACGGAGCGCGCAGGCGGCACGCACATTCCGAGTGCGTCGTCGCCGCACGGCAGGCGGGCAGATTGCCGACCTTGGATGAATGGCGGGCGACGCAGCCCGCCCGCCCCGGTCTGCTCAGTCGCCTCCGTCGTCGCCCGTGACGATCACTCCGCCCTCCCCACCATCGAACGGATCGTCGCCTCCAACGACCATCGTGTTTCAGGTGCATTCGTCTTGATTCTTCGCTCATCGTTGTCCAACACGTTTACGCTCGTGACACCGTTTCTGTTGTTTTTGTAAGAAATCGCGCTTTTGCTCGTGCCGCTTCAGGTAGCGTCTGCCGAACGAGAGACACGAGCGACTCCCGTGGGAGAGTCGCGCCCCTGTCCCCCATCAGGAGGTCATCGTTCTGCGAGTCCTATTCGTCGGCGTCTGCGCACTCGTTCTCGTGGCACACGCCGCTGCGGCAGCGAAGGGAAACCACCACCATCCGGCCGTCACCCGCAAGGCGAAGCGGGCGCACCTGGCCGAGACCCCAAGGAAGCGGCTCGAGCGAGAGCTCGCGGTCGTCCGCAAGCAGCGAAGCGTCCTGCGCTTCTTCCAGAACCATCCGGCGCTCCTCACGGGAGACGACCGGAACATCTCACGCGCCGCGGTGCGGCACGCCGGCGAGCGCCTCGCCCAGGCGGAAAGGGCGGTCGCGTGGCTCCGCCACCTGATCGAGGCCCGCGACGATCGGCGGCTCGAGAAGCTCCCGCCGAAGGCCGCGATCTGCGCCGCGTTCGACAGCTACTGCGACGAGGCCGTGCAGGTCGCCTGGTGCGAGTCGCGCCTCCGCCCCGAGGCACGGAACGGCCAGTACCTCGGTCTCTTCCAGATGGGGTCGTACGCCCGCGAGCTGTACGGGCACGGCCCGACCGCCCACGACCAGGCGATCGCCGCCCACAAGTACTTCGTCTCGTCGGGACGCGACTGGAGCCCGTGGAGCTGCAAGCCCTACCGAGCGTACTGACGGCCAACGTTTTCCGCGCAAACTGCGAGCCGGAGAAGGGCGGTCGGGTTTCGCTCCGACCGCCCTTCTGCTAGGCATCCGGGGCAGTGTGGGGACAGGCAAAGCGAGACCGCCTGCGGCCCCTCGACGAGGCCGCCGCCTATGCCCGCTGCCATGGCGACCGCGACGAAAACGTTCGCCTTGTCAAGCTCCCACCCCGTCGCCTGCGCTACGACTCGGTCCTCTCGAGCGGAGAGGAGATCCGGCGCGACTTCGAGGAGCGCATCGACGCTCGCGAGCCTGAGTCGGCCGCCTGAAATCGCAGGCCGGCTTCCGCTACCCTTCCGCCTCCGGCCCATTCGTCTAGCGGCCTAGGACACCGCCCTCTCACGGCGGCGGCACGGGTTCGAATCCCGTATGGGCCTTCGGGGGTCTCTCGGCAAGCGGAAGTGGCTCACGTAAGCCACTCAGCCGCTGCGGGAAACCCCGGATTCGGCGGGGTGTCCCCACATCGGTCGCACATCGCAAGAGAGGTCGCCCCACGACTTGAAGCACCGGCGCATCTCGCTCCTGCACGCGCAGGGCAAGACCCGGGGCGCAGATCGCCGAGCTCGTCGGCAATCGCTCCGCGAAGGTGCTCGCCGACACGTACACCCACGTGCTCACGGACGAGCGCGAGGTCGACTACGCGAACGTGATCGCCGAGCGGCTGCGCGCTCACGAGGCTGTTCTCGCCTGACGGAAGCGGGCTAGGACGCAGACACCAGAACGTCGGCGCAAGGGATCGGCGCAGAGCTGCGTGCGCGACGGCCTCAGCTTCCCGGCTTCTTCGTCCTCCCAACTTCGTGCTCGGGAGGTTGGTCCGAGTGATCGATCTCCGGGTACACGGTCTTGATCGCCAGAATGTCCACCTCTGGGTTGCCGGTTTGCGCTCCCGCCCCCGCCGACGCGCCTGCGGTGCTCCCGAACCAGCGAGTGAATCGTTCGGCCAAGCGGTCGACCACCGAGAGCAGCCCCACGACTCCGAGGATACTCCGGTTGAGACGCTCTGTTCCCTCACCGGCCCCAACATCGCTCGCCGGAAGTGCCCTTTTTGCAGGGAGGTTCAGATCCCGTATGGGCCTTTCCAGCAAGTGAGCCAAGGCAGTATTTGGCTTGTTTGAGGCAAATACAGGTGAGGAGAGCGCACGCACGCCGCGTGCAGGTCATGCACGGGAGCGCCGCGGCGCTCGTCTGGCCAAACGGTTCAGTCGCGCGCGGGACGCCGCCGCGATCTGACACCCGATCCGGGGCCGGGTCTTCGTAGGCGCTAGTTCAGCGCGATGTAGAGCTCGGCGCTCTCCCTGAGGAGCTCGACGATCACTCCGTCGCCTCCGAAATCCGCGGCCTCGAAATCCGTGAGGTCGATGTGCACATCGCCGGCGTGATACTCCCCGCCGCCGTCCTTGCGCAAGATGCCTGTCGTCGAGGTCGCGTCCGCGACCATCCCGCCAGAGAGAGTGCGCCACTCGACGAGAACGTGCTGGTCGAGGTGGTGATCGAGCCAAGCCTCGAAGTCGTGACGCGTCATCGCAGACACAGCGTCATCCTCAAGAGTCCCGCGGTGCGTCCCCGGAACGAGGTAGCCGCTCATTTCTCGACGTTCAGGCGCCGACGCGCGACGGCGCCAGCTCGGCCGAGATCCAGGCGTCGTCGTCTCGATCCGCATGACCGCAGTCCTGGGCTAGCTCCCACCGGAGCGCGCCGGCCGACGCCGACGGAGGACCTGCCGGCTCCGCGGAGAACGGCGACCGTGCCGGACCGGCCCTTTGGCGTCCTCCTTCCCCTCTCCCCTGGAGGGAGGATGGGGTGCGGCCGGTCCGGCTCCGCGCGAGGGCTCCGTGTGGGATAGCGTCCCCGCTCGGTGACCCGGCCCGCGCTCGCGTTTCTCCTGCTCGCGACCATCGCGTTCACGCTCGCGGGCTGCGGGGGAAGCACGAGCCCGGACGTGCCGAAGGACGTCGCCCCCGCGGCGACCCCCGCGACGGGAGCGGCGCCGTGGCCCGCCCCGCCGAATCCGCTCCAGCTCACGCGCGACGCGGGGCTCGTCCCCGAGCCCGAGGAGCACCTCGAATACCACGTGCACGCCCATCTCGACGTGTTCGTCAACGGCAAGCCGGTGCAGGTCCCGGCCGGGATCGGGATCAACATCCACGACCCGGCCGTGCATCACGTCAAGCTCTCGGACGGGACCGACGCTTACGGAGGCATCGCCCCGCCCTGCGATCAGCCGTGCATCTCGCCGCTCCACACGCACGACGTGACGGGGATTCTGCACACGGAGTCCGCGACGGCGAAACCGAACACGCTCGGCGAGTTCTTCACCGAGTGGGGTGTGAAGCTCGACCACAAGTGTGTGGGGGGCTACTGCGAGCCCGGGACGAGCGTGCTGATCTACGTCGACGGGCACCGGTACACAGGCGATCCCGACGCCATCGAGCTCACGAACCACCGGGAGATCGCGATCGTGATCGGCACCCCGCCGGCAAAGGTCCCGTCGAGCTTCAACTTCGGCTAGCTGCGACCGCGACGGCGCCGGGCGCGTAAGGAATCGACGCAGGACCGCCGATGACCGCGCATGACCTCCTGTCCGAAAGGGACATCGCCGACACCGGCTAGCCTTCTTTGCACGCTGACGCACGCCCGCATCGGCTTCGGCGCCATGCTCGCGCTCGTGGCGATCTCGTTCGCCGCGCTCCCACAGGGGAGCGCTCCCGCGGCTCGCTCGGCGTCGACGATCGCGACCTACCGGATCGACCACGTCGCCGACGGCGACACGGTCGACCTCCGAAACGGCGCCCGTGTGCGCCTCGTCCAGATCGACACCCCCGAGGTCTACTTCGGAACCGAGTGCTACGGCCCTCAGGCGTCGGCGATCACGAAGCGCCTGCTCCCGCCCGGGACCTCCGTCCGCCTGCTCGTCGAGCCGGCGACGGATCGGGTCGACGAGTACGGCCGTCTCCTGCGCTACGTGATCCGCGCCCGGGACGGGCTCGACGTCAACCTGCGGCTGGTCGCGATCGGTGCGGCCGCGCCGTACTTCTACGACGGACGACGCGGGAGGTTCGCGAACCGGCTCGAGCAGCTCGCCGAGCACGCGCGTTCCGAGCGGCTCGGCTTGTGGGGCGCATGCCCGCGGACACGGCTCGACCCGTACCGCGGCGTCGACACCGGCCCGGAGCGGTAGCCGGACGAGACGTCGAGCCGCCGAGCGCGACTAGCGCTTCGCGGCGGGGAGGACGGTCAGGCGCAGGGTCCGGGTCGACACGACCTTGAACCCGTCGGTGACCTGTACCTTGATCCGGTACCTGCCCGCGTTGCGCGGCGTCCCGCTCAGGATCCCGGTCTTGCGGTCGAGCCGAACGCCGTGCGGAAGCGGCCCATGCGTGATCTTCCAGATCTTCGGGATCACGCCGCCCGTCGCGACGAGCCTCGCTCGATACAGGCGACCGGCCTTGCCGGGCTTGAGCAACCTGGTCGTGATCGCGAGCCGCGGTGAGACGACGATCGTGCCGCCGACCGTCACCGAACGGCTCTCCGTGTCGGTGACCTTCGCCTGGAACGTGAAGCTGCCGTCCTCCTCGGGGACACCCGCGATGGCACCTGTGGGTGAGAGAGTAAGGCCCTGCGGGAGCGTCCCGCTGGCGAGCGCCCACGTAAAGGTTCCCGTGCCACCCGAGGCCGAGAGTTGTGCCGCGTAGCGGACGCCGACCTCGGAACGAGCCGGCGCCTGTCCCTGCACCGTCACCGCCTGCCGCACGACCAGCGTCTCGGTCTCGGTGTCGAAACGCGTCGCGTCGAGCGCGGCGCGAACGACGAAGGTGTAGGTGCCCTCGGTCGTCGGCGTGCCCGAGAGCAGACCGCTCGAGCTGAGTGCGATTCCGGGCGGCAACGTGCCGGAGTCGACCGTCCACGTCGCGGTCGCCAGCGGAGATCCAGGAGCCGCCGGAGACGACGTGAGGAGCGTGGCGGTCAACTGCTCGGAATACGGAACGCCCAGAGTGCCCGGGTTCGCGGACTGTTGGTTGATGCTCAGGCCGGGATCGACGGTGATCGAGAACTCGCGCTGCGCGCTGGACGGCACACACCACGCCTGAGAGGGCGGGTTTTCGTCCGAGAGCTCGACCCAAAACGAGTACGTGCCGGATGCCGTCGGATTGCCGCTGATCGTTCCGCTGCTCGAGAGCGAGAGGCCGGGTGGCAGCGCGCCGTTCAGAATCGAGTACTGGTAGGGAAGCGCCGGGCCGCACCCGCCCGCGCCCCCGAACGTCTTGCTGTACGACTGGCCGACGACGCCTTCCGGCATGTTGAAGCTGTCGTCGGAGAACCGCAGCGCGGCGGCGGTGGCGACGAAGACTCCGGCGAGCAGGACGACGAACGTGACGAGTGCGAGGCGAACGCGGCGGCTCATTCGGGGCGCCACCGTAGCAGACAGGTCTGTTAAGGCACTGTCAGGAGAACGACCTGCGCGACGCAGACGGGTTTCTCGACGCCGTCGCACTCCACGGTCGCCTCGATCGCGGCCCTCTCGCCCTCGCCGGCATCGTCCACGGAAGCGACGCGGAAGCGCCCGCGGATCCGGCGCCCTGACGGCACCGGCACCGGGAAACGCACCCGGTCGACGCCGTAGTTGATGGTCATCCCACCCGAGCGCGGCAGCACGTCGCCGAGCATCCGGACCAGGAGCGAGAGCGTCAGGTAGCCATGGGCGATCGTCGTCCCGAACGGCCCTGCGGCGGCCCGCTCGGGGTCGACATGGATCCACTGGTGGTCGTCCGTTGCGTCCGCGAAGGCGTCGATCCGCTGCTGCGTGACCTCGATCCACGAGGTCGGTCCGAGCTCCACGCCCTCGAGCTCGCGGAAGGAGCTCACGCCGCCACCTCCACGGCCGCGCGGATGCGTCGGAGCGACTCGACCTTCCCGAGCAGCTCGAGGCTCTCGTACAGGCCGGGCGAGACGCGCGAGCCGGTGACCGCCACGCGGATCGGGAGGTATACGGTTCGCGGCTTCTCCCCCAGGTCGTCGCAGAGCCGTTTCAACCTCGTCTCGATCTCGTCCGCCGTCCAGGGCTCGGTGGCGTCGAGGGCGGGCTCCGCTCGGGCGAGGATGCGCTCGTCGAGAAGCGACGGGTCGGGCTCGACCTCGTGGAAGAGGAAGCCCGCGAACCCGGGGAACTCGGCGAGGCGGCCGATCTTCTCCTGAACGATCGCGGCAGCGGCGCGCACGCGCGCCTCCGGCCAGTCGTAGCCGCGCTCGCCCAGGTACGCGACGAGGCGGTCGGCGAAGTCCTCGGACGGGAGCTCGCGGAGATAGACGCCGTTCATCCAGTCGAGCTTCGCGTAGTCGAAGATGGCGGGGCTCGACCCAACGCGCTCGAGCGCAAAGCGCTCGACCAGCACGTCGCGGCTCATGATCGTCGTCTCGCCGTCAGGCGCCCAGCCGAGGAGCGCGAGGAAGTTCATCAGCGCCTCCGGGAGGTACCCGTCGGCGCGGAAGTCGCCGACGGCGACGGCCCCGTGGCGCTTCGAAAGCTTGCTCCCGTCCGGCCCGTTTACGTTCGGAACGTGCGCGTACACGGGTAGGGGCGCATCGATCGCCCGCAGGAGCTGGATCTGCTTGGGCGTGTTCGAGATGTGGTCGGGGCCGCGGATGACGTGCGTGATCCCGTCCCAGTGGTCCTCGAGCGGCGAGGCGAAGTTGTACGTCGGCCGGCCGTCGGAGCGCACGAGCACGAGGTCCTCGAGCTCGGCGTTCGGCACCTCGATCCGGCCGAGGACGACGTCGTCGAATCCGGTCACGCCCTCGTCGGGCATCCGGAAGCGGATCGCGCCTTCGTCCTCGTACGCCTTGCCGGCGGCGAGCAGCTCCTGCGCCACGGCACGGCAATCGTCGATGCGGTCGAGCTGAAAGGTGACCTCGCCGTCCCAGTCGAGGCCGAGCCAACGCAGCGACTCCTGGATCTGCTCCGTGGCCTCGTACATCTCACGGGCCGTGTCCGTGTTCTCGATGCGCAGGCGGAACTCCCCGCCCTCGTGGCGTGCGTAGAGCCAGTTGAAGAGCGCCGTGCGGACGGTCCCGATGTGCAGGAGCCCCGTGGGCGACGGCGCCATGCGGACGCGGACGGGCATGCGCGCGTAGCGTATCCCGATGCTTTTCGGCGCTCACGTCTCCGCCGCTGGGGGCATCTCGAAGGCGATCGACCGCATCGAGGAGATCGGCGGCAACGCGGTCCAGGTCTTCACCCAGAGCCCGCGGATGTGGAAGCCGACGGCGCACTCGGACGACGAGATCGAGCGATTCCGCACACGCCGTAGGCAGGCGCGCGTCAAGAGTGTGACGTGCCACGCCCTCTACCTCGTCAACCTGGCGAGCAAGGACCGCGAGATCCGTGCCAAGTCGCTCGCGTCGCTCGAGGCAACCATGGAGACCGCGCAGGCGATCGGCGCCGAGGCCGTCGTCTTCCACGTCGGGTCGCATCTGGGCTACGGGTTCGCGGACGCCGTCAAGGTCGTGACGCGGCAGCTCCGCCGGCTGCTCGAGCTGACGACGGACGACCTCTGGCTCTGCCTGGAGAACTCTGCGGGCGCCGGTGGGACGATCGGCCGCTCGATCGACGAGTTGGCCGTGCTCTGCGACGCGCTCGGAGGGCACCCGCGGCTCGGGGTCTGTATCGACTCGTGCCACTGGTGGGCGTCGGGCGTCGACGTCTCCGACCCGGTCGCACTGGACGAGGCTGTCGCGGACCTGGACGCCCGCCTCGGGCTCGAGCGGCTGCGGTGCCTGCACGTGAACGACGCTGCCGTCCCGCTCGGTGCGAATCGTGACCGGCACGAGGTGGTGGCGGAGGGGGCCATCGGCGCCGGGCTCGCGACGTTCCTCGGCCACCCGGCGTTCCGCGGCCTGCCGGCGGTGCTGGAGACGTGGCCCAAGGGCGGTCTCACGCGCGCGGACATCGACGGCCTACGGCGGCTGCACCAGCGCGGCCGCCGACGCCGCGCCCGCGCCAGTTAGCGCGTGTCGCTGACGCGCGCGAACACCCGGAAGGTCGCGCGCTCACGAGGGAGCTCGTGGAACTCGGGATTCCGGCAGCCGAGCTCGTCCTCGCGGCTGCCGAAACACTGGATGACCTCAGCCTCGCACATCGGGAGCGGCGCCCGTCTCGCCCGCACTGCGCCGAACCCTTCGCGCCGCGCCTCCGCCTGCTGGAGGAGATCGAGGTCGATCTCCACGTCGAAGACCTTCTGCAGGCAGCCGATGTACGTGTGGCCCCAGGCCTCGTACGCGTAGACGAAGGGGCACCCCGTCCGCAGGCACGCGCCCGGGTGGACGACCTTCTCGCAGTGCACCTCGCAGTGACGGCACTCGACCTCGTCCTGAACTCGGAGAGGGAGCATCGTCTCTGCCGCTGCTTCGTGCACGTCCGAATTGTGTTCCCTTCGCGAAGGCGGCCGCAAGACTTGACAAGACGTCAGTTTTCAGGCAAGGGCGGCGGCGTCGTCGGGATCCTCGATCTCCGATCACCGCCGGCAATTGCCGGTCGCCCGGCTAGGGTCCGCGAGCGGTGGTCCGGCGGATTCTCTTCGGGACGCTGGCGCTCGCGCCGCTCGTCGTCGTCCTCCACGTCGCAACGGATATCCCGGAGACCGCGGAGTTCGTCCTCGCGGCGCTGGCGCTCATCCCTTTGGCGTGGCTGATCGGCGAGGCGACCGAGCACGCGGCCGAGCACACCGGCCCGGGGATCGGCGGGTTCCTGAACGCGACCTTCGGAAACGCGCCGGAGCTCATCATCGCGCTGTTCGCCGTGGACGACGGCCTGACGGACGTGGTCCGCGGCTCGCTCACGGGGAGCGTCGTCTCGAACCTCCTGCTCGTGCTCGGCGCCGCGCTCCTCGCCGGGGGGCGCGGAACCCTCGATCGCACGTCGAGCCTCCTCTCGCTCGCGCTGGTCGCGGTCGCGACCCTCCTCTTCCTCATCCCGTCGGTGCCGGGCTGGAGCGGCAACCCCAACTCGCACGAGCTCGCGGTGATCTCGGTGCCGCTGGCGATCGCGCTCCTCGTCGTCTACCTCGCGGCGACCTGGTACTCGCTGCGGCGGCATCGCGCGCTCCACACCTCGAGCGACGACGACGTCGAGGCGTGGTCGCTCACGACCTCGCTCGTCGCGCTCGGAATCGCGACGGTCGCGACCGCGCTCGTTGCGGAGATCCTCGTCGGCTCGCTCGAAGCGTTCGCCGAGAAGGCGGGCCTCTCCGACTTCTTCGTCGCGGCCGTGATCGTCGCGATCGTCGGCAACGCCGCCGAGCATGGGGGTGCAATCGTCGTCGCCCACCGCGGGAAGATCGCGCTCGCGAGCGAGATCGCCCTTTCGTCCGCGGCGCAGGTCGCCGTCTTCCTCATCCCCGCGGTCGCACTTCTCTCCTGGCTCATCGAGCCGCTCTCGCTCTCGTTCCGCCCGGTGGAGATCGCCGCCCTTGCCGGGAGCGTCGCGTTCACGTCGATCGTCGTCCGGGACGGGCGCACGAGCAGAGAGCGCGGGGTCGCACTGCTGCTGGGCTACGCCGTCGTCGTGGTGGCGTTCTTCGTCGCAGGCGACCGTTAGAGGCTCTAGGCCGACGCGCGTGCGGCCGTACCGACCCCGAGCGCGGCCGGGATCCGCTCGAGCGCACCGGCGATGTCATCGTCGCCGACGTCGAGGTGCGTGACTGCGCGGATGACGGTCGGGTGGATCGTCGCCGACAGGCCGACGCCCGCCTCGCGCAGCCGCGCCAGCGCATCGGCGCGCTCGAGCCCGAGCCCGGCAACGTCGATCTGGACGAAGTTCGTCTGCACCTGCTCGAGGTCGATCGGCACGCCGCCGGCCGCGAGCCCTTCCGCCAGGCGCCGCGCGCGGGCATGGTCCTCGGCCAGCCGCTCGACGTGGTGGTCGAGGGCGTGGACGCCCGCGGCCGCCACGATTCCCGCCTGCCTCATGGCGCCGCCGAACAGGTGCTTCTCCCGGCGGGCACGCTCGATCAGCGAGGCAGAGCTCGCGAGAACCGCGCCGAGCGGGCAGCCGAGCCCCTTCGACAGACAGAGCGTGACGGTGTCGGCCTCAGACGCAAGCTCGGCCGGGGGGACACCGACCGCGACGGCGGCGTTCAGCAGCCGCGCACCGTCGAGGTGCACGGCGAGCCCGAGCTCGCGCGCGGTCGAGATCGTCTCCGCCAGCTCGTCCGGCTGCCACACCCTTCCGCCCGAGCTGTTGTGCGTGTTCTCGAGCGAGACGAGCGTCGGCGTCTGGTCCGCTGACTTCGTCCGCTCGGGAACAGCCGCGCGGAGATCCGCGGCCGTGACGCGGCCGTCCGTCCCGTCGAGCCCGTGGATCATCAGGCCCGCGTGGACCGCGGGTCCTCCGTACTCGTAGATCACGACGTGTGAATGCCGCTGAGCGAGGAGCACGTCGCCGGGCCGGGTGAGGAGCTTGAGCGCGATCTGGTTCGCCATCGTCGCGGTCGGGAGGAAGACCGCGTCCTCGTGGCCGAGGAGCTCCGCGACCCTGCGCTCGAGCTCGAGGACGGTCGGGTCCTCGCGCCGCTGTTCGTCCCCGACTGCCGCCTCCGCGATCGCGCGCCGCATCCCTGGAGTCGGCTTCGTCGCAGTGTCCGAGCGGAGGTCGATCACGCTGCTCACGCTACCGTCAGACGATGGATCTCGCGCGCCTCGACGACGTACTCTCGGATCTCGGCGAGCCTCGCTACCGCGCCGCCCAGGTGTGGGAGTGGACGGCGCGCGGCGTCCCGTCCTACGACGAGATGACGACGCTCTCGAAACGCCTCCGCGCCAAGCTCACCGCGGAGGTCCCGTTCTCGACGCTAGAGGTCGTCACCGAGCGGGAGGCCCGCGACAGGACGGTCAAGGCGCTCTTTCGCACCCGGGACGGTCACCCGGTCGAAGCCGTCCTCATGCGCTACCGCGACGGGCGCCGGTCGGTCTGCGTCTCCTCGCAGTCGGGCTGCCCGCTGACGTGCACGGTCTGCGCGACCGGGCAGATGCGCTTCGGCCGAAACCTGACGACGTCCGAGATCCTCGACCAGGTTCTCCACTTCCGCCGGATCGAGCCAGTGAACCACGTCGTGTACATGGGCATGGGCGAGCCGTTCCTCAACGTCGAGCCGGTGCTCGCCTCTGCGCTGCGACTGCCCGACGTCGGCGTGACGCACCGACGGACGACGATCTCGACGGTCGGCTGGATGCCCGGGCTCCGCCGGTTCGTCGACGAGGTCGAACAACCCGTCCGGCTCGCGCTCTCGATCCACGCCGCCGACCCGGAGCTGCGCTCCGAGCTGATGCCGGTCAACGACCGCTACCCGCTCGAAGACGTCCTCGCCGAGTGCCGCCGGTATGTCGCGCTCCGGCGGCGGAAGGTGTTCGTGGAGTACGTGCTGTTGGCCGGCGTCAACGATTCGGCGGCGGCGGCGCGCAGGCTCGCGGCAGTGCTCGACGGCTCGTCCTTCAAAGTGAATCTCATCCCCTACAACCCGACTGGTCGCTTCGACGGCTCTTCCCGCGACACGATCGAGCGCTTCAAGGCCGTCCTCGAGCGGGCACACGTCCCGGCGACGGTCCGGCTGACACGCGGCCGCGACATCGAGGCCGCCTGCGGCCAGCTCGCGGCAACCCGCTGAGCTGCGCTCAGCTCTCGGGCGTCGCGTGCCGACGGACGATCTGCCAGCGCCCGTCGCGGCGGACCCAGACGTCCGTCACCCGGAGCCGCATCGAGACGTCGTGGCCCGACAGCGTCGCCTGCTGCCGATAGCGTGAGACGACGACCGCGGTCGAGCCGTACACGTCGGGATCGATCTCTTCGTAAGCGAACTCCGCGATCTCGTAGGCGCCGGCCGAGGCGACGAGCAACCCGTCGCGGTCGAGCCGACCCGCGGCGCCGTCGAGCGTGAACTCGTCCGCGAGGAGGTCCTCGAGGCGGTCGCGGTCGTGCTCCTGGACCGCTCGCACCAGATCGGTCGAGAGCTCGACGAGCTCCTCGACGACGATCGCGGTCGCTCCGGTCACTCGGCCTCCACGAGCACGGGATGGTCCTCGAACAGGTAGCGCACGACGGGGCTCTTCGCCGCGCGCACCTCGTCGAGACGCCGGACAGGGCGGCCGTGCGGCGCATCGTGGACGACATCAGGGCTCTCCTCCGCCTCGCGCGCGATCGCACGCATCGCGTCGACGAACACGTCGAGGCGCTCCTTCGGCTCGGTCTCGGTCGGCTCGATCATGAGCGCTTCGGGCACGACGAGCGGGAAGTAGATCGTCGGCGGGTGGAAGCCGTAGTCCATGAGCCGCTTCGCGACGTCGAGTGCGGTGACGCCGTGCTCCTTCTTCAGGGCACGTGCGGAGAGGACGAACTCGTGCGTGCAGAGCCGGTCGTACGGCAGTTCGTAGACGTCCTTCAGGCGCGCGAGCAGGTAGTTCGCGTTCAGCACCGCCGCCTCCGACATCTCCTTCAAGGCAGGCCCGTACGCGCGCATGAACGCGTACGAGCGGACGAAGACGCCGAACGGCCCCGCGAAGCCGCGGACACGGCCGATCGTCTTCGGCTCGTCGTGGTCGAGCCGGAACCCGTCTCCCTCGCGGACGACGCGGGGCACCGGCAGGAAGGGCTCGATCGACTCGCGCACCGCCACCGGCCCCCCGCCCGGGCCGCCGCCGCCGTGCGGCTGCGAGAAGGTCTTGTGGAGGTTGTAGTGGACGATGTCGAAGCCCATGTCGCCGGGCCGCGAGATGCCCACGACGGCGTTCAAGTTGGCGCCGTCGTAGTAGAGAAGCGCGCCCGCGTCGTGGAAGATGCGCGCCACCTCCTCGATCCCCTCGTCGAAGAGCCCGAGCGTCGACGGGTTCGTGAGCATGAGGCCGGCCGTGCGCTCGTTCACCTTTGCCCGCAGATCCTCGAGGTCGAGGTTCCCGCGCGCGTCGGTCTCGACCTTCTCGAGCCGGTAGCCGGCCATCGTCACGCTCGCAGGATTCGTCCCGTGCGCGGTGTCCGGGATGACGATCGTGTCGCGCTCCTCCCCGCGGTCCGCGAAGTAGGCGCGCATGAGCATGAGCCCGGTCAGCTCGCCCTGCGACCCCGCGGCAGGTTGCAGCGTCACGGCCGGGAGCCCCGCGACCTCCGCGAGCATCTCCTGCAGGCGCCACATGAGCTCGAGCGCCCCCTGCGCCGCGTCGTCCTCCTGGGCCGGGTGCAGATCCCGGAAGCCGGGCAGCCCGGCGAGCCGTTCGTGGAGCCGCGGGTTGTGCTTCATGGTGCAGGAGCCGAGCGGGTAGAAGCCCGTGTCGACGCCGAACGTCCGATCCGCTAGAGCCGTGAAATGGCGCACGAGCTCCGGCTCGGAGACCTCCGGGAGCCGCGGCGCGCGCGCGCGCCTCAGCGAGTCGGGAAGCTCGACCTCGGGGAGATCGGGCCTCGGCGGCCGTCCTGCGCGGCGTCCGGGACGCGAGCGCTCGAAGAGGAGCGGCGCCTCCGGCCACGGGCGTCCGGGCTCGGCGCTCACGAGCACACCTCGCCGAGGACGTCGGCCAGCCGGTCGACGTCCTCCACCGTCTTCTTCTCCGTCACCGCGACGAGGAGCACGTCGTCCATGCCCTCGTAGTCGCGACCGAGCACGTACCCCGGGTGGACGCCGCGTTCCCGCGCGCGCCGGACGACCTCACGCGCCGGAATCGGCGTGCGGAAGGCGACTTCCTTGAACGAGAGCTGATCGAACGCAGGCTCGAGCGGGACCCGCTCCCGCGCATAGGCGGCGAGCGACAGGCACGTCTCCCCCACCTCGCGCAGACCGTCCGGCCCGAGCCAGGAAAGGGTCGCGAGACCGGCGAGCGCGAGCAGCGTTTGGTTCGTCGTGATGTTCGACGTCGCCTTCTCGCGCCGGATGTGCTGCTCGCGTGTCTGGAGGGTGAGGACATACGCGCGCCGCCCGTCGAGGTCGACCGTCTCCCCCACGATTCGCCCGGGCATGCGCCGGATGAAGTCGCCCTTCGCGGCGAGGAATCCGTAGTGGGGACCGCCGTACGAGGGCCAGTTCCCAGCCGCCTGCCCCTCCCCGATCGCGAGGGAGCAGCCGTACTCGCCCGGCGCCTCGAGCACGCCCAGCGACATCGGGTCGACATGCGCGATCGCGAGCGCACCGGCCTCGCTCGCGGCCTCGGCGAGCTCCGGCGCGGGCTCGAGGCAGCCGAGGAAGTTCGGCTGCTGGAAGAGGACAGCGGCCGCGTCCTTCGCGGCGTCGGCGATCCGCGCGAGATCGGTGACGCCGTTGTCGTGCGGCACCTCGACGACCTCGAGCCCGAAACCCGGGGCATACGTCTTCACGACCTGGCGCACCTGCGGGCCGAGCGTCTCCGCGAGCACGACCTTCCGGCGGTCCGAGACGTGGCGCGCGACGAAGCACGCGTCCGCCGCCACCGTGCAGCCGTCGTACCCGGACGCGTTCGACACGTCCATCCCGGTCAGCTCGCAGATGACGGTCTGGTACTCGAAGATCGCCTGCAGCACGCCCTGGCTCATCTCCGGCTGGTACGGGGTGTACGCGGTCAGGAACTCCCCGCGCGAGAGGACGACGTCGACGACCGACGGAACGTAGTGGTCGTACATTCCCGCGCCTAGGAACGAGAGCTCGCGCCCCGAGTGGACGTTCTTCTCTGCGAGCTCCTCGACATGCCGGGCCAGCTCGGCCTCGCCGAGCGCGGGCGGCAGGTCGAGCTCACGTCCGAGCCGGACGCCCTCGGGGACCTGCTCGAAGAGCTCCGCGACCGACGAGACCCCGATCGCAGCGAGCATCTCCTCGCGGTCGCGATCGGTGAGGCTGAGGTAGCTCACTCGCCGGCCTCCGCGACGTTCACTGAGCCTCGACGTGCGCCGTGTACGCGGCGACGTCCATGAGCCCATCGAGCTCCGACGAGTCCGACATGCGGATCCGGACGAGCCAGCCGTCGCCGTAGGGGTCCTCGTTCACGACCTCGGGCTCGTCGACCGCCTTCTGGTTCACCTCGAGCACCTCGCCGGAGAGCGGGGAGACGAGGTCGGAGACCGCCTTGACCGACTCGACTTCACCGTACGTCCCGTCCTTCGCGATGGTCGCCCCGACCTCGGGCGCCTCGAAGTGGACGAGCTCGCCCAGCGAGTCCTGCGCGTACCAGGTGATCCCGAGCGTCGCCTCGTCTCCGTCGACCCGCGCCCAGTCGTGCTCGGGGTGGTACCTGAGCTCGTCGGGGTAGCTCTCGGCTGCGGGCACTAGTCCTCCTTCGGTCTGTAGATGGGCTTCTTCGCGACGCTCGCTACGCGGGGCTTCCCGCGGACGTCGATCGTCAGCTCCGTTCCGGGCGACGCGCTCGCCGCCGGCACGTAGCCCATGCCGATGCCCTGGTCGAGCATCGGCGAGTGCGTTCCGGACGTGACTTCGCCGCCGCCCTCGATCGGCATTCCCTGGCGCGGGATCGCCTTCTCCTCCATGACGAAGGCGACGAGCTTGCGCTCCGGGCCGTCCTCGCGGATACGGCGCAGGACGTCGACCCCGGTGAACTCCGTGTCGAGGGCGCACGTCCAGCCGAGCCCGGCCGAGATGGCGTCCGTCTCCTGCGTGATGTCGTTCCCGTGCAGCGGGTAGCACACCTCGAGCCGCAGCGTGTCGCGCGCTCCGAGCCCGCAGGGAACGGCGCCTCGTGCCAGGACGGCGTCCCAGAGCGCGACCGCGTCCTCGTCCGCGCAGCACAGCTCGACACCGCGTTCGCCGGTGTAGCCGGTGCGGCAGACGAGCACCTCGACGCCGTCCACTTCGCCCATCCCGTGCGTGAACTGCGGCCGGTCGGGAAGCCCGAGGCGTTCCAGCGAACGGGGGCCCTGAACGGCCACCAGCGCGTACTCGTCCGAGGCGTCGCGAACCTCGGTTCCCCGCGGCTCGTGCTCCTTGAGCCACTCGTAGGCAGCAGCGCGGTTGCCCGCGTTCACGACGAGGAGGTACTCGCCCGGCCGGAACCGGTAGACGATCAAGTCGTCGACGATCCCGCCTCGCTCGTTCGTGAGGAGGCTGTACTGCGCCTGCCCGTCGCCGATCCGTTCGATGTCGTTCGAGAGCATCTCCTGCAGGAACGGGCCGGCGGTCGGGCCGTCGACGTGGAGCTGGCCCATGTGCGAGACGTCGAAGGCACCGCAGTCGCTTCGGACCGCTCGGTGCTCCGGGATCACGCCCTCGTACTGCACGGGCATGTCCCAGCCGGCGAACGGCACCATGCGCGCCCCGAGCTCGACGTGGCGTGCGTAGAGCGGCGTGCGCTTGAGGGTCGCTTCCACCGGCGCGACTCTAACGACTCGCTCTCGACCGGCCTTCCGGGAGCGGGCACGCGGAGGCGCGTGCGGCGCAAGGACGGCGTCCGACGTCGTCAGCCGCTCGCGCAAAGGCGGTCCGCCTGCCAGGTGCGGCCGGCGACCTGCGCTGGTCCGGGACCTACTCTTCCTTCAGGAAGCTGGGGATGTCGATCTCGACGTCGGTGACGCTCGGCGCCTGGATGACCGGGCGCTCGCTCGAGGTCGAGGCGCCGACCGCCGCCTCGACGCGCCGCCGGCGCGGACGTCCGCCGAAGCCGGTCGCGATCGCCGTGACTCGGACGTCCTCGCCCATCGACTCGTCGATCACCGCACCGAAGATCACGTTCGCGTTCGCGTCGGCAGCGCTCGTCACGACCTCGGCTGCCTCGTTCACCTCGTGGAGCCCGAGGTCGGAGCCGCCCGTGACGTTCAGCAGGACCCCAGTCGCGCCGTCGAGCGACGTCTCGAGAAGCGCGGACGAGATCGCCGCACGCGCCGCTTCGAGCGCGCGATTGTCCCCGCGCGCAACGCCGATGCCCATGAGCGCCGACCCCGCGTCGCGCATGATCGTCCGCACGTCCGCGAAGTCGAGGTTGATGAGCCCCGGCACGGTGATGAGGTCGGTGATGCCCTGGACGCCCTGGCGGAGGATGTCGTCAACCATCCGGAACGCGTCGGTGACAGGGGTCGAGCGCTCGACGACCTGGAGCAGGCGGTCGTTCTCGATGACGATCAGCGTGTCGACGTTCTCGCGCAGGGTCTGGACGCCCTGCTCCGCCTGGTCCGCGCGGAGCCGCCCCTCGAAACCGAACGGCCGCGTCACGACGCCGACGGTCAGTGCACCGAGCTCACGGCCGATCTCGGCGATGACCGGCGCGCCTCCGGTTCCGGTGCCGCCGCCCTCGCCTGCCGTGACGAAGACCATGTCGGCCCCCTTGAGTGCCTCCTTCAGCTCGTCGCGGCTCTCCTGTGCTGCCTCGAGCCCGACCCGGGGGTCGGCGCCCGCGCCGAGGCCGCGAGTGGCGCGCGAGCCGATGTGCAGCTTCACGTCGGCCTCGACCATGAGGAGCGCCTGCGCGTCGGTGTTGACGGCGACGAACTCGACGCCGGCGACACCGGCCTCGACCATGCGGCTGACGGCGTTCGATCCCCCGCCGCCGACGCCGACGACCTTGATCACTGCGAGGTAGCTACCGAGCTGATTGTTCATGTCTCGACCCACCTGAAGCTGAAGCTCTCGTTGAGCGTGCGTGTGCAGGGACGGTTCGCTCCCGAGGGTAAGGCTCCTCCCCGGGCTTGTCAATCAGCTCGCTGCCTATGAACCTTCAACCTCGACTCAAGAGTTGAGGGTTGTGCCTGCGACAGGGCGCTCGGGAACACTCACGTCGAGGTAGAGCGTTCCAGGTTGGAGGTGTCGGAAGACCTGCGTCGCGACGGCCAGCTTGAGCCGGACGTCGGTCGACTCGCCGAGGCGGATCTCTGGGCCATTGCGCATCACGATCGTCAGCTGGCCGTTCTCGTCGATCCGGACACCCTTCGCACGCCGGCGGAAGTGGGCGTCGTGGACCGCGGCGAAGATCTTCGTCTGGGTCCGGTACGTCTCGGGGAGGGTCCCGCCGAGCCGCACGGGCACGTCGCGCGTGAGCCACAGCCGTGGGAGCGTCGGTGCCGACCCCTTCTCGACCTCCCGGACGACCTTCCCAGAAGCGGTGACCGCCCACGAGGTGTGGCCCCTCCGTGCGACGGCCACCGTGCGCTCGACGGCCACCTGGATCACAAGCGAGTGCGGGAACGCCCTGTCGACGGAGACACCCGCGATCGACGGGAGCGCGCGGATCTGATCCTCGAGCCGGGCGGCGTCGATCGCGAGCAAGCTGGTGCCGACGTCCGGCCGAGTGGCGTGCTCGACCTCGCGCACGACCTCGTGCGGCGCTCCGCGTACTTCGACCCGCTGTACGTCGAACAGCGGCGTCACCCGCGCGAGCCAGTACGCCGCGAGCGTCCCCGCGACGAGAGCGAGGGCGAGGAGGAGCGAGCGGCCGGAGGGGACGAGCCGGGCGAGATCGAGGCGGCCGCCGGACTGCCGCAGCGGAAACGGGACGACGACGCTTGCCGCTCGTGTCCGCCGGCGCGATGCACCCCCGACTCGTCCCCCTTCGGCCATGGCGCGGGATTCGCCGCGCCCCGCGTCGCTCCTACGTCGGCAGCTCGAGGCCGACGAGCACGACCTCGCGCTCGAGCTCGACGCCGAACTCCTCGCGGGCGCGGCGCCGCGCCTCGAGCATGAGCTCGATGCAGTCCGCGCTCGTCGCGCCGCCCGCGTTCTCGATGAAGTTCGCGTGCTTCGGGGAGATCACCGCGCCGCCGATCGCATGGCCCTTGAGGCCGCAGCGCTCGAGCATCGCGCCCGCGCCGAGATCGCCGGGCGGATTCTTGAAGACGCTCCCGAACGTCCGCTTGTTCGTCGGCTGGGTCGACTTTCGCTGCTCGATAAGCCGAGAGATCAGCGCCTTGATCTCCGCCGGCGCCCGCGGCTCGAGGCGGTACTCGACCCGCGCGACGACCCGACCCGCCCGAAGGCCCGACTGCCGGTAGGAGAGGTCGAGGTCGGTCGGCGAGACCCAGTCGGCGCCGTCCGCCGATACGACGAGCGCGCGCACGAGGACGTCCGACCAGTCGCGCCCGTAGGCGCCGGCGTTCATGCGCACGCCGCCGCCGGCGGTCCCCGGAATCGCGCAGGCGAACTCGAACCCGCCGAGGCCGGCCGCCCGTGCACGGTGTAGGCAGACGGCGTTCGTCGCTCCGCCGCCCGCGACGAGGACGTCGTCCACGACTTCCACCGAGGCGAGATCACCCGCGAGCCTGAGGACGAGAGCGTCCACCCCGTCGTCCGCGGCCAGGAAGTTCGAGCCCAGGCCGACGACCACGACCTCCATGCCTTCTCCCGCGGCGAACCGGAGCTCCTCTTCGAGCTCGGTCACCGTCTCGGGCTGCGCGAACGCGCGCGCCTCGCCTCCCGTGCCGATCGTCGTCCAGCGGGAAAGTGAGACGCCGTGCTCGATCCTCACGCGCCGAGCCTCTCGACGACCGACCTGGCGATCCGCCACGGCTCCCCCACGCCCAGCGTCACGACGACGTCTCCCGGCCTGGCCCACGCGGCCGCGAGCTCCGCGGCGTCCTCGAGCGTCGGGGCCCAGCCTCGTCTGACGCCGAAGGGGACGTGGTCGAGCACGAGCTTTCCGTCCACTCCCTCCCTGCGTGCGTCCCGACCGCCGATCACGTCCGTGACCACGGCGACGTCCGCGCAGCCGAGGGACTCGCCGAGCTCGAGCGCGAGCTGGCGCGTGCGCTCGTACACGTGCGGCTGGTAGACGGCGATCAGCTTGCGGCCGGTGCGCTCGCGCGCGGTCCGGAGGGTCGCCGCGATCTCGGTCGGGTTGTGTCCGTAGTCGTCGTACACGGAGACGCCCCCCGCCTCCCCGACGAGCTGGAACCTGCGATCGACGCCGGCGAAGGTGGCAATCACGCGCTCGGCCTCGCCTCGCTCGACTCCGGCCAGCTCGAGCGCGGCAAGCGCGCCGGCGGCGTTCCGGCGGTTGTGCTCGCCCGGGACGGCCAGCTCGATCGCGACCGGCTCGAGCTCCCAGCCCCAGACGACCTGTGGAACCCGCTCGAGCCAGTCGGCGAAGAACGCCTGGAGCTCCGCCTCGGATGCAAAGGTCGCATGGTGGTCGACCTCGACGTTGGTGACGATGGCGATCTGCGGCTCGAGCAGCGCGATCGAGCGGTCGGACTCGTCGCCTTCCACCACCAGCCAGCCCGAACCGCTGCCGGCATTGCCGCCGAGCTGGGGCACGACCCCGCCGACGATCCACGCCGGATCCTCCCGCAGCTCCCGCAGGACGTACGCGATCATCGCCGCGGTCGTCGTCTTCCCGTGCGCGCCGCCGACTACGATCGATCGCCGCAGGCGCACGAGCTCGGCGAGGAGCTCTGCCCGAGGGATGCCTTCGGCGCGGCCGACGTGGGCGGTCGAGAGCACGACCTCGAATCCGGGCGGCGGCGACGGCTCGCCTCCCACGTCGATCTCGATCCCGGCGTCCAGCGCCTCGGAGAAGATCGTCTCGCGCGCGTCCCAGCCGCGCACCTCCGCGCCCCAGGCGCGGGTGAAGTTCGCGTAGGCCGAGAGGCCCGCACCGCCGATCCCGATGAAGTAGAGGCGCCGACCGGAGAGCGGGGCGTCCGTGGAGCTCACGGCCGTGCTCCGCTCATCGCGACCAGCGCGTCCGCAATCCGCGCCGCCGCGTCGGGCCGCGCGAGCGTGCGCATGGCAGCGCTCATCCGCTCGAGCCGGGCGGGGTCGGCGAGAAGCTCCTTCGCCTGTCCCCGGACCCTCGCCAGCTCGGACTCGTCGACGACGATCGCGCCGCCGCCGTCCTCGAAGTGCCTCGCGTTGAGCGTCTGGTGGTCGGCCGTCGCGTACGGGTACGGGACGAGGATGGCGGGCGTCCCGGCGGCCGCGAGCTCCCACACCGTGCCTCCCGCGCGCGAGAGTGCGAGATCCGCCGCCGAAAGGGCCTCGCCGAAGTGGTCGGTCTGCGCAACCAGCACGTAGTCGTCCCGTGCGACCCGCGGCCGGAGGGCGTCGTAGTCGCGCTCGCCCGAGATGTGAAGCACGGCCGGGCCGGCATTCCCCCACGTCTCGACCGCGAACTCGTTTAGCACCCGCGCTCCCGCGAGGCCCCCGAAGACCGCGAGCACTGGACCGTCCGCCGGAAGACCGAACCGGGCACGACCGTCCGCGCGCGACGACCCGAGATGCGCAGCCGGGATGGGCCGGCCGACGACCTCGTACTTCGCCCCGTCCCGACCCGGAATCGCGTAGGCGAGGAAGACGCGCCGCGAGGCCGGAGCGGCCAGACGGTTGGCGAGCCCGAGGTGCGCGTCGGCCTCGGTCAGCGCGGCCGGGATCCCCCGGAGCCGCGCTGCGAGCACCATCGGGCCGGCCACGTATCCGCCGCCGCCGAGGACGACGTCTGGTCTCCGCCGCGCGAGGATCCGCGAACATGCGAACGGCGCCTGGATCGCACGTGCGACCGAGCGGACGAGCTCGATCCCGAGCCGGCGCGGGAATCCCGAGATCGAGAAGGTGTCGAGCTCGAAGCCGGCTTCAGGAACCAGACGCGACTCGACGCGGTCGGGCGACCCGGCGAACGTCACCGTCACTCCGCGCTCGCGCAGCGCCTCGGCGACCGCGAGAGCCGGTCGCACGTGACCGGCGGTCCCGCCCGCTGCGATCACGCACGCGAGCTTCGACGACCTCTCCATTGACGGCGATGTTAAGGAGAATGCCGACCCCGGCGAGCAGCACGATCAGGCTCGATCCGCCGTACGAGACGAACGGGAGCGGGATCCCCGTGAGAGGCGCGATGCCGAGCACCGCCGCGAGGTTGATCGCCGCCTGCCCGCACACGAGCGAGGTCAAGCCCGCCGCGAGGAGCTTCCCGAACCGGTCACGACTGCGAAGCGCGATCCGGAAGCCGAGGAACCCGAACGCGGCGAATGCGCCGATGACGAGCACAGAGCCGATCAGTCCGAGCTCCTCGCCGATGACCGCGAAAATCATGTCCGTGTGCGCCTCGGGAAGGTAGAGCGCCTTCTCGATCCCCTTCCCCAGCCCGACGCCCGAGACGCCGCCCGAGCCGATGCCGATCATCGCCTGGACGATCTGGAAGCCGGAGCCCTCGGCGTCCTTCCACGGATTCAGAAAGCTGAAGACGCGCGCTCGCCGGTACGGCTCGATCCAGACGGCGAGGAACCCCACGCCGAGCGCGAGGACGGACGCGAACGCGAGGAGCCGCACGGGGACGCCGGCGACGAGGAAGATCGCGAGCATCATCCCGCAGAGCGTGATCGTCGTCCCGAGATCGGGCTCGAGCAGGATCAGGCCGCAGAACATCCCGGTCAACAGGCCGAGCGGGCGGACGAGCTGGCGGAACGAGCCGGGCGGCTTGCGACGCGCGAGGTACGACGCGGCGAAGATGCAGAGCGCGAGCTTCGCCACCTCGGAGGGCTGGAAGCTCGCCGGCCCGACGACGAACCAGCGCCGCGCGCCGTTGATCGCCGGGGCGACGACGAGCACTGCCGCGCACAGAGCGAGCGCTACGACCAGGAGGCCCGGCGCCACGTACCGGAGACGGTGGTAGTCGAATCGAGAGGCGATCGTCATCGCGACAATCCCGATCAGGGCGTACAACGCCTGGCGCTCGAGGTATGCCATCGGGTCGCTGTTGCCGAGCGCGGCCGACGCCGACGTCGCGCTGTACACCATCACGAGCCCGAACGCGACGAGCCCGAGCGTCACGAGCGCGAGGAGCTTCTGGTCGAGCTGGCCGGCGGTTCTCACGCGAGCTCCTCGACGAGCCGGCGGAACGTGTCCCCGCGGGCCTCGAAGCTCTCGAACTGGTCGAAGCTCGCACACGCCGGGCTGAGCAGGACGACGTCTCCCGGCCGTGCGGCCTCCGAAGCCGCCGCGAGAGCGTGCTCGACGTCGCCCGAGCGCTCGAACTGCACGGGCGCATCGCCGAGAGCCGCCGCGATCTCCTCCGCTGCCCGGCCGACGAGGTACGCGCGGTCGCCGGGCTTGAAGGTCGCAGCGAGGTCGTCGTACGGCTCCGCTTTCCCCAGACCGCCGAGGATCACGTGCAGTCGTGCATCCGGAAACGAGACGAGCGCGCGGCGGGCCGCCGCCGCGTTCGTCGCCTTCGAGTCGTTGACGTAGCGGACGCCGCGCAGCTCGCGAACGAGCTCGATCCGGTGCGGGACGCCCGCGAACGTCGTCAGCGCCTCCGCGATCGCGTCGTCCCCGATCCCCGCGGCGCGCGCGGCGGCCGTCGCGGCGGCCGCGTTCTCGCGGTTGTGCGGCCCTGGGATGCGCGGCTCAGCCGGAAGCGGGTCGTCGCAGGAGAACTCGTGCCGCGTCGCGCCGCCCGGGATCCGGCCGAACGCTCGGGGCACGACCGCGACGTCGCCCGCGCCCTGGTTCTCGAACATGCGGAGCTTCGCGTCCGTGTACCGCTCGAACGTGCCGTGGCGGTCGAGGTGGTCGGGCTCGAGGTTCAGCAGAACGGCGATGCGCGGGCGCAGCGTGTCGACGTCCTCGAGCTGGAAGGACGAGAGCTCGCACACGATCCACGTGTCCGAGCCCGCGTCGACGACGGAGGTCAGCGGTCGGCCGATGTTGCCGGCGACCTCGACGGGTCGCCCGGCCGCACGGAAGATCGCGCCGAGGAGCTCGCAGGTCGTCGTCTTCCCGTTCGTGCCGGTCACGCCGAGGAGCGGGCTCTCGAGGAGACGTGAACCGAGCTCGACCTCGCTCCACACGGGGATACCGTGCGCACGCGCGCCCGCCACCAGCGGCGCCTCGCCGGGCACCCCTGGGCTCTTCACGACGAGATCGATCCCCTGCAGCAGCCTCTCCTCCTCGCGTCCCAGGTGAACTTCGACGCCGGTCGCCCCGAGCCTTCCGGTCTCCACCGACTCGTCTCGATCGTGGCCCACGACGACCGCGCCTCGCGCGACGAGCACCTCGGCCGCCGCCACGCCCGAGCGGGCGAGCCCCTCCACGAGGACCCGCTTCCCGGCGAGGTCCTCCGCCGCACTCACCGCCCGATGAAGTGGAGGAAGTCGCGGTAGAAGAGCACGAACCCGGAGGCGCAGAAGATCGCGCACACGATCCAGAAGCGCACCATGATCTTCGTTTCGGACCACGCCTTCATCTCGAAGTGGTGGTGGATCGGTGCCATCAGGAAGACCCGTTTGCCCGTCCGCTTGAAGCTGACGACCTGGATGATCAGCGACAGCACCTCGATGACGAAGATCCCCGCGATCAGGAGCAGGAGGATCTCCGTCCCCGTGACGATCGCGAAGCCCGCGATCGCGCCGCCGAGGGCGAACGAGCCGGTGTCGCCCATGATCACGTCGGCAGGGAAGGCGTTGTACCAGAGGAATCCGATCGTCCCACCGATCAGAGCCGCGGCGAGCGTCGCGATGTCGAGGTACGTCTCGCTGCGGTTGCCGGGCGAGCCGGAGCGGATCCACGCGATCCCGGCGACGGCGACGTAGGTCAGGAGCATGATCACGACGGTCCCGGCAGCGAGCCCGTCGATCCCGTCCGTGAGGTTCGCTCCGTTCACGGTTCCACCGATGACGAGGAAGAGAAGGACGTAGTAGCCCCACGAGAGGTGCAGCGTCCAGCTCACGAGGGGCACGTACAAATCCGTCGAGAACGACGAGCTCTCGTTGAGGATGAGCGCAGCGCCGACCGTCACCGCGACGAGCCCGACCATCTTCCACCGTCCGGGCAGACCGAGCGAACGCCGGCGGCGCACCTTGAGGTAGTCGTCGGTGAAGCCGATCAGCGCGCAGCCGACGACGATGAAGAGCACCGTCAGACCCTCCGCCGTGTACTGGGAGAGAAAGAGGAACGGCACGATCGCGGAGGCGAGGATCAGGAGCCCGCCCATGGTCGGCGTCCCCTGCTTGACGACGTGCGTCGCCGGCCCCTCCGCGCGAATCTGCTGTCCGAGCTCCCGTGCCCGCAGGAGCTCGATGAACCTCGGCCCGATCACGATGGCGGCGACCATCGCGATCAGGCCCGCGATCAGGACCGGGACCATTCGACCGCGAAGTTCGTGATCTCGTCGGCGATGCCTTCGAGCCCGACGGCCCGCGAGGCCTTTACGAGGACGGCATCCCCCGGACGCAGGTACGAGCGAGCCGCCTCGACCGCCTCGGCGGGCCCGGGCGCCCAGACCGCCGGCTCGTACTCCCAGGCCGCCTCGCCGACGCCGATGACGTCGACCTCGAGCTCCGCGGCGAGCGCGCCGAGCATCCGGTGGTACTCGGCCGACGCCGCGCCGAGCTCGGCCATCTCCCCCAGAATCGCGACGCGACGCCGGTCCTGCGCCCGCTCGGCGAGATGGAGCAGTGCGGCGCGCATCGAGTCGGGATTTGCGTTGTACGCGTCGTTGACGACGAAGCCGCCTCCCGGGAGCTCGTGCTCCTCTCCGCGCCACGGCGAGAGCGTGATGCCCGGGACGCCTTCCGAGACGCGTTCGAGCGGGAGCCCGAGCGCTGTGTACGCGTGCAGGGCGGCGAGCGTGTTCACGGCCTGGTGGTGCTGCGTGAACGGGAGAGTCAGCTCGATCTCGTCCCCGTCCAGCTCGAACCGGAAGCGCCCGCCGTCGTCCACGCGCGTGACGTCGTCGGGGTCGAAACGGCGGACCTCGACGTCGTCGCGATCGAGGTACGGCTCGAGCTCCCGGGCGCGGGCGGGCACGACCGCGGTCCCTCCGCTCGGGAGTGCGGCGATTGCCTCCGCGTTCGCCTTGGCCACTCGCTCGACGGTGCCGAGGAGCTCGAGATGCTCCGGCCCGATGTGCGAGACGACGGCGATCGCCGGCAGCGCCACCCCGCACAACGCCGCGACCTGACCGAGCCCGCGCATGCCCATCTCCGTGACGAGGATCTCGGTCTCCGGCTCGAGCCGGCAGACGGTGAGCGGGACGCCGATCTCGTTGTTCAGGCTTCGCTCGGCCCGGATCGTCGGGGCATGCGGAGCGCAGAGCGCGCCGAGGATGTCCTTCGTCGACGTCTTGCCCACCGAGCCCACGACCGCGACGACCCGCGCGTCGCTCTTCGAGCGAACGAGAGAGGCCAGCGCGGCGAGGGCTGCCTCCTGGTCGAGGGGCACGAGCGTCGCGGCTCCCCGTGAGTGCGCGTCGCCGACGAAGTCGACCCCGGTGTTGAGCGCGACGAAGAGGTCACCGGGAGCGACCTCCCGAGAGTCCGCCTCGATCCCGGTGATCACGCCGCTCGGGGGTTCGCCGTCGAGCCGGCCGAGGGCGAGCGACTCGATCTCGTTCCATGGGACCGGGATCACGCTGCCGGCCTAGAGGCTTGATGCGAAATCGGCGCGCCGTCGGGGCGGCCACGACCAAGCCGGGCGCCGACGGCGGGACTCGTGCAGGCTGGAGGCCTGTGCGAGGAGCGCCGGTGGCGATCCGGCGCCGTGTCGTGGCCGTCAACCGGCCCGTGCGAATTTCGCATCAAGCCTCTAGCTCCGCTCATGGACGAATGCCTCGAGCGCTTCGCGCGCGACCGCACGGTCGTCGAAGGGATGCACGACGCCCGCGATCTCCTGCCCCTGCTCGTGCCCCTTCCCAGCGATGAGAACGATGTCGCCAGCCTCGGCGAGCCCGATCGCCCGGTGAATCGCAGAGCGCCGGTCGGGATCGATCTCGACCTCCACCCCCGTGCCCTGGAGCACGTCCTGGATGATCGCCAGAGGGTCCTCCGAGCGCGGGTTGTCGGAGGTGACGATGGCGATGTCCGACCCGCGTGCCGCGACCTCGCCCATGTGCGCCCGCTTGCCGCGGTCGCGGTCGCCGCCGGCGCCGAAGACGACGATCACACGCCCGTCGCCGAGCGCCCTTGCGGACGCGAGCGCGATCTCCAGCGAGTCGGGCGTGTGCGAGTAGTCCACGAAGACGGTGAACGGCTGGCCCTCGTCGACCGGCTCGAAGCGTCCCGGAACCCCGCTGACCGATGCAATCCCCTCCGCGATCGACGCCTCGTCGAGATCGAGCAGGAGCCCCGCCGCGACTGCGCCGAGCGCGTTCTCGACATTGAAGAGACCCCGGAGCGGCGTCTCGACCCGGATCCCCACAGCACGGAAGCGGCTACCCGATGCGTCCGTGACGAGCTCCTCCGCCCGGACCTCGGCGTCCTCGCCGAGCCCGAAGGTCACGAGCGGTGCGCGATGCAGGTCGCGAAGCTCGTCCGCGAGCCGGCGTCCCCAGGGTGTGTCGACGTTGACCGCCGCTGGCGGCGGCTGCACGCCCGCGAACAGCCGCCGCTTCGCCTGGAAGTACTCCTCCATCGTCCCGTGCAGGTCGAGGTGGTCCTGGCTCAGGTTCGTGAACACGAGCGCGTCGAACCGGACCCGGTCGAGACGTCGCAGCGCTGACCCGTGGGAGGACGCCTCGAGCGCGACGCTGCGGTCGCCCGCGTCGACCATCTCGCGCAGCAGCCGCTGGAGATCGATCGCCTCGGGAGTCGTGAACGGCGCCGGGCGAGCCACCCCTCCGACGATCCATTCGATCGTCCCCACGAGGCCGGGCGTCTTGCCCGCGGCGGCGAGGATCGCCCGCAGCAAGAACGCGGTCGTCGTCTTGCCGTTCGTCCCGGTCACGCCGGCGACCTCGAGCTCGCTCGAGGGCGCACCGAAGAAGACGTCTGCGGCCACCGCCATCGCCGCCCGGACGTCGTCGACGATGAGCTGCGGAGCGACGGCGTCGACCAAATGCTCGACGACGAGGGCGACGGCACCGCGCTGCACCGCGTCCGCGGCGAGATCGTGGCCGTCGACGTTCGCACCCGGGACGCAGAAGAACGCCGACCCAGGGGTGACGCGGCGCGTGTCATACGCGAGGTCGCCGACGTCGACCGGCCTGACTCCGGCCACCTCGCCCGGGGCGAGCGCCCGGATCAGGGCCTCGAGCTCCACCTCGCCGAAGAAGGCTAGACGAACGTCAGGAGGACGCCGCGATCCAGGTCAGTAACCCGATTTCGCCGTCTTCGGCGCATCCGGGGGGATCGCAAGATGCTGGACGTCGAACCGCGCGATCTGCTGGAACGCCGGCGCAGCGACGGTCCCGCCCCAGATCGAGGCGTGCGGTTCGTCGACCATGACCATGATCACGAGCTGCGGCTTCGTCGCCGGGACCATGCCGACGAACGACGCCACGTAGCGCGATGTCGAGTAGCGGCCGTCGGGGTCGATCTTCGCCGCCGTCCCCGTCTTCCCCGCCACCGTGTAGCCGGGAAGAGCCGCCTCGGTGCCCGTTCCGTCGAGGACGACGCTTCGCAGCATCGACATCATCTGCGCGGAGACGCTTCGAGACACGACGCGATGTCCCCGCCGGTGGTGGACCATGCGACCGTCGATCTTCTCGATCAGGTGCGGCTGTACGAGGATCCCGCCGTTCGCGATCGCGGAGTACGCACGCGCCATCTGCAGCGGAGTGACGGCGATGCCGTGTCCGATCGGGACCGTTCCGATCGTGGAGCCCGACCACTGGTCGAGCGGGAGCGCAAAGCCGGCCGACTCACCGGGGAAGTCGATCCCCGTCGGCTTGCCGAAGCCGTAGCGGTTCACCCAGGCGGCGAGCCTGCTCGCCCCGAGCTTCTCGGCGATCGTGACCGTGCCGATGTTCGACGAACGCTCGATGATCTGGCGGACGCTCATCCGCTCGGTTCCCCGCGCTTCCGCATCGTGGATGACGCGGTCGGCGACATGGAGCTCCGGCGGGAGGACGAACGACGACCTCGGAGTGACGACTCCGTCCTCGAGCGCCGCGCTGATCGTCACGAGCTTGAAGGTCGAGCCCGGCTCGTACATGTCCGTGACTGCGCGGTTCCGATGCCGGTCGGCACGCGTCGTCGCGAAGCGGTTGGCGTTGAATCCCGGCGCGACGGCCATCGCGAGGATGTCTCCCGTATACGGGTCCATGACGATCGCGGTCGCCGACTTGGCGCCGAAGCGACGCACCGTCGACTCGATGACGTCCTGAGCGTTCGCCTGTACCTGGTCGTCGATCGTCAGCCGGACGCTCTTGCCCGGCGTCGCGGGCTTCGTCGAGACCACGTCGAGCGCCCGCCCGAGGGGATCCTTGACGATCGTCTCACTCCCCGGATGACCCGCGAGCACCGGGTCGAGCGACTTCTCGAGGCCCTCGAGCCCATGGTTGTCCGTCCCGGCGAACCCGAGCACCTGGGCCGCGATCCGGTCCTGCGGATAGGTCCGAAGCTCCTCGGGATAGAAGCCGAGTCCGGGGAGATCCAGCTTCTCGAGCTTCGCCGCCTTCTCCGGGTTGCCCTTGCGGTCGACGTAGACGAAGCCGAGCGACTTGTCGCTGAGGAGCTGGTACGTCTTCTCCGGATCGACTCCGAGGATCCGGGACGCGTCGAGGGTGACCTGGTTCGGGTTCGTGATCTGACGGGGGTTCGCGTAGACCGTCGTCATCTGCTCCCCGATCGCGAGCGGCTCGCCGTTGCGGTCGAAGATCGTGCCGCGCCCCGCGGCGACGACGACCGTCTCGCGGTGCTGGCGCACCGCCATCGCCGCGTAGGCGGAGCCGTGGACGACCTGGATCCAGAATGCACGCACGAGGGCGACCCCCAGGAGGAGGGCGAAGACGAGGCCGAGGAACGCGATGCGCCGGTTCGCCGCGGCGGGCTTCATCGCGGCAGGCGGACGTAGACCGTCTTGTTGGGATCGGCGGGCACGAGGCCCAGGTCCTTCTGTGCCTTTGCCTCGACGCGCGTGGTCGCCTCGGCGGTCGAGAGCTGCGAGCGAAGGCGCGAGATGTCGGCCTGCAGCTGCGTGCGATCGCTGCTCACGCGATCGCGCTCGAGATTCAGCCGGAGCACGGCGACGTTGACCGCGACGACGCCGGAGAGGAGGACGGCGAAGAACACGATCCAGACGACTCCGCCCGAGAGGAGCCTCGGCTTGGCGGCGGCCCGTTTCTTCTTCCGGACCCGCCCCACCGGGGTGCTCTGGGCGATCGACGACATCAGACGCGCGCTCCCGCCCGCAGCCGCGCCGACGCGGCACGCGGGTTCAGCTCGACCTCGTGCGCGGATGGGCGCACGACCTTCGTCGTCAGGAGCCGGAGCTCGGGCTCGTGCCCACACACGCAGACCGGCAGCTCCGGCGGACACGTGCAGCCGCGTGCCCGCTCGCGGAGGAAACGCTTCGTGATCCGGTCCTCGAGCGAATGGAAGCTGAGCACGGCGAGCCGTCCGCCCGGTCGCAGCATCTCGAACGCGGCCGGGAGGCCGGCGGCGA
>DASSQE010000005.1:0-11708 GCA_035702645.1 Gaiellaceae bacterium
GCTCCGTAGAGCCGAATCCGCTAGAAGAGCTGGTTCTCGCCGCCGAAGATCGCCGACACGGAGTCGTCGGCGAACACGTTCATGATCGTCTCGGCGAGAAGACCGGACACGCTGAGCACCGTCAGATTCTTCGGCATCGCGCGCGGGTCGATCGGGACCGTGTCGGTGACGACGATGCCGGCGATGTCCTCCGACCCGCCGAGTCGCTCGAGACCCTCGTCGTTCAGGAGCGCATGGGTGACGTAGATCCACACCTCCCGCGCCCCTTGCTCCCGGAGCGCGCGTGCGCCCTGGATGAGCGTTCCTCCCGTCGTGGTGACGTCGTCGCCGACGATGCAGACCTTGTCGCGGACGCTGCCCGTCACCTCGGTCAACGACACCTCGTCCTGACCGAGTCGGGTCTTGTTCATGATCGCGAAGTCGGCGTCCAGCATGTGTGCGAAGCGCACCGCATACTTCGCCCGGCCAGCGTCAGGCGCGACTGAGACGACGCCCTCGCCGGAGAGCCCGAGATCACGGAAGTGGCGCGCGAAGAGCTGCTGCGCGGTCATGTGGTCGACGGGAATCGTGAAGAAGCCCTGGATCTGCCCGGCATGCAGATCCATCGTCAGAACGCGATCGGCGCCGGCATTCTGGATCATGTCCGCGAGCAACCTGCTCGAGATCGGCTCGCGCGGCTTCGCCTTGCGATCCTGGCGGGAGTACGGAAACCACGGGATGACCGCCGTGATCCGCTTCGCCGACGCGAGCCGGGCCGCCTGGATCATGAACAGGAGCTCCATCATGTTCTGGTCGACCGGCCTGCAGCCGGTCTGGACGACGAACACGTCCGCCCCGCGGACGGACTCGCAGTAGCGGCAGTACGTCTCGCCGTTCGCGAACGTCGTGAGCTCGATCTCGCCGAGCTCGACGCCGAGCTGCTCGGCGATCTTGGCCGCGAGCTCCGGATGCGAGCGACCGGCGAAGACCATCAGCCGCTTCTGCGGCGTGAGCGGGATCGCGTGCCCGGTCGTCATCGCGACGCGCGGGACTTCGGCCTCGAGCCCTGGAAGCGTCTGCTCAATCGTTCCGCTTTCCACCGCGCCCTTCCTTGTTGACCTGCCTCGCGCGCGCAATCGCCAGCGCGCCTGGGGGCACATCCTCTGTTATCACCGAGCCGGCTGCAATCCATGCGTCGTCGCCGATGGTCACCGGGGCGACGAACGAATTGTCGACGCCGGTCCTGACGTTGCTCCCGATCGACGTGCGGAACTTCTTCCGCGTCACGTGATCCTGGTTGACCGTGATGTTCCCCGCTCCGACGTTGGTGTCGGATCCCACATCGGCGTCTCCGAGGTAGGAGAGATGCGGGACCTTGGTGCGTTCACCGATCCGTGAGTTCTTGATCTCGACGAAGGTCCCGGCCATCGCACCCGCCTCGAGCACGGTTCCGGGGCGAAGGTAACAGAACGGTCCCACGAGGGCGCCCTCTCCGACGACCGCGTCGACGATCGCCGCGTGCGGCCCGACCTCCGCGCCACTCGCGATCCGCGACGCGCCGCGCACGACCGTGAACGGATGGACGATCACATCCGGCTCGAGCACGACGTCGACGTCGATCCACGTCGACGCCGGATCGACGATCGTCACGCCGGCGAGCATGTGCGCCTCGTTCACGCGCTCGCGCAGGGTCGCAGCGGCCGCCGCGAGCTCCGAGCGGGTGTTCACGCCCTCCGCCTCCCGCGGGTCCGAGGCGCGATGCACAGCGACCGGGTGCCCATCCGCGACGAGAAGCTCGACGGAGTCGGTGAGGTAGAGCTCCCCCTGAGCGTTGTGCGGGGTGAGCCGGTCGAGCGTCGGCCACAGGAGCTCCGACCGGAAGACGTAGATCGAGGAGTTGACCTCCCGTGCTAGGAGCTGCTCCGGCGTCGCGTCGCCCGCCTCGACGATCGCCGAGAGCCCGTCGTTCCCGTCACGGAGCACACGGCCGTACTCACGGGGGTCGTCCGGCTCGAACGAGAGGACGGTCGCGGCGGCGTCCTCACGACGGTGGGCGGCGACGAGGTCGGCGAGGAGATTCCCGGTGAGAAGAGGGGTGTCGCCGGAGAGGACGAGCACGTCCTTCGACCTGCCCTCGAGCCGCGCACGGGCGGTCCGCACCGCGTCGCCGGTGCCGAGAGGCAGCTCCTGCTCGGCGACGTCGAGGCCAGGGAACGCCTCGGACGTCGCAGGGGAAGTGACCACGACGAGAGGCTCGGCGCCGAGCTCGGACGCGGCCTCGAGCACCCAGTCGACCATGCGCCGCCCGAGGATTGGATGGAGGTGCTTCGGAACGCTCGACCGCATGCGCGTGCCGAGGCCGGCGGCCATGACCACCGTGCCGAGCTCTCTCGTCTTCTTGGCGGACATCGTGACTGGGGCGCCAGGATTCGAACCTGGGATCACGGGACCAAAACCCGTTGCCTTACCACTTGGCCACGCCCCAGAGCCGGACGGTGCATCTTGCCATTCGTCCCCGAGGGAGCCTGGGATGTCACGACGACACCGGGCGCGTGAGCCAGATCGTCCGCGCGTCGCCTGTCGCGCGAGCTGCGCTCTCCGCTTCCCCAGGGCCTTCGAAGAGCGCGTAGACGACCGGGCCGGCGCCGCTGACGTCGGCTCGGAACGCTCCGAGCGACTCGAGCTCGGCGGCGAGCGGAGACGAGGCGAGGTCGTTTGGCGGCAGGGAGGCGAGGTCCCGCGGCTCCCGAACTCGGTCCACCGCCTCCAGCAGCATGGTCCGGCGTGCGTCGAACTCGTTCGGACCGCCACGCTCGTCGAAGGCGCGATACACGTCGGCGGTCGAGAGCTTCCGCTCGCCCCTCGGGAGCACGAGCAGGACCGAGAAGTCGAGAGGAATCGAGACGGATGCGAGCTCCGAGCCGTCACCCGACCCGAGCTGCGTCCCCTCGGTCAGGAAGAACGGAACGTCCGCGCCGAGGTCCGCCGCGAGCGCGCGAAGCTCGACCGTCGAGAGCGGGTTCGCGAGGTGGGCGTTCGCGAGCTTCAGCGCCTCCGCCGCGTCCGAGCTCCCGCCGCCGAGGCCGGCGGCGACGGGAATCCTCTTCTCGAGCCGCACATGCCACCCCGGGCCGGCGCCTGACCGTTCGGCAAGCGCGGCGAGCGCATCCCGGACGAGAGTGTCTCCCGGGTAGCCATCGACGACGACGGCGCCGTCGTCACGTGGATCGACGTCGATCTCATCGCGGAGATCGATCCGCTGCAGCAGCGTCACGACCTCGTGCTTTCCGTTCGCCCGGACGGGCCCGACGACGAGCCCGAGGTTGATCTTCGCGGGCGCTCCGCTGCTCATGCGAGGACGCGGGCGAGGTCGACGAAGTCCTGCGGCTCGAGCTCCTCCGCTCGGGCCCCTGGGGACCGGTCGACCGCGACGAGGGCCTTCTCCACGCCCTCCCGCGACGCGAGCCCCGTGAGCGCGACGGAGTTCGCCATCGTCTTGCGCCGATGAGCGAACGCCGCCTCGACGAGACGGCGCACATCGCTAATCGGGACATCGCCCGACCTCTCGAACGCGACGAGCATCGACTCGACCCGCGGCGGGGGCCGAAACACCGTTGCCGCCACGGGGTGAGTTCCGAGCCGACGCGCCTGGAGCTGGACGAGAACCGAGACGGCCCCGTAGGCCTTCGTCCGCGGAGCGGCGAAGAAGCGCTCGGCGAGCTCACGTTGGACCATCACGCACCAGTGCCCGATCGACAGGACCTTCTCGAGTGTCTCGACGACGAGGGGCGTCGCGACGTTGTACGGCAGGTTCGCGACGAACTTGCCCGGCGCCGGCTCGAGCGCGGCGAGGTCGACCCGGAGCGCGTCGCCGAAGATCAGGTCGACATTCTCGATGGAGGCGAGCGCGGCGGAGAGCGCGTCCTCGAGCGTGCGGTCGATCTCCACGGCGTGCACCAGCTGGACCCGCTCCGCGAGGTAGCGCGTGAGCACACCGAGGCCGGGGCCGACCTCGAGGACCACGTCGTCCGGCCGGAGGTCTGCGAGCCGGCCGATGACCCCGAGGATGTTCTCGTCTGCGAGAAAGTGCTGGCCGAGCGCCTTCTTCGGCGTTGCGCTCACGCGAGCCCGAACGCGATGCCCGCGTTCGCGTGCGAACGAGTCGCAAGCTCCTCCGGAGTCTCGCCCCGGACCGCTGCGAGCGCAGCGACGGTGTGGACGAGATGCGCAGGTTCGTTCCGCTTCCCGCGGACGGCCTGCGGCGAGAGGTAGGGGCTGTCGGTCTCGACCAGGATCCGGTCGGGCGGGACACGAGTCGCCGCGTCTCGGAGCTCCGGCGCCTTCGGGTAGGTCGCGTTCCCTGCGAACGAGACGTAGTAGCCGCGCTCGAGCGCCGTCGGAAGCATGTCGGGCGAGGAGAAGCAGTGGAGGATCACCCGCCCGTCGAACGCGGCGAGCACGTCGGCCGTGTCCCGGGACGCTTCCCGGTTGTGGACCACGACCGGGAGCCCGAGCTCGTCCGCGAGCTCGAGCTGGAGCTCGAAGAGTCGGCGCTGCTCGGCGGGCGTCGCGAAACGGCGCACGTTGTCGAGGCCCGTCTCGCCCACGGCGACAGCCTTCGGGTGACCGAGCAGCTCCCGAAGCTCGTCGAGCCTCGCGGCGTCCTCGCCCGCGGCCTGGTGCGGGTCGACTCCGAGCGCGGCATAGACGCCGTCGCTCTCGTCCGCGATCTCGAGCGCGGCTCGGCTCGACTCGATACCCGTTCCGATGGTCACGATGCGCGTGACGCCTGCGGCGGCCGCACGCTCCACGAGCCGCGCCGCCGATTCGTCACACGCGTCCAGGTGCGCGTGTGAGTCCGTCACACCGGATCGAGCTGCTCCTGCATCCGTGCCAGCTCCTCCGCTACGACCTTGTCCGGATCGAGCTTCGTGAAGAGCGGCGCCGGCTCGCGGAGCGATTGGCCGGGCGGCAGCTCGCTCGGCGCCCACTGGCCGACCCACGACGCGTACTCCCCCGTGAGGACACCGTGCTCGCGGCCACCCGCCTCCTCCGCCGTCCGCTCCTCGGGAGGCCCGCAGAAGACGCCCTCGTACCCGAGCAGCTCGTGCACGCGCTGCGCGGAGAACGGGAGGAACGGAGCGAGCAGCACCTTGAGGTTGTCGACGGCGCGGAGCGCGACGTAGAGGACCGTCGCGGCACGCTCTCGATCTTCCTCGAGGAGCGCCCAGGGCGCCTGCTCCGCGACGTACTGATTGCCGAGCGCGGCACGGTGCATCGCCTCCTGGAGCGCGTTCTTGAAACGCGCCGCCTCGACCAGCGAGCCGACGACGTCGAACCCGCCCTCGACCTCGCGGAGCAGTCTCACGTCCGCGTCGGTGAGCGCGCCCGGAGAGGGCACGGCGCCGAAGTTCTTGTATGCGCTCTGGAGCGTCCTGTTCACGAGGTTCCCCCAAGTCGCGATCAGCTCGTCGTTGTTGCGCCGGACGAACTCCGCCCAGGTGAAGTCCGAGTCCTGGTTCTCTGGCCCGGCGGCGGTGAGGAAGTAGCGCAGGCTGTCCGCGCTGTAGCGGTCGAGGAAGTCGCCGACGTGGATGACGACGTTCCGGCTCGTCGAGAACTGCCGTCCTTCCATCGTCAGGAACTCGCTCGAGACGACGTCGTACGGAAGCTCGAGATCGCCCTTTCCCGCGCCGTACTCGCCGCCCGCTGCGTATCCGAGGAGCTGACTCGGCCAGACGACGGAGTGGAAGAGAATGTTGTCCTTCCCCATGAAGTAGAAGTGCCGGGCCTCGGGGTTCTGCCACCACTCGCGCCAGGCATCGGGTGTCCCGCGGTTCGCCGCCCATTCGATCGCGGCGGACAGGTACCCGACGACGGCGTCGATCCAGACGTAGATCCGCTTGTCCTCCTGCTCCTCGAATCCCGGCACCGGAATGCGGACGCCCCAGTCGAGGTCACGCGTGACGGGACGCGGTCGCAGCTCCTTCAAGAACTCGAGGGAGAACCGCCGCACGTTCGCCCGCCAGTGGCCCTGGCGCTCGATCCAGTCCGTGAGTCGATCGCGGAAGGCCGGCAGATCGAGGAAGAGATGCGACGTCTCCTTGAACACCGGCGGCTCGCCGTCGGTCGTCGAGCGCGGCTCGATGAGATCCACCGGGTCGAGGAGGTTCCCGCAGTTGTCGCACTGATCGCCGCGTGCGCTTGGGAACCCGCAGATGGGGCACGTCCCCTCGATGTACCGGTCGGGAAGCGTTCGACCCGTGACCGCGGAGAACGCGCCCATGACCTTCTGCTCGTAGATGAACCCTCGGTCGTAGAGCGTTCGAAAGACGTCCCGCACCACCTCGTGGTGATTCAGCGTCGTGGTCCTCGTGAAGAGGTCGTACGACAGCCCGAGGCGGAGGAGATCGGAGCGAATGACCTGGCTGTAGCGGTCAGCGATCTCCTGCGGGGACACCCCCTCGCGGTCGGCGGCCACCATGATCGGAGTGCCGTGCTCGTCCGTACCACTGACCATGAGCACGTCGTTCCCCCTCAAACGGTGGTAGCGCGCGAACACATCCGACGGAACGCCGAAGCCCGCGACGTGCCCGATGTGGCGCGGACCGTTCGCATACGGCCACGCGACCGCGACGAGAATCTTCTGCGGCTCGGTCGGCTCGCTCACGGGGGCCAATCATAGGGAGTCGTTTCCGGCCGACCCGCGCCGCTCCGAGGGCGCCAGCGGGCGCGGAGAGTGCGATCGCGAGAACCAGGACGAAGGCCCACGAACGAGCTCGTTCGCGCAGGTGAGAGCGATGTCGGGGCTCGACTCGACGTCGTTCGGACGAGATCGCGGAGCCCGGAGATGTACGTGCCAGCCCGTGCGAGTCGGCCGAGACGGGCCGGTCCCGCAATCCGGCGCGGACGACCTCGGACCCGACGGCGCCCAGCTTCGACACGTGCGTCACCGTGGAGCCGGCACCGAGACCATCGAGGTTCGTAACCGATTCGGATATCTGCCCGGCCGAGCCGAACGATCGCGTGCGCAGTGACGTCGAGGGTGCTGTCTTCGCCGACCTCGACCCCCCAGCCACCCCGTTTCCAACGGAGACGGAAGCATGCGGCGTTGTCAGCACAGGCCGAGGAGACGCATGTCGCGGCGACTCGTTCGCCGCCGACGCCGGCTGCGGCGCGGGGCTCGCAACGGATGACCCGGAGCCCTCGGCCGGCGCAGGCGTCGCAGGAGGAGGAGAGGATGGGGGAGCGGCCGGCGCCGGTGCGGGAGCCGCCGGTGTGGGAGCCGGGGCAGGAGCCGGTGACGGCGTAGGGGCGGGCGCCGGTTGCGGGCTCGGCGCGGGCGATGGCGGGGATGGCGTCGGCGCCGCGCGCGAGGGAAGGAGCGAGAGCGGGTCCACGTACGTCTCGCCGTCCGCCTCCCGGATTCCGAGGTGCACGTACGGCACGTCGTGCTCGGGAACGCCCGAGGGTCCGGGCTCGGCGATCGGGTCTCCATCGGCCACTCGGGCTCCGCGCTCGACGAGCAGCCTTCCGAGGTGGGTCAGCGAGACCTTGTGCCCGTCGGGGGTGGCGATCGTGACCGTCAAGCCGTTGGTCGGCACGCTGCCGGCGAAGGTGACGTCTCCCGAGGCGGGCGCCCGGACTGTCGGAGCCCCACCGAGCGCGATGTCGACGCCCCGATGCTGCCCACCTGCGTAGGGATCGGGTCCCACGGAGAAGCCGCGGAGGACCTCTCCGTCCGCAGGCCAGCTCCACGCCGACGCGACAGGAACGACCACAAATGCCGTGAGTGCGACGGTGAGAGCCGCGCCGAGCCGCGCTGTTGTCATTCGAGTCAACGTCGACGCACGGTAGCGGTCGTCCCTACCGTTGTCAAATGAGCCTACAGCGAGGAGCGGTAGAGCGCGTTCCGTGACGAACCGGTGAGTCGAGCGACGATGTCGGCCGCCGTCCGCCGAGGGGCGCCGGCCGCGACGAGCTCAGCCACGGCCTGCAGCGCGACCTCTTCGCGCGCGGCCCCGCCGGCTGGAGTGAAAGAGCCGAGCACGACGGTGATCTCGCCGCGAGGCGGCTCCGCGAACTGCGCCGCGAGCTCCTCGAGCGTTCCGCGGCGCACTTCCTCGAATCTCTTGGTCAGCTCTCGGCACACGGCTGCTGCCCGGTCCGGCATCGCTCGGGCGAGGAGCGCCAAGGACTCCGGCAGCCGGCGCGGCGACTCGAAGGCGACCACTGTGTGCGGCCAGCGGGCGAGGTCCTCGGCGAGTGCCTCCCTCTCACCCCGGCGCCGCGGCAGGTAGCCGACGAACTGGTAGCGGTCCCCGACCAGCCCGCTGGCGACGAGGGCGGTTTCGACTGCCGACGCCCCTGGAAGCACGGTCACTTGCTGTCCCGCGGAGAGAGCGGCCTCGATCAGCCGCGCGCCCGGATCGTTGACGCCGGGCAGCCCGGCGTCCGAGACGAGCGCGACCCGCTCACCCCGCGCCAACGCGTCGAGTACGTCGCGCTCGCGTGCAGCCTCGTTGTGCCGGTGGTAGCTGACGAGTCGGGCCGAGATGCCGTGCCGGTCGAGGAGGATCCGCGTCCGTCGCGTGTCCTCGCAGAGCAGGAGATCCGCCTCGCGGAGCTCGTCGAGGACCCGCAGGCTCACGTCGTCGAGGTTTCCGATCGGCGTTGCGCAGACCGCGAGAGGCACCTACCACGTCCCGTCGAGCGCCTCGAACGCGACGAGGGCAGCACCGACGAGACCCGCGTCGCTCCCGAGCTCGGCGGGCACGATATGAAGCGTCTGGTCCGCCGGCTCGAGCGCCTCCCGGCGGGCTGCTTCCTGCGCACGTTCCAGCAGCAGGTCTGCAGCAGCCTCCCCGAAACCGCCCCCGATCACGAAGACGTCCGGGTCGAAGACGTTCGCGAACGAGCCGACCGCCGCGCCGAGCAGATCCGCCATCTCTGCGATCCGCTCGACCGCGGGAGGGTCTCCCTCACGCGCTCGCTCGAGGAGTGTGTGCGCGTCCGCGTCGGGGCCGTACAGCTCACGCGCGATCCGGACAGCTGCGGTCCCGGAAGCGACAGCTTCGAGGTGCCCGTGCCCGTGGCAGTGCCCTTGACACGGTGGACCGCCCGCCTGGACGACCACGTGGCCGAGCTCCGCCCACCTCCGGGACAGGCGCCCGTCGAGGACGACCCCTCCGCCGACGCCGGTTCCGAGCGTGAGCATGACGATCGACGAGGAGCCCCTTCCCGCTCCCAGCCTCGCCTCGGCGAGCGCTGCGACGCTCGCGTCGTTCCCCACGCCGACCGGCAACCCGAAGCGCTCGCGGGCGTGACCTGCGAGGTCGACGTCCGTGAGCGGCAGGTTGACGCCGGCGATGATCTTCCCGCTCGCGCGGTCGAGGTTCGTCGGGACGCCGTACCCGAGCGCCTCGACCCGGTCGTCGCGGAGCTCCTCGACGACGGCGTCGAGCGCCTCCAGCACCGCCTCCTCCGAGCTCGTCGGGCTCGGGATCTCATGTTGCGCGAGCACCCGACCCTGGCGGTCGGCGATACCAGCGAGGATCTTCGTCCCGCCGACGTCGACGCCGATGACGAGAGGAGCGGCCAAGCCGCGGGCTACCATAACGGCCCGAATGGCCGAGGGAGTCAAGCCCTACCGGGTGTATCGCGGCGGGCGATCCAAGGGCAAGGTCCCCCTCGACCGGAGGTCCCGACCGGACCGCACGACTCCCTCGACACCGAGCGCGCCGCGTCGCAGGCGGTGGGGCCTGTGGATCGCACTCGGAGTCGTGGGCCTGCTCGTGCTCCTCGCCGTCTGGGGCGTTCTCGGCTACGTCTCGTTCTCGCACGGAGTGTCGAAGGCGAACGACCGACTCCCACCCGGCACGCGCTCGAAGCTCGCGCAGCAAGACGGGTCGTTGCTCTCGAACCCGTCCACGATCCTCGTGATCGGGACCGACGGTGGAAGCGAGCCGGGACGCTCCGGGGCCCATCGCTCGGACTCGCTGCTCCTCCTCCACACCGACCCGGGCAAGCACCGGCTGTCGTATCTCTCGATCCCGCGCGATCTCCGCGTGGACATCCCCGGCTACGGGCCGTCGAAGATCAACGCCGCCAGCCAGATCGGAGGCCCGGCGCTGACGCTCGCCACAGTGCGCGCCCTGACCGGCCTTCCGATCCAGCACGTCGTCGTCGTCGACTTCGACGGGTTCAAGGAGCTGATCGATTCGCTCGGCGGCATCGAGGTGAACGTCCCGAAGCCGATCTTGTCCAACCGCTTCGACTGTCCGTACAAGGCGTCGCGGTGCAACGACTGGAAGGGGTGGCGTTTCGCGAAGGGCTCCCAGCACATGGATGGAAAGCGTGCGCTCGTGTACTCGAGGATCCGCGAGAACCTGCTCGATCCGTCCGACAACGACATCTCACGCGGAGCACGGCAGCAGCAGGTCGCCGACGCGGTCGGCGCGAAGATCGCGAGCTTCGGGACGTTTCTCCGGCTGCCGTTCGTCGGCGACTCGATCGCCGCGCCGATCGCGACGGACATGTCTGCGTGGCAGCTCGCCCAGCTCGGCTGGGTCCGGTTCAGAGCCGACTCGGGTCAGTCGCTCCACTGCCGCCTGGGCGGCGATCCTCAGACGATCGGCGGGGAGTCGGTGATCGTCGGGTCGGAGGACAACGTGAACGTCGTCTCGATGTTCCTGCGTCGCTCGGCGCCTCTCGCGCCGGCAAAGGGGACGCTGTACGGCCCGGGCTGCACCCGCCGCTGAGTCAGTCCTTGGCCGGCGGCGTCTTCTTCTCGCCGGTGCCGCCCGAGCCCGAGTCTCCCGAGCCCGAGCTCGCCCCGCTCTCCTTGGTGCTCTTGTCCCTCGAGGGCTTGTCGGATCCGGCCGAGCCGTCGCCCTCCTTCGCTCCGGGCTTCTGCCCCTTGCGGCCGTAATCGGTCGAGTAGAAGCCCGAGCCCTTGAAGTGGACCGCGACGGGGAAGAGCAGCTTCTCGACGGGCCCCTCGCCGCAGACCGTGCATGTGTCCGCGGGTGCGTCCGACATCTTTTGGAAGACCTCGAACGTATGCCCGTTCGGGCAACGATATTCGTAGATTGGCACGAGGGCGAAAGGCTAGCTTCGCCGGGCGTCGGACTCCTGCTCGCGGTCGAGGAGCTCCCGGTAGCAGGGCGCACTCTCGAACGCCGCCAGTCCGCGCGGCCGTCCTCGCCGTCGCTGGGCCCTCCGTCGCCGGCTGACCGCGGCGATCGCGGCCGACGCCCCGACGACTCCGCCGAGCAGGAAAGTCCGAAGCCGCTCGCGTCGCCCTTCGCCGTCCACGAACTGATCTTACGATCCGTTGTCCGATGCTCGTCTGCGCTCTCGGCGACCTCGTGCTCGACGTCGTGGTCCGCCTCGCGGCTCCGCCCGCAGAAGGCGGCGACACGCCGGCGGAGATCGTCCTTGGCCCGGGTGGCCAGGCCGCGAACGTCGCCGCGTGGGCGGTCGAGCTCGGCGCGAGCGCGCGCCTCGTTTGCAAGAGCGGCGCGGACAACGCGGGCCGGCTCGTGCGCGACGGCCTGACTGGACGCGGTGTCGAGGTCGTGGGACCGATCGAGGGCTCCACGGGAGTCGTGTGCGCGCTCGTCGCGGAGGACGGGCAGCGGTCGATGGCGACGAACCGGGGAGTGGCCCCGACCCTGGCCGCGACCGACCTCGACCCCGGTTGGTTCGAGGGTCGCGACCATCTCTTC
>DASSQE010000006.1:0-23814 GCA_035702645.1 Gaiellaceae bacterium
GGCTCGAGCTCGAGGTGCGTGAACGGGCTCTGCTGGGCGATTGCGAGAGCCTCGCGGATCAGGTCCTCCGCCTCGGTGTCACGGCCCTGGGCCGCGCGAACATGGCCGAGCGCGCCGGTCGCAGCCACGCGGGCGCTCGGATCCTCCGGACCGACACCGGCGACCGCCTCGAGGGCGAGCCGCTCCGCCTCCTCGAGCCTTCCTGCCTCGACGAGCGCACAGGCGAGCTGAGCCTGCGCCTCGGGTAGGAAGCCGCGGTCGCCGCGGGCCGCCGCCGACCGCGTCGCCTCGCGCAGGAGCTTCTCGGCCCGCTTGATGTCGCCGCGCCTGCGGGCGAGCGCACCGAGTTGGAAGAGTGCGTAGCCGACGAAGTGCTCGAGGCCCACCTCTGCAGCTGTGGTTCTGACCTCTTCGTAGATCGTCTCGGCCGCGTCGAACTCGCCCTTGTGCCGAAGGAAGTGCCCGTACGCGAAGGTGGCTCCGATCCGTGCGCGAACGCTCCCGCTCTCGCCGGCGAGCTCGAGCGCCCGCGTGATGGCGAGCTCGGCCTCGTCGAGCTCGAGCCTGCCCAGGTGCAGCGTGGCGAGCGCCTGCGACGCGATCGTCTGCAGATCCTTGCGGCCGGAGTCCATCGCCACGCCGTACGCCCGCTCGGTGTGCCGGACGGCGTCGTCGACGTCGCCGCGCCACGCTGCGATCGTGACACGGAGGCTGAGCGCGTCGAAGTGAGCCGCGGGGTCGTCCTCGGTGACGAGGATCTCGAGCGCCTCGTCGACTAGGGCTTGGGCACCGGCAGGATCCGCCTCGCGCCTGAGCCTCGCTTCGCCGAGCGAGGTGAGCGCGATCGCCTCGATCACGCGGTTCTCCTCGTGCTGCGCCTCTTCGCGCACCTTCCGCATCTCGACCTCGACGGTCGCGAGATCCGCGAGCCTCCAGGCCGCGCGCGCGGCGAGGTATCGCGCCGACAAGGTCGGGCGGAGCTCGAGCGAGCGTGATGCGAGCTTCCGTGCCGTCGCATACGCCTCGCGGGCCATCGCCCTGCGAGCCGCCTTGACGAGCGCCGCGGCGGTCTCGTTCGCGAGGTCCTCGGGTGCTGCCCCCTCCAGCTCCGTCAGGAAGTCGACGGCCTGCTCGAGGTGGTACGCGCGGATCTCGAGCAGCTCCTCCCCCGCTCGCTCCCCGAGCCAACCGGCGAAGCGCGCGTGGTGGTGTGCGCGAGCAAGCTTGGCGAGGCTCGTGTAGGCGACCTCGCGAATGAGCTGATGCTTGAAGCGGTACGCCTTCTCGCCGGTGATCGACGAGCGCGGCTCGCGGAGGAGGAACTCGCGGGTCAGGAGGCTGTCGAGGATCGACTCGACGTCCTCGAGGTCTTCCGGGGACACGTACTCGATCGCCGCCTTCCAGAAGACACGGCCGATGACGGATGCACGCTGGAGGAGCGTTTTCTCGGCGGCCGGGAGGTGGTCGATACGCGCGGCGATGAGCGCCTGGAGCGAGTCCGGGATGCCGTCCGACGCCTCGTCGCGGGCGTCGCTCTCGACGAGCATCCTGATCATCTCCTCGACGAAGAGCGGGTTGCCCTCGGTCCGCTCGAGCACCTCCCTGGGGAGGGACGGCGGGACCTCGCCCGACGTCCCGGCGAGCTGGCTCACGAGCTTCTCGACCAGGAGCTCGCTCTCCCTCTCCGACAACGGCTCGAGCTCGATCGCCGTCGAGCGGACCCGACCTCCACCCCAACCCGGCCGCTGCTCGAGCAGCTCGGGTCGTGCGAGGCAGAGGATGAGGAGCGGTGTGCGGACGAGGTCGGCGAGGTGCTCGATCAGGTCGAGCATCGGCTCCTCCGCCCAATGGATGTCCTCGAAGAGAAGGACGAGCGGCTGCACGTCGCCGAGCGACTCCATCACCTGGCGCGCAGCCCACGCGATCTCCTGCGGGCTGCGGTCGCCCTCGAGGGCCTCGAGCATCCCGGCCGCGAGGCCGAGCACGTCGGCGACCGTCTCCTCCTCACAGCAGGCGCGGAGCTTCTCGAACGCCTCCTCGAGGGGATCGTCGTCCGAGATGCCGGCGGCCGCCTTGATCATCTCGGCCAGCGGCCAGTAGGTGACGCCTTCGCCGTACGGGAGGCAGCGCCCCGAGAGGACACTCGCGCGCTCGAGCCCGTCGACGAACTCGCGGGCAAGGCGGCTCTTCCCGACACCGGGCTCGCCGTAGATCGTGAACAGGTACGCGCGACCGTCCCGCACGGTGCGGGCGAACGTGTTCGCGAGCAGGTCGAGCTCCTCGTCCCGGCCGACGAGCGGCGCCCGCGGACCGGACGGACGCACGCCTCCGTCGAGGGCGGTCACGATGCGCCAGGCGCGTGCCGGGGCGTCGAGGCCCTTGAGCTCGAGCGGGCCTGCGTCCTCGACGACGAGCGCGCCGGCGGCGAGACGGTGCGCGGTCGGGCCGATGAGGATCTCGCCCGGCATCGCCACCTGCTGGAGGCGCGCCGCGAGATTGACGGCCTCGCCGGTCACGAACGACGACTCGGCATCGTCGACGACGAGCTCGCCCGCCTCGATGCCGATCCTCGCCTCGAGGTCGAGCTCGGCGACGGCCTCTCGCATCGCGAGCGCCGCGCGGGCAGCCCGCAGCGCGTCGTCTTCGTGCGACTGCGGCACGCCGAACGCGGCGAGCACGGCGTCGCCGGCGAACTTCTCGACGATCCCACCGTGGATGGTCACGCAATGGGACACCCGCTCGAAGAACTGCGTCACGCGGCGTCGGACGACCTCGGGATCGGACGCGGCCACCAGGCGCGTCGAGTCGACGAGGTCCACGAACAGCACCGTCGCGAGCTTCCGCTCCACCATTGAAGTGTAGAAACGACGCCGGGGCCGGGCAGAATCCCTCCCGACTAGAGTCCGTGCTCGTGCTGGCGGCAGGCGTCTTCAAGGCATACGACGTGCGCGGCGTCTATCCCGACGAGATCGACGAGGACGGGGCCTACGCGGTCGGTCGGGCGTACGTGGAGCACTTCGAACCGAAGCGGATCGCCGTCGGGCGAGACATGCGCCTCTCGTCTCCGACGATGGCGGCGGCCGTCGTCGAGGGTGCACGCGACGGCGGCGCTGACGTCCTGGACATCGGGTTGGTCGGCACCGAGCTCCTCTACTTCGCGGTCGGCGAGCTCGGGCTCGACGGGGGGATCTGCGTGACCGCCTCGCACAACCCGAAGGAGTACACGGGGATGAAGATCGTCAGGCGCGGCGCGCTGCCCGTCGGCGGCGACTCCGGCCTGAGCGAGATCCGTGCAGGCGCGGCCGCCGGCTTCGGCCCGGTGAAGGCACGAGGAGACGTCGCGAGCGAGGATGTCTGGCCCGCGTTCGTCGAGAAGGTGCTCTCGTTCGTCGATCCCGGCGCGATCTCGGCACTCCGGGCGGTGATCGACGCCGCCAACGGCATGGCGGGAGTCATCCTCCCGCCGCTTCTCGAGCGCCTTCCGCAGGTCGACGTCGTCCGCTGCTACTTCGAGCCCGACGGGAGCTTTCCGAACCACGAGCCGAACCCGCTCCTCCCCGAGAACCGGGAGTTCATCGTCGAACGGACACGCGAGGAGCGGGCCGACCTGGGCGTCGCCTTCGACGGGGACGCCGACCGCTGCTTCTTCGTCGACGACACGGGCGAGTTCGTCCCCGGGGACTTCGTCACCGCGCTCCTGGCGGAGGCGGTGCTCGAAAAGGAGCCGGGTGCGAAGGTGATCTACGACGTCCGCGCGAGCTGGGCCGTTCCGGAGACGATCGAGCGCTCCGGAGGCGTCGGGCTCGTCAACCGAGTCGGCCACGCCTTCATCAAGCAGCGGATGCGCGAGGAGGACGCGACCTTCGCCGGCGAGGTGTCGGCGCACTACTACTTCCGCGACTTCTCCCAGGCGGACTCGGGCACGGTTCCGCTCCTCCTGATGCTCGAGCTTCTCTCGCGGCGCGGCCGGAAGCTGTCCGAGCTGCTCGCGCCGTACCGGGAACGCTTCTTCCTCACGGGTGAGATCAACACACGCGTTGCCGACGTGGCGCTGAAGATCCAGGAACTCAAGGAGCGATACGGCGCGCTCGGCGGACGGATCTCACACCTCGACGGGATCTCGATCGACTTCGACCAGTGGCACTTCAACGTGCGCCCGTCGAACACGGAGCCGCTGCTGCGCCTGAACCTCGAAGCCCTCTCGCTCCCGCTCATGGAGGAAAAGCGGGACGAGGTGCTCGAGCTCATCCGCGCATAGACGGCGCAGGTTCGTGGCGCGCATAGGATCGCGCTCGTGAGCGACACACTCGAGCTCGGCAGGGCGACCGATCGCAGACCCCCGTTCAAGTACTCGGCGCTCGCGCGCGTCTGGTTCTCGGACACGGACGCGCAGGGGATCGTCTACTACGGCCGCTACCTCCCGTACTTCGACCAGGCGCGCGTCGAGTACCACCGGCACCTGGAGCATGCCCCATTCGCCGCGGCCGGAGGCGAGTTCGTCATGCGCGCCTTGAACGTCGAGTACCACGCGCCGGCGCGGTTCGACGACCTCATCGAAGCGTTCGTCCGCGTCAAGCGGATCGGCCGCACGAGCATGACCTACGAGTGCGCGGCCTACCGCCTGCCGGACGACCTGCTCATGGTCGTGGCCGAGTTGACCGTCGTGCTCGTCGACCTCGACGAGCGCCGGGCGATCCCGATCCCGGAGGAGATCAGGTCAGTGGTCAGGTCGTTCGAGGGAGAGGATCTCGAGGAACGGTCGTGAGCGACTCCGACCAGGCGCTCGTCGAGATCCTCGAGCGCGGCGGCGACGCGGACGACGTTCTCCGCCGTGTCGTCGAGCACCTGGCGGAACAGCCAAGCGTCGCATGGGCCGGGATCGTTCGTCGAGGGAGACGCACTCGTGCTCGGCCCGGGCACCGGCACGCCGGACGAGTCAGCGCGCATGCGAACCCCGATTCGCTACGACGGCTCGCTCGTCGGCGAGCTGTGGGTGGACGGCCGAACCGAAGAGAGCGTCGTCACGGGCGTCGCAGCGGCCGTGGCGCCGTACGTCCTCATCGGCTGGGACACGCAGGGCAAGACCTGGAAGCCCTGAGTACGAGGCGGTGTGCGCGCGATGGCGGGGAGCGGGGAGAGATTGGCCGCGCGCCCGCCGCGAGGGTGAGCGCGCGGCTCCCTTCCCCTCTCCCCGAATCTCGTGTTAGTCACGCCTTCGGGGGATGCAATCCCTCGTTCGAGGTAAAGCCCCTCGAACGAGGGAACCGATCGAGACGACCGGTCGGCGTCAGGCAGTCGGGCCCGGCGCGCTGTCGAAGCCGGGGCGTGCGTGCCACTGGAACCCCGGTCCCGGCCGGAAGCCGTGGAAGCCGAAGCCCGGGCTTCCGAAGAACGGCCGGCCGAGCATCGGGCCCGCCCGGAACTCGTCGCCCGGGAACTTCCCGTTGACGAGATCAGTGACCGCCTGCTCGAGCGAGCTCTTGGCCTTGTCCGCCTGATCCTTCGTTAACCGTCCTGACGTGACGGCCGCATCGATCTTCGCCTCGGCGTCCTTGACCAGCGCCTGGACGAGACCGTCGACCGACTTCCCGTGGTCCTTCGCGATCTGCGCCAACGTCTTCCCGTTCGAGAGCTGCGCCCGGAGCTCGGCCTCGGAGACGCCCAGATACGACGCTGCAGCGGAGAAACCGCGCATGAAAGGACCGCGGAAGTGCCCGGCTCCGAAGAAGCCGCCGGCGCCGAGGCCGCCCAGCACGAACGGTGCGTCGCCGGAGTCGATGCGCGCCTTGAGCGCGTCACCCTGCTCCTTCGTGAGCTTTCCCGCGGCGACGGCCGCGTCGACGCGATCCTCGAGAGCCTTCTTGAGGGCGGCGCTGAGTTGGTCGGGCGAGACACCGAGCTGCTTGGCTGCGTCGTCGATGACCGCCTGGTTCTCCGTCTTCGGAGACCACGCGTGTGAGGCCGCGAACGCGGCGCCGCCCCCGGCTACCGCCACCACTGCAGCCGCTCCGGCGGCGATCTTGACCTTCGTGCTCATCGTCATCGTCGATCCTTTCGAGCTCGAGTCGCGCGACTCATCTCAGCAGCACCGTCTAAGACGCTCCTTAACGCTTCATAAGAAGTCGGGCGCTCGTCAACGGGTCGTCTGAACGCGTTCGAGAGCCGGATCCTCTGTGAGAATCCGCCCATCCTGCATGCGCACGATCCTGTGCGCCCGCGCGGCGATCTCGGCATCGTGCGTCACGACGACGACGGTGCGAGCGTCCTCCTCGGAGAGCGACAGGAGGAGCTCGATGATCTCGGTGCCCGTTTCCGAGTCGAGGTTGCCCGTGGGCTCGTCGGCGAGGAGCACGTGTGGATCGTTCGCGAGTGCCCGCGCGATGGCGACCCGCTGCTGCTCGCCGCCCGAGAGCCGGCTCGGGACGTGCTCGGCGCGGTCGGCGAGCCCGACCGAGTCGAGGAGCTTCAGGACCCTCTCGCGGCGCGTCGACCCCGTGCCACCGCGTGGCGCGAGCGAGACCTCGACGTTCTGGGCGGTGGTGAGCGTCGGGATGAGGTTGAACTGCTGAAACACGAAGCCGAACGCCTTCAGGCGAAGGTCGCCGAGGTCGCCGTCGCCCATCTGCGCGAGGTCGCGCCCTTCATGGAGCACCTCGCCCGCGCTCGCCCGGTCCATCCCCCCGAGCAGCTGGAGCAGGGTCGTCTTCCCCGATCCGCTCGGCCCGACGACTGCGACCGCGGCGCCCGCCGAGATCGTCAGTGACACCTCGCGCACGGCCTGCACGTCGTGCCCGCCGAGCATGTACGTCTTCGACACTCCTCGCAGCTCGTATGCCGGCGTCTCGGCGTTCCGGATCTCGGTCCTCGTCACTTCGGTCTCCTCAGTCGATGTGCCGGATCGCATCGGCGGGCCGGAGACGCGCCGCTCGCAGTCCGCCCGCCGCGCCCGCGATGAGTCCTCCGAGCAGCGCGAGGCCGATCGCTCCGAGAATCAGAGCCAGACTCACGGGAGCGTCGAGGGAGACTCTCGTCGAGGTCGGGGTGTTGTCGACCGACCCCTGTCCGAAGCCGCCGAAGAAGCGGCCCGGCCCGGTCCGAGCAGCGGCGGCCACGGTCGCATGCAACTCGGGACCGAAGGCGCTGATCAGCGCCGCGCCGGCGAGGCCGAGCGCCACCCCGAGAATGCCGCCGAGAAGGCCCTGCAGGAGCGACTCGCCCGTCACCTGGCGGACGACGAGCCCCTGCGACCAGCCGAGCGCCTTCAGCGTGCCGAGCTCGCGGACGCGCTTCGTCACCGACGCCAGGGTGAGCAGGATCGCGATCAGGAAGGCGGCCAGGAGGCCGAGGACGATCAGCGCGGTGCCGAGCTTGCCGGCGAGGTTCTTCGCGTCGACGAGCGTCCCCGTGACGCGATCGGCGAGATCCTGGGCGGTCGTGACCGACGCGCCGTCGAAGGTCTTCGTGATCGTCGCAGAGACGGACGAGACGTCGCTCGCACTGTTCGCGCGGACGTACACGGTGTTCACGCGTCCCATGTGATCGGACAGCTTCTGCAGCGTCGAGAGCTCGAGGTACACGTCGGAGGCCTGGCCTCCGATCGGCGTCTTCGCGATCCCGACGACGGTGAACTTCTTGCCGCCGACCTTGATGGTCTTGCCGACGCCGAGGTTCTGGCGGCTCGCGTAGCTCTGATCGAGGATCGCCTCGCTGGCGCCTGCCTTGCCGAAGTAGCGGCCCTTCGCGATCTGCCCAGGCGTGACAGCGCCGAGCTGGGGCTGGGTCTGGTCGACGCCGGTGACGGTGAGGTTCGTCAGGTTGATGTTGCGAGGCGCGCCGCCGAAGACGCCACCCCCGCCACCCCCCTGGCCGCCTCCCTGGAAGAACTGCTGGCGCTGCTGCTCCTGCTGGGCCTGCGTCGGGACCGTGCCCTCGACGTGGATCGCGTTCAGGGTGAGTCCTCCGGCGGCGGAGCTGACCCCGTCGATGGCGGAGATCTTCTCGACCTGGGTGGCGGGGAACGAGAGCTGCGACGCGGCGACGAAGTTGTCGCGCGAGAAGTGAGATCCCGCCTTGCCGAGGTTTCCGAGGCCGAAGCGCGAGCCGCCGTTCTCGCTCCGGAGCTGATCGCGCTCCTGCTGGCTCAGCTGCGGGAAGCCGGGACCACCGTTTCCTCCCCCCGGGTTCTGGAAGCTGATCGGTCGCGTCACGGACATGTCCGTGCCGACGCCCGTAAGCGGCTTCAGGACCTTCGCCTGCGCGTCGTTCAGTCCCGTAGAGAGCGCGTTGACGGTGACGACGAGGCCGACGCCGACCGCGAGGCCGAGCGCGGTGAGGATCGTGCGACCGCGGCGGCGCCGCAGCTCGGCGAGCATGTAGGTGACGTAGAACACGGCCGCGCTGAGAGAACCAGCGCAGGCTGAACGTGCACTGAAAAGGTGGTAAGAACTGCCTAAGAAGCGACCCCGGCTGCAACGGGTGCATGCCCGTTCAGGCGCAGGGTCATGATCGTGCCGCCGCCGGCCGCGTGCTCCGCCACGACCTCTCCCCCATGGGCCTCGGCGACCTGGCGGACGATCGCGAGACCGAGCCCGGAGCCCGGCAGCCCGCGTGCGGACCGTGCGCGGTAGAAGCGGTCGAACACGTAGGGCAGGTCCTCGTCGGAGATCCCCGGCCCGTGATCCCGGACGCTCACCTCCCCGTCGTGCACCTCGAGTCGCACCTCCCCGCCCGGGGGACTCCACTTCGCTGCGTTGTCGAGGAGGTTGGCGATCGCGCGCTCGATCGTCGCTGGGACACCACGAACCGTCGCCTCCTCGATGTCGGCGGTGAACGTCACCTCCGACCGGTTGCGCCGCGCCCGCTCGAGCGCATCCGTCGCGATGAGATCGAGCCTGACGTCCTCCGGCGCGGCCGTCTGCTGCTCGGCGCGCGCGAGCTCGATGAGCTCTGCGATGAGGGTGGTCATCTCGCCGACCTGTTCGACGACGTCGGTGAGAAGCCGCTGCCGCTCCTCGGCCGGCAACGTCCGGTCGCCCGCGAGCACCTCGATGTTCGTCCGCAAGCTCGTCAGCGGCGTGCGGAGCTCATGTGACGCGTCCGCGACGAGCTGCCGCTGCGCGCGGGTCGACTCCTCGAGTGCGCCGAGCATCGAGTTGAACGTCGCCGCCAGGCGGCTCAGCTCGTCGCGCCCGCTGACGTCTATCCGCTCCGAGAGGTCGCCGGTCTCGGTGACGTGCTCGGCGGTCTCGGTGAGCCGCCGCACGGGCCGGAGGGCGGCGCGCGAGACGACGAGACCGAGAGCGGCGGCAAAGGCGATCCCGGCCCCCGCGATGAGCAGCAGCAGAAGCCCGAGATTTCTGAGCGTGTCGTCGACCTCCGTGAGTGGTCGCGCGACCTGAACCGCGTAGCCGGGCGAGTACGGGAAGGTCAGCACGCGAAGGTGCGTCCCCTTGACGTTCATGTCCTGTCTGAAGGCGCGCGCGTCCCCGCGCGCGACGGCGAGCTCGGCCTCTCCGACGGGGAGCGGCGTGCTGTCGCCGGGCGGACGGATCGTCGCCCCGTTCGACTTCACCACCTGGATGTAGACGTTCGGCTCGCCGAAGCCCGGACGCAGCGCGAGGAACGTCTCCCCGGTCGGGGACGTCATTGCCTCGAGCGGCAGGTGGGCGATCTGATTCGCACGCTGGTCGAGCGTCTGGTCGATCGGCGCTCGGATCTGCCCTCGCGCGACGACGTAGACCACCGCCGAGGCGAGCACGACTGCCAGCGCGACCGCGACAGCCGAGGCGAGAGCGATTCGAGCGCGGAAGCTCATGCCCGAATCATCACTGCTCGCGCAACGCGTAGCCCACGCCGCGCACCGTGTGGATCAAGCGCGAGCCACCGTCGGCTTCCGTCTTGCGACGGAGGTAACCGATATAGACGTCGAGCGAATTCGAGGTCGGGCCGAAGTCGAATCCCCAGACCCGCTCGAAGATGATCGACCGGGTCAGCACCTGCCGCGGATTCCGCAGGAACAGCTCCAGGAGCGAGAACTCGGTCCGGGTCAGCTCGATGGGGCGACCTCCTCGAGCCACCTCACGCGTGCCCGGGTCGAGCTCGAGATCCGCGAAGCGGAGCGCGTCCGACGACCCGTTCGTGACGCGCCGCAAGAGGGCCCTGAGCCGCGCGAGCAACTCTGCGAGCGCGAACGGCTTCGGCAGGTAGTCGTCCGCTCCGGCATCGAGCCCGGCAACCCGGCTGTCCACCTCGGCGCGCGCCGTGAGCATGAGCACGGGCAGCGTGCTTCCGGCCTGACGGATACGCCGACAGACTTCGAGTCCGTCGATGCCTGGCATGAGGATGTCGAGGATCATCGCCTCGGGCTGAGAGTCACGCCCGAGGCGGTCGAGCGCCTGCTCGCCGTCCTCTGCGAGCTCGACTTCGTAGCCCTCGAGCTCGAGAGCACGGCGCAAGGAGTCGCGAACCGCAGGCTCGTCGTCGACGACCAGGATGCTCATCCCCTGAATTGTGCGGATGGACTCTGAGAGTCGGGTAAGAGGCACTCGGCACGAACGAGGTTCGCAACCGGTCTTACCGAGTTCTTAGCCCCGTCTCAGTCGCTCCTCAGGCTGCTGCTGCGATGGTGTTGGCGAACACCGACCCGAAAGGACATGCAGATGACCCCCCGCACCCGCTCCCTCGCCGTCGTCGCCGCCCTTGCCGCCGCACTGGTAGTCGGCGTGGGCGCGGGTGCGTTGGCCTTCGCCGTGATCGGCAACGACAGCGGCAAGACGGTCGTCCGGGAAGTCACGGTGAGCGGGTCTCAGCCGACCGCCGCTGGCGCATTGACCGTGGGGCAGGTGTACGACAAGACGTACCGGTCGGTCGTCGAGATCACCGTCGACACGACGACAGGATCGGCGTTCGGCCAGCAACAGCAGCAGGCCCAGGGCTCGGGGTTCGTCTACGACGAGAACGGTGACATCGTGACCAACGACCACGTGGTCGACGGCGCAGATTCGATCTCGGTCCGGTTCTGGAACGGCGCGACGTACAAGGCGAAGCTCGTCGGGAGCGACCCGTCGACCGACCTCGCGGTGATCAAGGTGAGCGCGCCCGCCTCCCTGCTCCAACCGCTCCAGCTCGCCGACTCGAGCAAGGTGGCGGTCGGCGACCCGGTGGTCGCGATCGGCAGCCCGTTCGGGCTGGAGGGAACGGTCACGAGCGGCATCGTCAGTGCTCTGCACCGGGCGATGGAGGCGCCGAACAACTTCACGATCAACGACTCGATCCAGACCGACGCCGCCATCAACCACGGCAACTCGGGCGGCCCCCTCCTGAACGATCTCGGCCAGGTGGTCGGGATCAACGCCCAGATCGACAGCGAGTCGGGCGGGAGCGACGGCGTCGGCTTCGCGATTCCGTCGGACACGGTGCGCGCGATCGTCTCGCAGCTCGTGCAGAGCGGGAAGGTCGAGCACGCCTACCTAGGCGTGCAGATCGTGGCGATTCCGTCCGACGTCGCACGGCAGCTCGGCCTGCCTGCGGGAGTCGAGGTGACCAAGGTCGTCTCGGGGACGCCGTCGGACCACGCGGGGCTCCAGGCAGCGACTGGACAGAAACTCGTCGACGGTCAGCAGTATCCGACGGGTGGAGACGTGATCGTGGGGTTCGACGGCAAGACCGTCACCTCCGCCGCGCAACTGCAGACGCTCGTCGACTCGAAGCGGCCCGGCGACAAGGTCACCGTGACCTACGTCCGCTCCGGCAAGACGAAGTCCGTCACGGTCACGCTCGACACGAGACCGTCGTAGTCCCCCTCCCCGGCCCGCCGCGGCGCGACTCCCCGGTTAGAGTCGGGCCGTGGCGGGGGGCTGGCAGAGCGTCAGGCTCGAGGAGATCGACCCGGTCCCGGTCGTGGGCGGAACGCTCCTCTGGCGCCCGGTGCGCCGGACGCTCGATATCGGCGCATTCGGAGTCAACGCCTACACGGCTCCGGAGGCAGGCGACGTCGTCGTCGAGGAGCACACCGAAGAGTCGCTCGGGCACGAGGAGATCTACGTCGTGCTCCAGGGCAGGGCGACCTTCACCCTCGGCGACGAGACGCTCGACGCACCGGCCGGGACGGTCGTCTTCGTGCGCGACCCGAAGGTGAAGCGGCACGCACGTGCAGCGGAGCCGGACACCGCGGTCCTCGCCGTCGGCGGGCCGCGCGACGCGGCCTACGAGCCGTCACCGTGGGAGGACTACTTCGCAGCAGAGCGTCACCGCGCCGTTGGCGACTACGACGCCTACGCGGACGAGCTCGCCGACGCGCTCGAGCGCCGGCCGGATCATCCGGCGACGCTCTACAACCTCGCGTGTGCCGAGGCGCTCGCGGGCCGCTCCACCGATGCGCTGGCGCACGTCTCGCGGGCGCTCGAGCTGAAGCCGGAGTGGGCCGACATGGCGCAGAAGGACGACGACCTTGCATCGCTCCGCGAGCTCCCCGGCTGGCCGCTATCGCCGAGCGGACATCGGTCGGGACGGCGCCGGACACGGCTGCGTTGACGTCCGACCCGGTTACTGCAAACCTGCCGTTGCGATGGCCGTCGTGGGCGGTGTGGTCGGTGGGCTCGTCGGGTTCGGGATAGGCCTGCTGATCACCGAGGTCATCATCGGCAACCCTGCTGACCAGTCAGGGGTCGACTGGGCGTTCTGGACGGACATCGTGCTCGCGATCGCGGGAGCGATTGTCGGCGTCGCCCTCGCGCGCCGTACGAGAGATAGACGAACCCATCGCGCAGCTGCCCGATAGGCCCGCCGCGAGCACGGCTCCGTAAGCCGCCTGCGCGCGGTCGGACCTTCCGGCCCGCCGGCGTCAGGAGGGCGTTACGCGGTACGCGTCGAAGACGGCGTCGAGGTTGCGAAGCGCCGTCAAGAGGCCGCGGAGCTCCTTCACGTCTCCGACCTCTGCCGTGTACCAGTTCCGCGCCATTCCGTCGTCGACCACGCCGCCGTAGGAGACGATGTTGGCGCCGTGCTCGGCGAACGTCCGGGCGACGTCCTCGAGCAGTCGCTGACGATCCCAGGCGTCCACCGCGACCTGCACGAGGAAGCCCGCCGATGCGCCTCCCTCCCATTCGACCGCGGTGAAGCGCTCTGGATTGCGCTGGAGCGCCTTCACGTTCGGGCAGTCCTCGCGGTGGACCGTGATCCCGCGACCCAGCGAGATGTAACCGACGATCGAGTCGCCGGGGACCGGTGTGCAGCACTTCGCAAGCCGGACGAGGACCTTGTCCACGCCCGGGACGCTGATCCCGACCCGATCGCTGTCGACCGCCGTTCTCGCCTTCGGCGGCTTCGTGGTGACGGCCGGCTCGGCCGCGACCTCGTCCGTCTTCAGGCGCTGGATGACCTTGTTGACGATCTGGCCGGGCTGCAGCTTCCCCGCGCCGAGCGCGACGTAGAAGTCCTCCGCCTTCTTGAAGCCGGTCTCGCGGATCACCTGGGCGAGGACGCTCGACCCCTGGAGCTTGCGGTAGGGGAGGTTCTGCTGCTTCAACGCCTGGTCGAGGAGCTCGCGCCCCTTCGCCTCGGTCTCGCCGCGCGTCTCGCGCTGGAACCACTGGCGGATCTTGTTGCGCGCGCGGGAGGACGTCGCCAGCGCCAGCCAGTCGCGTGACGGACCGCGGCCCGACTTCGTGGTGAGGATCTCGACGAAGTCGCCGTTCTGGAGCTTGTAGTGGAGCGGGACGATGCGCCCGTTTGCCTTCGCTCCGACCGTCCGGTGGCCGACGTCCGTGTGCACGGCGTATGCGAAGTCGATCGGGGTCGCCCCGGATGGCAGCACCTTGACCTCGCCCTTCGGCGTGAAGACGTACACCTCGTCCGAGAAGAGATCGGTGCGGAGGGTCCGCATGTATTCGCGCGGGTCCTGCTCCTCCTGCTGGGAGTCCATCAGCGACTTCACCCACTGGAGCCACTCGTCGTCCGCCTTCGCGCCGCGGCCGCGCTTGTACAGCCAGTGCGCGGCGACGCCGTACTCGGCCTGCTCGTGCATCTCGCGCGTGCGTACCTGGATCTCGAGCGGCCGTCCCTCGGGACCGATCACGGTCGTGTGCAGCGAGCGGTAGCGGTTGAGCTTCGGCATCGCGATGAAGTCCTTGAACCGGCCCGGCATGGGCTTCCACAGCGAGTGGACGAGTCCGAGCGCCGCGTAGCAGTCGCGCGTTCCCTCCTCGTCCGAGCGCTCGCAGATGACGCGCAGCGCCGTCAGGTCGTAGATCTCGTTGAACTCGCGGCCGCGCTTGGCCATCTTGTCGTAGATGGAGTAGAGGTGCTTCGCGCGGCCGGTGATGTCCGCGGGGATGTCTGCCTTGAGGAGCTCCTCGCCCAGGGTCGCGGCCGCCTTGTCCGCCTGCGCTTCGCGATCGGCGCGCTGGTCGGCGACCATCGCCTTGATCTCCGCGTACTTCCGTGGATGGAGGATCTGGAACGCGAGGTCCTCGAGCTCCCACTTGAGCGCGTGGATCCCGAGCCGATGCGCGAGCGGCGCGTACACCTCGAGCGTCTCCCTGGCCTTCTGCGCCTGCTTCTGCTTGCCGAGGTACTCGATCGTCCGCATGTTGTGGAGGCGGTCGGCGAGCTTGATGAGGATGACGCGGACGTCCTGCGCCATCGCGACGATCATCTTGCGGTAGTTCTCGGCCTCCGCCTGCTCGCGGCTCTGGAAGCTGATCCGCGTCAACTTGGTGACGCCCTCGACCAGGTGCGCGATCTCCGCTCCGAACTCCGCACGGAGCTCCTCCATGTCCGCGCCCGTGTCCTCGACGACGTCGTGCAGGAGCGCCGCGGCGATCGCCTGCTCGTCGAGATGGAGCTCTGCACAGATGCGGGCGACGCCGAGCGGGTGGTGGATGAACTCCTCGCCCGACCGCCGCACCTGCCCCTCGTGCGCGCGCTCGGCGAACTCGAACGCCCTCCGCAGGAGGTCGCGGTCGACCTCCGGGTTGTAGTCCGAGACCTCGGCGATGAGCTCCTCGACGAGGTCTTCGTGGTGTCTCTTGGCGTCGAGAACGCTCATCGACTCAGTGTACTGTCGTGCTTTCGAGACCCCTTCCAGGCCCGTCGGCGGTCGGCGGTCCGCTTACATGGGAGAGGAACGCGCCTCGACGCGCCGAACTGCGACCTCCCATGCACGCACTCAGACGATGGCTTCGACAGCGCTCGGCCCGGCGACTGGCGGTCGCGATGCGCGACGCGCTCGTGCCGACGCGGCCGGGGCTCAACTGAACGTGCTCGGCTAAGCCCACTCGAGCTACGCGGCTCGTGGCAGCACCTCTTCGAGAAGGGCACGGAAGGTCTCCGACTCGAGCAACTGCCTGCGTCGGCCGACCTCGTCGTCGAGCCCGAGCTCCGCGAAGATCCGGCCCGCGTCAGGGGTCCAGGCGCTGGCACCCGCGCGCCAGAGATCGCCGAGCGACGCCCGCAGCTCCTCGTAGCGCTCCGGCGTGTCGAAGAGCCTGCGAACGACGAGCTGCGGGGCGACCGTCCCGTTCCAGCGGTTCTCCTTGAGCCGGAACACGACGTCGAACCGGCCTATCGCGCGGAGACGGTCGATCTGTGACCCCTGCCCGAACGCGATCGCGCTGCCCCCGTCGCGCCCGTGCTGCCGGATTCGAAAGCGGAGGTGCTTGCCGTCGCCGACGAGCGACGGCCCTATCGTCTCGCACGCGGGGACGAGCAGCGTCACATCGGGGTTGCCGAGCCCGAAGGGCGCGAGCCGATCGAGCTCCTGGGCGAGGTCGAGCGTCAGCTCTTCGGCCGAGACGATGCCGTCGACGATCGTCGTCGGATGGAGGTCCTCCTGGGTCAAGACCTCGTCGGCGTGTGCCGCGAAGGCGTCCGCAAATGCTTCGAGGTTCACACCGTCGATCGCCAGGCCCGCTGCGGCACGGTGCCCTCCGAAGCGCTCGAGGTGCTCCGCGCAGGCGGCGAGCGCGCCGTGGAGGTCGAAGCTCGGGATCGATCGACCCGACCCCTTCCACGCGTCTCCGGACCCCGCGATCAACACGATCGGGCGGCGGTAGCGCTCGACGAGGCGCGACGCGACGATGCCGATCACGCCCTCGTGCCAGTCCTCCGCCCAGAGGACGTAGCCCCGCCGCTTGCGCTTCGGCTCCGGCAGCGACTCGACGAGGCTCGACGCCTCGCGCAGGATGCGGTCCTCGACCGCCTGCCGTTCGCGGTTCAGCTCCTCGAGCTCACCCGCGAGGGCGCGGGCCCGCTCGCCGTCCTCGGTGAGGACGAGCTCGAGGGCCGCATCCGGGCGGCCGAGCCGTCCGGCCGCGTTGATGCGGGGCGCGAGCCGGAAGCCGACGGCTCCCGCGTCCACCGCCGCGGGATCGACCCGCGCACTCTTCATCAGCGCGCGCAGGCCAGGGCGCCTCGTGCACGCGAGCGCGCGGAGCCCGGCTGCGGCGAGCGCGCGGTTCTCGTCCACGAGCGGGACGACGTCGGCGATCGTCGCGAGCGCGACCAGGTCGAGGTGCTTCTGCAGTGTGGGATGATCGGCGCCGAGGATCGCTTCGCCGAGCTTGCGCACGACGCCCGTTCCGCAGAGCTCCGGAAACGGATACTCCGACGGGCGCGTCGCGACGACGGGGCAATCTGGGAGGGTGTCTCCGGGCCGATGGTGGTCCGTGACCACGACCTCGAGCCCGAGCTTCTTCGCTTCCGCGACCTCGTCGACCGCGGTGATCCCGCAGTCGACCGTGAGCAGGAGGCCGACGCCGTCCTCCGCGACGCGCGCGATCGTCTCGCGGGAGATCCCATACCCCTCTTCGAACCGGCTCGGGAGGTGCCAGACGACGTCGGCGTCGAGCTCGCGGAGGAGCAGGACGGCGAGCGCCGTCGCGCAGATCCCGTCCACGTCGTAGTCGCCGTGGACACAGATGCGACGCCCGTCGGCGACGGCTTGCCGTATCGCCTCGACCGCGGCTCGCATGTCGCCGAGCAGGAAGGGATCGTGCCGCGGGAGCTCGGCTGCCAGGAACCGGCGGATCTCCTCCGGGTCCTCGTGCCCGCGGCGCACGAGCACCGACGCGGTCACCTCGCTCAGGCCCAGCTCACGGGCGAGCGCACTCGCACGACTCCTGTCGAGCGGCTCGATCGCCCATGCTCCCGTCACCCGGAGGACGGTAGGCAGGGCGTCGGACGGCTATCAGCGCCTCATTCTTCGCCGCGTCGGCGGTGGATCGAGTCGAGCACGATCTTGACCCACAGGAGGACGATCCCGATCGTCGCGCCGACCACGACCACAGCGATCGGCGTCAGGTAGGCCATCTTCTCGAGCGACCAGCCGGTCACAGCGGCGCCGACGAGCCAGATCGCGATGACGGCGGCGATCATCGCGCCGACGAGAGTTGGCCGGGCATTCACGTCGGAGAGCCTAGATACGCTCAGAAGCGTGATCGTCGCCAACTACCGCTCGGGGGACGACTTCGTCGTCGAGTTCCTCGGGCACCGCTTCGAGTTCAACGCCGAGGACTTCGAGGAGCGCGTCACCGCCGCAGCGGTCAAGCTCGGGCTCATCGACTCGAACGACCTCGACGAGGACGAGGCCTCCGACCTCGTCGAGCTGGTCGCCGACGGACGCATCGTCGAGGCGAAGAGCGGGCTCGGCATCTACCTCCTCCGGCACTGGGAACAGGTCGCGCTCGTGAACGGCGAGTCGCTCGTCTACTGGCTCCGCAAGCTCGTCTTCCGCGGCGCCTGGCTCGACCACCGCGTGAAAGAGGGCCTCTTGGACGTGGCTTGGGAGGACAACACGGGCGACTTCGGCTACGCCGAGCCGGAGGGGAGCCGGCCGCTGATCGACCTGCAGCCCGTGCCCTCCTGGCGCGATCTCCAGTACCGCGGCTGACACCGCAGGCCGCCCGGTCGCTCCCGGCCGGCGGAGCCGGTCTCCGCAGCCCAGCTCGACCGGGCGCCCTGCGACGTTGGCCCTCGCTGTGCTCCTCGGCTCGTCTACTCGCTCGCGACGAAGCCGAGCTGTGGGCGCTCGGGGTCCGGAGCCGAGATCTCGATTGATCGCACCGCGCCGATGGGGACGATCAGCTTCTGCGGCTCGTCGCCCTCCTCGCGGTGAGGCGCGAACGAGAAGAAGCCGAAGCCAGGCTCCGCGCTCGTCGTCGCGAGCGTGTGCCGCGACCCGTCGACGAGCTCCACGCACACCTGCGATTGCTTCAGCCCGTTCTCCTGCGCGAAGTCCGCAGCGAGTCGCGAGAGGCGGCTGACGAACTCGTCCAGAGGACCGGCCGCGCCCGGCGTCCAGATCGTCGACATCAGAACAGCCCGCCGGTCTCGGCCGCGGTACCGACATGGTCGCGCCCGAGGGCCGTGATGACGCGGCCACGCGGCGTGCGTTGCAGGAACCCGAGCTGGAGGAGGTACGGCTCGTACACGTCCTCGATCGTGTCCGGCTCCTCGCCGAGCGAGACGGCGAGTGTCGAGAGGCCGACAGGACCGCCGCCGAACTTCTCCGCAATCGAGACGAGGAGCTCGCGATCGGTCCGTTCGAGACCGGCGTCGTCGACCTCGAGGAGCTCGAGCGCCTCCCGCGCGACATCGACCGTGACCGACCCCGAATGCCGCACCTGCGCGACGTCGCGGATGCGCTTCAGGATCCGGTTCGCAACTCGAGGTGTCCCGCGCGCACGGCGTGCGATCTCCTGCGCCGCCTCGTCCTCGATCTCGACGTCGAGGATGCGCGCCGAGCGATGGACGATCGACGCGAGCTCGTCCGACTCGTAGTAGCCCAGTCGAAAGGTCATCCCGAACCGGTCCCGGAGGGGAGTCGTCAGGAGCCCCGTGCGGGTGGTCGCCCCGACGAGCGTGAACGGCGGCAGGTCGAGCGTCAGGGTGCGCGCCGCTGCTCCTTGCCCGACGATGATGTCGAGCCGGAAGTCCTCGAGCGCGGGGTAGAGGATCTCCTCGATCGCGCGGTTCAGCCGGTGGATCTCGTCGATGAAGAGGACGTCGCGCTCGTCGAGCCCCGTGAGGATCGCGGCCATGTCGCCCTTCTTCTCGAGCGCGGGGCCTGCGACGGTGCGCAGCCCGACACCGAGCTCCTCGCGGACGATGGTCGCGAGCGTGGTCTTGCCGAGGCCGGGCGGGCCGACGAGGAGCACGTGGTCGAGCGCGTCGCCGCGTCCACGGGCTGCCTCGAGCGCGATCTCGAGCTGCTCCTTCGTCCGCTCCTGCCCGACGAAGTCGTCGAGGCGGCGCGGCCGGAGCGTCTGCTCGACCTCTTCGTCGCCCTCCCGCAGCGCCGGCGCGAGGAACTGGGACGTCATGCGGCGCTCCGGAGGGCCTCGCGGACGCGCTCCTCGGCGGGCAACCCCGGATCGGTCGCGGCGAGAGCGCGCTCGGCCTCCGAGACGCTGAATCCGAGCTCCACGAGCGCGTCGCGGGCGACGAGCTCGGTGGTGTCATGTGTCTCTCCGGGCTCGACGGCGTCGGCAAGCGAGCCCTTGAGCTCCAACACGATGCGCTCGGCCGTCTTCTTGCCGATGCCGGGGATGACCTGGAAGCGCGCGGCGTCGCCGAGCGCGATCGCGCGCCGGAGCTCGTCGGGACGGCCGCTCGAGACGACGGCGAGCGCGACCTTCGGCCCGATTCCCGAGACCCCCAGAAGCCTGACGAAGAGCTCTCGCTCGCGCGTGTCTGCGAAGCCGTAGAGCTGCAGCGTGTCCTCGCGCACGTGGAGATAGGTCTCGAGCGTGATCTCCCCGCCCGTGTCTGCCTGGCGGAGCGCGCTCGGCGTCGCGGCCACGAGGTAGCCGACACCGCCCACGTCGAGGACGAGCCCGTCGAGGGAGCGGCCCGCCGGAATGCCTCGCAGGCGCGAGATCACCCGGCGACCTCGAGGAGCGGAGGAGCGAGCGCGTGGCAAATCGCCACCGCGAGGGCGTCCGCCTCGTGCGAGGTGCCGGGCTCCGAGTCGAGGGCGAGGATGAGCTTGACCATCCGCTGCATCTGTCCCTTCTCCGCGCGCCCGTAGCCGCACACCGCCTGCTTCACGCGGGCGGGCGCATACTCGGTGCACTCGACCCCTGCGGACGCGGCCGCGACGAGCACGGCGCCGCGTGCCTGTCCGACGGAGAGCGCGATACGGGCGTCGGCCCCGACGAACGACTCCTCGAGCGCGACGGCGTGCGGCCCGTGCTCCGCAATGAGCTCCTGCACGCCTTCGAAGATCGTCATCAGCCGGTCCTCCAGGCGCATGCGCGGCGTGCTTCGCCACACCCCCTGCGCCACCGGCCGGAGGCGACCTCCGTCTTCGTGGACGATCCCGTACCCGCACGCAGCCGTCCCTGGGTCGATGCCGAGGACCCTCACGGCGAGAGGTTAGGCGGGCGCCCGGACGTCTCCCCTCCGGCGCGGCAGCGGAGTGCCGTTTGGCACTCCGCTGCGCCCCGAGCGATCAGCAGTTCTTCTGCGTCCAGGCCTGGATGTGCTGCTCGGCAGCTTGGAGCTTCGCCTGGTTGAAGCTCTTGAGTGCCGCCTGGATCTTCTGCAGGTCGCCGGCACTCGGCTGCCCGGAGCTGAGGTCGACCCCCTTCAGCGCGTCGGCGTACTTCGTGAACGCATCGGCGATCGTCTGGACGTCGCCGCGGATCTCCGAGGGGACGACCTTCACGAACGCCTGGAACTCCTTCGCGGCGTCGTTGAGATTGCCGCTCCCGGCGCCGGAGGCACTGAAGTCCTGCGCGATCTTCTGGGCGGATGTGGCCAGGTCCCTGCACTTGCCCGAGGCGAAGTTGGGCGTCGTCACGCTCCCGGGCGTCGTCGTGGCAGCGCCGGTCGTCGTCTCCGCCGCGGTCGTCGTGGTCGTCTCGTTCGTCGTGCTCGAGCTCGCGTTGTTGCTCCCCCCGCCGCCGCAGCCCGCGAGTGCGAGCCCCGCGAGCCCGACTGCGGCGACCATCAGCCAGCGCATCGAATCGAACCTCCTCGTCGAAGCTGCCCCTCCGCCCGCCCACAGCGGCGGGCCGTCAAGGCGACCCTAACACCGCGGAAGGCGGGTTTCCGCTCGCTCAGGTCGCTCTCGGGTCGCTCTCAGGTCGCGCTCAAGTGCTCCGAGAAGAACCCGACGATCGTCTCGTAGCAACGCACGCGGTTCTCGAGCTTCAGCACGTCGTGCCCCTCGTCCCCGAAGACGAGGTAGTCGACGGTTTTGCCCTGCGCCTGGAGCTCCTCGACGAGGTCGCGCGACTCCTGCTCGACGACGCGAGGGTCGTTCTGGCCCTGGATGACGAGCAGCGGACACGCGATGTCAGAGACGTACGACCGCGGGGAGCGCTCGACGAGGAAGTCGCGGTCGGTCTCCGGGGAGCCCACCGAGAGGGCGAAGTAGGTCTTCCACGTCTCCGGCAGGCGGTCGAGGAACGTGAGAAGGTCGTACGGCCCGAACATGTCCACGGCGGCGCGCCAGAGGTCCGGATGCCTGCCTGCGAGGGTCAGCGACATGTAGCCGCCGTACGAGCGTCCGACCACTCCGGCGCGGCCGACGTCGACCCGCTCGTCCCGTGGGAGCACCTCGGTCATCGCGTGGACGTGGTCGAGACGGTCATGGCCGCCCCAGTCCCGGTCGACGAGCTTCGCGTACTGCAACCCGTACCCCGTCGAGCCGCGAACGTTGGGGACGAACACGGCGAAGCCCTCGAGGGCCAGGATCTGGACGAGCGGCATCGAGAACCACGCGAAGTTGGGCCGCTCCTGGCTCTGCGGGCCGCCGTGGACGTAGTAGACGACGGGTCGCGGACCCTTGTAGCCGAGCGACGCCGACGGCAGGTAGAGGCGCGCGGAGACCCGCAGGCCGTCGTGAGACGTGAACGACGCGTCCTCGCCGGGCGCGAGCCGGTCCGACGGGACGCCGAGCACGCGCTCGCGCGTCCTTCGGCCGGGAGGCGCGCCGTCGTGCGCATCGAGGACGTACAGCTGCGTCGGGTTCGTCGACGTGCAGAACCCGACCGCGAACCGACCGCTCTGCTCGTCGTAGTGGAGGCCGTGGAGGACGCCGCCGGCGAGCTCGCCGGTGCCGACGAGGACGCGCTCGACACTCAGCATGCGCCCGCCCTCGTCGAACGTCGCGTCGTATACCCACGAGGCGCCGTCGATGTTGTAGACGAGCGCGTAGCGGCTTCCTTCGAGGTGCTCGAGCCGCTCGAGCTCTCCGTCCCCCTCGTGCACGAGCCCGGACACGGCGACGGGCTCGATCTCGCCCGGACGCTCGAGATCGAGGTAGCCGGGGCTTCCCGCGTCGTCGAAGAGCGTCGAGACGACGAGAGCGCCGCCGCCGCTGACGGTCACGTGCCCGGAGCTGATGCCCGAGATCGGGTACTTGCGCCCCTCCTCCCGCTCGTCGATCGGCGTCCCGTACAGGACGGTGCGGTTGCCGTCGGCGTCGCGCTCGTAGAGGACGACGTCTCCGACGAGATACTGGTCGGAGAAGATCACGCGCGAGTGATCGGTCGTCCACGCGACCGGAACCGACCCGTACTGGCTCTCGCCGAGCACCTCCACCTCGCCCGTTCCGACGTTCGCGCGCAGCGCTCGGATGAGCGGCACATCCCTCGCCTCGCCGGCGAAGTAGGCAAGCCCGGTCACGAGATCGACGTCGACGAGATGCGAGCGGTGCGCCGTGAACGGGTCGTCGGAGAGGGGCTCCGGAAAGCCGCCCTCGAGCGGGACGACGTGGGGCTCGTAGTTCTCGTCCCCGTCCCGGTCGAGCATCACGACGATCCGCCCGAGCGCGGGCAGCACGTAGAACGGGTGGCCGCCGAGGAGCTCGGGGTTCTGGAGCGCGATCTGCGGCGGCAGGAGCGGCTCCGGCACGCCGCCGCCGGCGTCCATCGCGTACAGGCTCAGGCGGCCGGAGAGGTTGGAGACGAAGTAGAGCCGGTCATCGGCGAGCTGCGGCTCGACGAAGATGCGAGCCGACAGCAGCGACTCGATCCGTTCCGCAGTCCGGCCCACCTCGATCCGATCGGCGGCTCGGCTCGCCAAGGCTACGACACTACCGCTTCGAGGACCGCCTCCGGGATGTCGAAGTTCGAGTAGACGTCCTGGACGTCGTCCTGCTCCTCGAGCCCGTCGATCAGCCGGACGACCCGCTTCGCCGTGGACTCCTCGGCGATCAGGACCGTCGACTTCGGGACCATCGACAGCTCCGCCGACTCGACCGGCAATCCGGCTCCCTCGAGCGCCTCCCGCACCGAGCTCAGGACCTCGGGCGCACACGAGACCTGGTACGTCGATCCGTCGAGCTCGACGTCGTCGGCTCCGGCGTCAGCGGCGGCGATGACGAGATCGTCTTCGTCCACCCCGTCCGCCCCGACCAGGAGCACGCCTCGCCGCTCGAACTGCCAGGCCACGGCGCCGGTGGCGCCGAGGTTTCCGCCGTTCTTGGTGAAGAGATGCCGGACGTCGGACGCGGTCCGGTTGCGATTGTCGGTGAGGGCCTCGACGAGGACGGCCACGCCCTCGGGGCCGTACCCCTCGTAGACCACCGTCTCGTAGCCCGAGCCCTCCGCGTCCGCCCCGCTCCCCTTCGCGATCGCCCGCTCGATGTTGTCCTTCGGCATCGAGTACGACCGCGCCTTCTCGATGGCGTTCTGCAGGGCCAGGTTGGCCGCCGGATCAGGACCGCCCTCGCGCGCCGCGACCGTGATCGCCCGCGAGAGCTTCGAGAAGAGCTTGCCGCGCTTCGCGTCGGCCGCTCCCTTCTTGTGCTTGATGCTCGACCACTTGCTATGCCCGGACACGTGCCGCCTCCTCTGCGAGCGCCGC
>DASSQE010000007.1:0-11988 GCA_035702645.1 Gaiellaceae bacterium
ACCGGCGTCGACGCGGAGTCGCAGGAGTCGCTCGCCGGCCTCCTGAACGAGCTCCACTCCGAGCTCGGAGTGACGATCCTCTACGTCTCCCACGAGTTCGGTGCCGTGGAGCGCTTCGTCGAGCGCCTCCTCCTCGTTCGCCGGACGATCGTCTTCGACGGCCCACCCGGCGACCTTCCCGGCCTCTGGCACGACCCGTCGCACACGCATGCTCAAGCTTGAGTTCATGCGCCTCGCGCTCGTGGCCGCCGCGATCGTCGGCGTGCTCGCGCCCGCGGTCGGGTTCTTCCTCGTACAGCGCCGCCAGTCGCTCGTCGGCGACGGGATCGGCCACGTCGCCTTCGCGGGCGTGGCGGCGGGCATCCTCTTCGGCGTCTCGCCGATCCTGACGGCGCTCGTCGCGGCGGTGCTCGGGGGCATCGCGATCGAGCTGCTGCGCTCGCGCGGCGGCACGGCCGGCGACCAGGCGCTCGCGCTCGTCTTCTACACGGGCATCGCGCTCGGCGTCGTCGTGGTCTCGACCGCCGGTCAGCTGAACGTGAACCTCTTCCAGTACCTGTTCGGGTCGATCCTCACCGTGACGCGGAGCGATCTCGCCGTCATCGGCTCGCTCGGAGCGGCCGGGCTCGTGGTGATCGCACTCCTTTACCGCCCGCTTGCCGGCACCGTCGTCGACGAGGAGGGAGCACGCGTCGCCGGAGTGCCGATCGGGGCGCTGAACATCGTCGTGGCGGCGCTTGCGGCCATCACCGTGGCACTGTCGATGCGCGTCGTCGGGATCCTGCTCGTCGCAGCGCTGATGGTTCTCCCGGTGAGCGCTGCCGGCCGGATCGCTTGGAGCATGCGCTCGGCGTTCCTGCTCGCGATCGTGATCGGCCTCGGATCCGCGCTCGTGGGTGTGACCGTCTCCTACTACGCGAACCTGCCACCCGGCGGGACGATCGTCCTCGTCGCCGCCGGGGCGTTCGCGCTCGCCGCTGCCGGTGCTTCCGCGCGGAGGCGCTAGGCGGCCGCGAGTGCGGCGTCGACGCCCGCCTCGTGGCAGCCGCGGCAGCGTGCCTCGTACTGCTCCTCGGCGCCGACGACGACCGTCTCTCCCGAATACGGCGCCGGGCGACCGTCGACGAGGCGCTGTGTCGTCGTCGCCGGGCCGCCGCAGCGATGGCAGACGGCCTGCAGCTTGTCCACGAACTCCGCGTGCGAGAGGAGATCCGGTATCGGCCCGAACGGGAGCCGACGGAAGTCCTGGTCGAGCCCCGCCACGACGACTCGCGCCCCGAAGTCCGCCAGGTCGAGCGCAGCCGGGACGACCCCTGTGTCGAAGAACTGCACCTCGTCGATGCCGACGACCTCGAAGCCCTTTGCGCGCCCCCGGAGCTCAGCGACCGACGCGACCGGAACCGCGTTCATCCGCACGCCGGCGTGGCTCACCACGTCGGTCGCGTCATAGCGATCGTCGATCACGGGCTTGAAGATGATGGCGCTCTGCCCCGCGATCTCGGCGCGTCGCAACCGGCGGATCATCTCCTCGCTCTTGCCGCTGAACATCGGCCCGCAGATGACCTCGAGCCAGCCTCCTCGGCGCGGGGGGATCCGGATCACGCCGCGATCCTAGTGCCGCCGTCGGCGGGCACCGGAGACGCGAGAAGGCGCTCTGCGGCGCTGCTACACTCTCCCGCGCGCGGCGGCGTAGCTCAGCTGGTTAGAGCGCCGGACTCATAACCCGGAGGTCGGTGGTTCAAGTCCACCCGCCGCTACTGACGCGCCCTATTCTCTCGTACGACCCGACGAACACCACAGGCTAATGGCAACCGGAGTCCGAGTCGCGATCACGCTCGCATGCACCGAGTGCAAGCGGCGGAACTACCAGACCCAGAAGTCGAAGCGGAACTCGCCCGACCGCGTCGAGTTCCGGAAGTACTGCCGCTGGTGCGGGCGGCACACGGCGCACCGGGAGACGAGGTAGGGATGGCCAGGGAGACCCGTCGACAACGCAGGGCAGCGCGCGCAGCCGCGGGCGACGGCGCGACCTCGAGTCGCCGCAGTCGCGCGGCGCAGGTTCGTCCCTCGCAGCAGCCCGTCAAGCAGCAGACGGGCCGTACCGCCGCGCAGCCGCGCGGCCAGTTCGTCCGTGAGTCGTACGCCGAGCTGAAGAAGGTCGACTGGCCGAGCCGCCGCCAGACGTTCCAGGGCGTCGCGGTCGTCATCATCGCGTGCACGATCGTCGGCTTCTACCTCTGGGGCCTCGACCAGGTGATCCGTCCGCTCGTCGATCGCGTCTTCCTCTAAAGGATCTCCTCGCATGTTCCTCTGGTACGTCGTTAACACCTACTCCGGGCACGAGAACAAGGTGAAGGCCAACCTCGAGCACCGGATCGTCTCGATGGGCCAGGGGCCGAGCTTTCGGCGCGTCGTCGTTCCGACCGAGCAGGTGATCGAGACGAAGGACGGTCAGAAGGTGCAGGCCGAGAAGCGCGTGCTGCCGGGCTACGTCCTCGTGAACATGAACATGTCCGACGAGGCGTGGACGGTGGTGAAGGGAACGCCTGGCGTCACCGGGTTCGTCGGCGCGGGCACGAAGCCGGTGCCGCTGTCGCAACCCGAGGTCGACCGCATCCTCCACCACGGCGCGCCGGTCGCCGGCCAGGCGCCGAAGGCGCAGGTCGAGTTTTCGCTCGGCGAGTCGGTCAAGGTCACCTCCGGGCCGCTTTCCGACTTCGACGGTGAGATCGTCGACGTGAACGCCGACCAGCAGAAGCTGAAGGTGCTCGTCGACATCTTCGAGCGCCAGGTGCCCGTCGAGCTCAGCTTCGACCAGGTGAAGAAGATCGACTGACGGCCATGCCTCGGCTGCCGTAGAGACAATGCCCAAGAAGGTTCTCACCCTCATCAAGCTCCAGATCCCGGGTGGCCAGGCCAACCCGGCGCCTCCGGTCGGTCCAGCGCTCGGCCAGCACGGGGTCAACATCATGGAGTTCTGCAAGGCGTTCAACGCGCAGACGGCGCAGGAGAACGGCCGCATCATCCCGGTCGAGATCACGGTCTTCGAGGACCGCTCGTTCACGTTCATCACCAAGACGCCGCCGGCCGCCGTGCTGATCAAGGAGGCGCTCAACCTCGAGTCGGGGTCGGGCGAGCCGAACCGCAACAAGGTCGGCAGGCTCTCGCAGGCGCAGCTCCGCTCGATCGCGGAGACGAAGATGACCGACCTGAACGCGCGGGACGTCGAGCAGGCGATGAAGGTCATTGCGGGGACCGCGCGCTCGATGGGCGTGGAGACGGACGTATGACTCTTGCGTCGGCCGGGATGGCCGGCCGCGTCAGCGGCCGCTTCAGGGGTCTCCGCGATCTCGGGCCTGCTCTTGCAGGTTCGAGATCTGCGGACGAGATGGGCGTGGAGACGGACACATGACTCTTGCGTCGGCCGGGATGGCCGGCCGCGTCAGCGGGCGCTTCAGGGGTCTCCGCGATCTCGGACCTGCTCTTGCAGGTTCGAGATCTGCGGACGAGATGGGAGTCGAGACACCGTGAGCGCGCACGGGAAGCGATATCGCGCCGCTCGCGAGGCGATCGACCGCGAGAATGCGTACTCGCCGCTCGAGGCGGTCCGGCTCCTGAAGGGCTCCGAGGGCGCGAATTTCGACGAGACGGTCGAGGCTCACTTCCGGCTCGGGCTGAACGTCCGGCATGCGGATCAGCAATTGCGCGGGACGATCATGCTCCCCCACGGGATCGGCAAGGACGTCCGCGTCGCGGTCTTCGCCGAAGGCGAGAAGGCCCGTGAGGCAGAGGACGCAGGTGCGAACGTCGTCGGCGCTGCCGACCTCGCCGCGAAGATCGAGGAAGGCTTCATCGACTTCGACGTCGCGATCGCGACGCCGGACCAGATGGGCGTCGTCGGAAAGCTCGGGCGCGTGCTCGGCCCGCGCGGGCTGATGCCGAACCCGAAGACGGGAACGGTCACGTTCGACGTCGGCAAGGCGGTGCAGGACGCCAAGGCCGGGAAGCTCGAGTACCGCACCGACCGCGGTGGCAACGTCCACCTCCCGATCGGCAAGCGGAGCTTCGCCGAGCAGGCGCTGCTCGAGAACTACGCCGCGCTCGTCGAGGAAATCGTCCGCGCGAAGCCGTCTGCGGCGAAGGGCCGCTACATCAAGCAGATCACGCTCTCGACGACGATGGGCCCCGGGATCCATGTCGACTCGACCAGGACCCGGGACATCGCCGACGAGCTCTCGTCGTCCGCGCCGCCCGCGGCGGAGGAAGCTACAGTTCAGGCCTAGCTCACGAGCCCCCGCCGCAGACAGCCGGCAGCTCCCGTACGGATCATCGGAGCAGAGGCCCGGCCGAGGTGAGGTCACCGCGGACGATCTCCGCAGCGGACCCGCCTCGCGCGGGTTTCGTCGTTTCATAAGGAGATCGCAGTGCAGAGAACCGACAAAGAACAGCTCGTCGACGACCTCGCCGAGCAGCTCGGGTCGACCGAGACGCTCATCGTCGCCGACTACCGTGGCTTGACGAACAAGCAGCTCGAAGCGCTTCGCGACGAGCTGCTCCAGCACGGCGCCCGCTTTCGCATCGTCAAGAACACGCTCACACGAAGAGCGGCCGAGAAGGCGGGAGCCGACGCCCTTCTCGTCATGCTCGAGGGCCCGACGGCGATCGCGTTCATCGAGTCGGGCGGTGACCCCGCGGCGGTCGCGAAGGCGCTCTCGGCGACCGCGCGCGAGACGAACGTGCTCGCTCTCCGCGGCGGCATCCTCGAGGGAAAGACTCTCTCCGGGGAGGAGATCCAGACCCTGGCGAAGCTGCCGTCCGCGGACGTGCTCCGCGGGCAACTGCTCGGCGCGGTCGTCGCGCCGCTGACCCAGCTTCTCTCGCTCGTGTCGGCGCCGCTGCGCGATCTGCACGGCCTCGTCGAGGCGAGGATCCGCCAGCTCGAGGAGCAGGGCGAAGTCCTGTCCGGCGATGCTCCTGCGGAGCCGGAGGACGCGGCCGAACCGGAGTCAGACGGCGAGCAGGAAGCGGTGCAGGAGCCTGCCGTCGAGCCACAGACCACTGAGGACGTAGAGGAGGAGAAGCAAGATGGCGACTGACGTCAAGAAGGTGCTCGAGACGCTCGGCGGCATGTCGGTGCTCGAGCTCGTCGAGCTGAAGAACGCGATCGAGGAGGAGTGGGGCGTCACGGCCGCAGCTCCGGTCGCGGTCGCGGCTGCGCCGGGCGCTGCCGCGGGCGGCGACGGTGCCGGAGCGGCCGAGGAGGAGAAGGATTCCTTCGACGTCGTCATCACGGCCGCGGGCGACAAGAAGATCCAGGTGATCAAGGTCGTGCGCGCGGTGACCGGCCTCGGCCTGAAGGAGGCCAAGGACCTCGTCGACGGCGCTCCCGGCACGGTCAAGGAAGGCGCTCCGAAGGAGGAGGCCGAGTCGATCAAGGCGCAGCTGGAAGAGGCGGGCGCCGGCGTCGAGCTGAAGTAACTCGCGAGCCCCTCTCTGTCCTTCGGCCGCTCTCCATCCTTCTTGCGGCCGCGGGGGATGGGCGCCGACCACCCGTGCGGTCCGATCCTGTCATCACGCCGTGAACAGGCCGCGCGCGTGCCCTGTGCGCTATCCTGTGCGGTCGCATCCCATCCGCTCCGACGCGGTTGCGCTGGGGTGCGCTCGTGCGCTATCCTCCGAGGTTCCGCCGAGGCTTCGCCCGTCCAACCCTGCACGCATCTCGAGCATCTAAGGGAGGCTGTCACATTTGAGCAGCGTTGCTGTCGCGCCGCGCGCGCGTAAGAGCTTCTCACGCCTGAAGCACGTCCTCGACCTCCCCAACCTCATCGACATCCAGAAGGCCTCGTTCCAGTGGTTCCTGGAGGCCGGCCTGCGCGAGACCATCGACGACATCTCGCCGATCGAGGACTACACGGGGACCCTCGCCGTCGAGTTCGGCGAGTACGAGTTCGGAGAGCCCCAGTTCTCCATCCAGGAGTGCCGCGAAAAGGACCTGACCTACCAGGCACCCCTCTCGATCACCGTCCGCTTCGTCAACAAGGAGACCGGCGAGATCCGCGAACAGCGGGTCTTCATGGGCGACTTCCCGATGATGACGCCCTGGGGCACGTTCATCATCAACGGCACCGAGCGCGTCATCGTCACGCAGCTCGTCCGCAGCCCAGGCGCCTACCTGATGGAGCCGAAGGACGCCACGAAGCAGGTCTTCATGGCGAACCTCATGCCGTCTCGTGGGTCGTGGCTCGAGGTCGAGATCGACAAGAAGGGCATCGTCTACGCCCGCATCGACCGGAAGCGGAAGCTGCCGATCACCACGCTCCTGCGGGCGCTGCCCGCCGAGGACCCGACGACGGGGTTCAAGCTCGACACGAGCTCCAACGAGAAGATCCTCGAGCTCTTCGACGGGTCCATCTACATCCAGAACACGCTCGAGAAGGATCCCTCGACGCGCGAGGAAGAGGCGCTGATCGAGGTGTTCAAGAAGCAGCGTCCCGGCGAGCCGCCGACGCTCGACAATGCTCGCAACCTCCTACGGTCGCTCTTCTTCGATCCGAAGCGGTACGACCTGACGCGGGTCGGTCGGTACAAGCTCGACCAGCGGCTCGGAGTAGGTGTCCCGGACGACGTCAGGGTCCTGACGACCGAGGACATCGTCGCCCTCGTCAAGCGTCTCGTCGACCTCCCCATGAAACTCGGGGTTCCGGAGGACTCGCGGGACTACGCCGCCGATGCAGCACAGCTGCCGCGGGATGCGATCCGGGGCGAGCTCGACGAGTACGAGGACTTCGGCAACCGGCGTCTACGCACGACGGGCGAGCTGATCCAGGAAGCGTTCCGTGTCGGCCTCTACCGCATGGAACGCGTCGTTCGCGAACGGATGACGACGGAGGACGTCGACACGATCACGCCGCAGACGATCATCAACATCCGTCCGGTCGTGGCAGCGCTGAAGGAGTTCTTCGGCTCCTCGCAGCTGTCCCAGTTCATGGACCAGACGAACACGCTGGCGGGTCTCACGCACCGCCGGCGCCTGTCGGCCCTGGGCGCAGGTGGTCTGACGCGCGAGCGAGCGCCGATCGAGGTGCGCGACGTCCATCCCACGCACTACGGGCGCATGTGTCCGATCGAGACGCCCGAGGGACCGAACATCGGCCTCATCGGTTCGCTCGCGTCGTTCGCCACCGTGTCCGAGTTCGGCTTCATCCAGACGCCGTACCGGCTCGTCAAGGCCGGCAAGGTCACCGACGAGATCGTCTACCTCGACGCCGCGGAGGAGCGGCAGTTCACGATCGCCCAGGCTTCGGAGCCGGTCGATCCGAAGACCGGGAAGTTCCTCCACGAGCAGGTGCTCTGTCGTTCGCGCGACGGTGAAGCCGTCATGGTCGGGCCGAAGGACATCGAGTACATGGACGTCTCGCCCGCGCAGATCGTCTCCGTGGCCACCGCCCTCATCCCGTTCCTCGAGCACAACGATGCGAACCGTGCGCTCATGGGCGCGAACATGCAGCGGCAGGCGGTGCCGTTGATGATCCCGCAGGCGCCGATCGTGGGCACGGGGCTCGAGTTCCGTGCAGCGGTCGACACCGGTGACGTCGTGCTCGCCCGGAACGACGGCTCGATCGTCGACGTGGACGCCGAGCGGATCGTCGTCGAGGGTCGCGGCACGCGCGACGAGTACCCGATGACGAAGTTCATGCGCTCGAACCAGGGCACGTTGATCCACCAGAAGCCGGTCGTGCGGCTCGGTGACCGGGTGAAGAAGGGCGAGGTGCTCGCGGACGGGAGCTCGACCGACGGCGGCGAGCTCGCCCTCGGGGCGAACCTGCTCGTGGCGTTCATGCCGTGGGAGGGCTTCAACTTCGAGGACGCAATCGTCATCTCCGAGCGCCTCGTCAAGGACGACGTGCTCAGCTCGATCCACATCCACGAGTACGAGATCGACGCTCGCTCGACGAAACTCGGCGACGAGGAGATCACCCGCGACATCCCCAATCGCTCGGAGGAGTCGCTCGCGAACCTCGACGAGCGCGGCGTCGTCCGCATCGGCGCCGACGTCGATGCCGGTCATCTCCTCGTCGGGAAGGTCACGCCGAAGGGCGAGACCGAGCTCACCGCGGAGGAGAAGCTGATCCGCGCGATCTTCAAGGAGAAGGCGCGCGAGGTCCGCGACACGTCCCTCAAGGTGCCGAACGGCGAGGGCGGGAAGGTGATCGGCGTCAAGACGTTCTCGCGCGACGCTGGCGACGACCTGCCGCCGGGCGTGAACGAGCTCGTTCGCGTCTACGTGGCCAAGAAGCGCAAGATCGCCGAGGGCGACAAGCTCGCTGGGCGCCACGGGAACAAGGGCGTCATCTCGAAGATCGTCCCCGACGAGGACATGCCGTTCCTCGAGGACGGCCGTCCCGTGGACGTCGTCCTCAACCCGCTCGGCGTCCCGAGCCGGATGAACATCGGCCAGATCCTCGAGACGCATCTCGGGTGGGCCGCGGCGCACGGCGTGTTCCCCGAGGGGGGTCACGTGAACCCGCGGGCACCGATCAACGCGCCCGATCCGCGCAGCATCGCGACAGCGGTCTTCGACGGCGCCACCGAGGAGGACGTCGACGAGGCACTCGTCTCATGGGCGCAGTCCGAGAACGGGATCCACATGGACGTGGATGCGTCGGCTCGGCTCGGCGCCCGCTGCTCGGGCAAGGTCACGCTGTACGACGGCAAGTCCGGAGAGCCGTTCGCCCAAGAGGTCACGGTCGGCTTCATGTACATCCTGAAGCTCCTGCACCTCGTGGACGACAAGATCCACGCGCGCTCGACGGGCCCGTACTCGCTCGTCACCCAGCAGCCGCTCGGGGGCAAGGCGCAGTTCGGGGGCCAGCGCTTCGGCGAGATGGAGGTCTGGGCGCTCGAGGCGTACGGCTCCGCGTACACGCTGCAGGAGATGCTCACGATCAAGTCCGACGACACGATCGGCCGCGTCAAGGCGTACGAGGCGATCGTCAAGGGCGAGAACATCGCCGAGCCGTCGATCCCCGAGTCCTTCAAGGTGCTCCTCAAGGAGATGCAGTCGCTCGCCCTCGACGTCCAGGTGCTCTCGGACGAGGGCCGCGAGGTGGAGGTCCGCGAGGAGGACGACGAGCTGCTCCGCGCGGCGGAGGAGCTCGGCATCGACCTCTCGCCCGGCTCGCTCCGCGCGGCAGCGAGGCAGCCGACCGCGGAGGAGCTCGAGGAGGGCGGCGAGCGGGGCGACGAGGAGGGTGAGCTCGCGGTCGCTGCCGACGAGGAGCTCGGCGACGTCGACGACGCCAGCCCACCGGTCGGCGAGGTCGAGGAGCTCGCGGACGTGGAGATCGAGGACTAGGACGAGAGACCGCTACGACCAGAGGAAAGAGGCGCAAGCACACGTGATCGACATCAACGATTTCGACGCGATCAGGATCGGCCTTGCCTCGAGCAAGCAGATCCGCGACTGGTCGTCCGGCGAGGTCACCAAGCCGGAGACCATCAACTACCGGACCCTGAAGCCCGAGCGCGACGGGCTCTTCTGCGAGCGCATCTTCGGTCCGACCAAGGACTGGGAGTGCTACTGCGGGAAGTACAAGCGCGTCCGCTACAAGGGCATCATCTGCGAGCGCTGCGGCGTCGAGGTGACGCGGCAGAAGGTCCGGCGCGAGCGCATGGGTCACATCGACCTCGCTGCGCCCGTCTCGCACATCTGGTTCTTCAAGGGCGTGCCGAGCCGGATCGGCTATCTCCTCGACATCGCTCCGCGCGAGCTGGAGAAGGTGCTCTACTTCGCTGCCTCGATCGTCACTCAGGTCGACCGCGAGAAGCGGCAGGAGGATCTCGCCGACCTCGAGGACAAGGTCGCCGGCGAGACGGAGCGGATCTACCTCGACCGCGACGAGGCGCTCTCTGCCCTGGACGACCGGCTCGCCCGCAGGCGCGACTTCTTCGCGGCGGGCAAGGAGCGCAACTTCGACGAGGACGACGACTTCTGGGTCCGTGGGCTCTCGAACTGGGCCGAAGAGCAGGGGCTGCCCCCGGTGGAGGACATCCGGACGATGGGCGGCGGCGTGTTCGTCTCTCTCGCGAAGAAGATCGCGAGCGAGGACCCGCGCCGGGTTCGCGAGCTGGTGCGCCAGACGGCGACCCGCGACGACCGTCGGCTCGCCCCCCGTGAGGTCGAGTCGGTCGCAGCGGCTGCTCTGCAGATCGAGGCTGCTCTGGCCCCGCTCCGGGCGGAGCTCGAGAAGTCCTCGGGGTCGAAGAAGGGCGCCGTGACGAAGCACATGAAGCGTCTCCAGGACGCGCTGCTGCAGGGTGCGGAGCTCGCCGAGGAAGATGCAGCACTCGTCGCGGACGTCGATCGCAAGAACCTCGAGCGCGCGCGCGAGGCCGGGAACGGTCTGCTCGCCGACGTGCTCGCAGCAGTCGACCCCGACGCGGACGCGGTGGCGATCCGCGAGCTCGCCTACGACCTGTGCCTCGTCGAGGGCACCCGCAAGGAGGACCTCGACGCGGTCGGGCAGTGGGCGCTGAAGGTGCGCGAGATGGTCGGCGACATGGAGGTGCGCCGCGAGGACACGCGCGAGGCGGCGGTCGACGCGGTCCGCCGTCTCGAGCAGACGTGGATCCTGTTCAAGGAGCTCGAGCCGAAGATGATCGTCGGCGACGAGCAGATCTTCCGCGAGCTGAAGGACCGCTTCGGATCGCCGTACGGTTTCGGCATCTACTTCCGCGGCGGCATGGGCGCCGAGGCGGTTCGCGATCTCCTCCGCGACCTCGACCTCGACGACGAGTCACGCACGCTCCGCGACACGATCAAGACGTCGAAGGGCCAGAAGCAGCAGCGCGCGATCAAGCGGCTGAAGGTCGTGAACGCGTTCATCACGAGCGAGAACCGGCCGGAGTGGATGATCCTCGAGGCGGTGCCGGTGATCCCGCCGGAGCTGCGCCCGATGGTGCAGCTGGACGGCGGCCGGTTCGCCACCTCCGACCTGAACGACCTCTACCGGCGCGTGATCAACCGCAACAACCGCCTCAAGCGGCTGCTCGACCTCGGGGCGCCCGAGATCATCGTCAACAACGAGAAGCGGATGCTGCAGGAGGCGGTCGATGCGCTCTTCGACAACGGGCGCCGCGGCCGGGCGGTGACTGGGCCGGGCAACCGGCCGCTCAAGTCGCTCTCCGACATGCTCAAGGGCAAGCAGGGCCGGTTCCGCCAGAACCTGCTCGGCAAGCGCGTCGACTACTCGGGGCGCTCGGTGATCGTCGCCGGGCCGAACCTGAAGCTGCACCAGTGCGGCCTGCCGAAGCTGATGGCCCTCGAGCTCTTCAAGCCGTTCATCATGAGCCGGCTCGTCGAGCGGAAGGCGGTCCAGAACATCAAGGCCGCGAAGAAGATGGTCGAGTCGATGATCCCGGAGGTCTGGGACGTCCTCGAGGAGGTCATCGCCGAGCATCCGGTGCTCCTGAACCGGGCGCCGACGCTGCACCGCCTCGGCATCCAGGCGTTCGAGCCGATCCTCGTCGAGGGCAAGGCGATCCAGGTGCACCCGCTCGTCTGCCACGCGTTCAACGCCGACTTCGACGGCGACCAGATGGCGGTCCACCTGCCGCTGTCGGCGGAGGCGCAGGCCGAGGCGCGGATCCTGATGCTGTCCTCGAACAACATCCTCTCGCCGGCGCACGGGCAGCCGCTCGCGACGCCGACCCAGGACATGGTGCTCGGGCTCTACTACCTGACGTACTCGGCCGACGACCTCAATTCGAAGCAGGCGTCCGACTTCGACCCGGCGCCGAGGCGCTTCCGGACGGAGGAGGAGGTCGAGCTCGCGCTCGAGTCCGCGCAGGTCGGGCTCCAGCAGCCGATCGAGTACCGGCACCGCGGCGAGCTGATCCTGACCACGCCGGGCCGCGTGATCCTCAACCTCGACGTCGAGCGTTCGCTTGCCGAGCTCGTCTCGGAGGACGTCGCGGTCGAGCACGAGT
>DASSQE010000008.1:0-5812 GCA_035702645.1 Gaiellaceae bacterium
AGAGCCGACCCTCGCCCGGCGGCGTGGAGTATGAGCGGGTCAGCGCGCGAGTCGCAGTCGCGCGCCGATCGCCCTCCGCTCGGACGGGAGGTAGAAGCCGAGCGGGGCGAGCGCCAGCGGGTAGATCGCTGCGAGCAGGAACGCGACGGGGAGCCCGCCGCCGACGAGCTTGCCCACGACGACGAGCACGACGGCGGTCAGCGACGCGGTCACGACGCGGCGCCACTGGTAAGGCACCGGGTAGATGCGCTGCGCCCACCAGGCCATCCCGACGAAGATCGTGAAGTAGGCGGCGACGGTGGCGATCGCCGCTCCCATCATCCCGTAGGGCGGGATCAGAATCAGGTTGAGCGCGGTGTTCACGGCGGCTGCAGCGCCGGTCACGACCCAGTTGAACTGGGTCCTCCGCGAGCGGCCGACACCGATCGCGACGACGACGTAGGCGGCGAACGGCACCACGGCGAAGGCGAGCGGGCCGACGACGCGGGAGGCGCTCTCGAACGCCGGCGCGGCGATCCAGGCGACGATCCACGGCGAGAGGAGCGCGAGTGCCGTCGCGACCCAGCTCGAGATCAGCACGAGGTAGGTGAGGACGAAGGCATACGTGCGCTTCGCCTCGCGCTCGTCGTCGATCGAGTACGCGAACGCCGGCCACGCGGCGCGGAACGCGGTCAGTAGGAGCGCCATCGCGGACGCGATCCGGACACCGACCGAGTAGAGCCCGACCTCGTGGGTGTTCGTGAGCTTCACGAGGAAGAAGCGGTCGGCGAAATTGATCACCCACAGGAACACCGCACTCGGGACGAGCGGGAGCCCGAAGCGGTTCATCCGGCGCAGCAGGTGGCGGTCGAACTGGAGACCCAGCTGCTCGCGTCGATAGGCGACGAGCGCGAAGTAGACGATCAGCGTGCCGGTGAAGTTGCCGACGATCACACCGATCGGGCCCGCCGTGAGCGCGACGACGAGGACGAGCGTCGCGCCGACGGTGAGGAGGATGTTCGCGACGCTGGCGGTGACGAATGCGACCGAGCGCTCCTCCACGCGGAAGAGGGCCGTCACCTGCGCGTAGTTCATCCCGGCCCAGAGGCCGACGAAGGAGGCGGCGACGAGCTCCGTCTCCGACGTCGAGCCGAAGAGCCACTCGGAGATTCCGGGCGAGGCGGCGAGCCCGCCGAGGAGGCCGAGCGTCGCCATCCCCATCGTGAACCAGAACGACGTGCGGAGCACCAGGCGCCGGGCGGCCGGGTCGGGCGAGTCGAAGTAGAAGCGGAAGAAGGCACTCCCGATCCCCATCTGCAGGAGGATCCCGAGGACGGTGGTGAGCGCGATGAGCGTCTCGACCTCGCCGTAGTCGGACGGGTTCAGGTAGCGCGTGTAGAGGGGGAGCAGGAAAACGGCGAGGATCCGCGACACGAGCCCACCGAGCCCGTAGATCACGGAGTGCCTGCCCAGGCGCTTGAGCTGGCCGCCGAGCGCGGTCATCGGCCGCTGGAGGTCGGCGTGGCCGGCGATGCGCGTCGACTGTCGGCGTTCACTCGAGGCGAGAGTAGAGGTCGAGAAGGCGGTCGCCGACGCTCCCCAGGTCGTGGACGCGCTCGGCGTAGGCGCGCGACTCCTCTCCGATCCGGCGGCGCTCCGCGGCCGACGTGACGAGGGGCTCGAGGCGAGCCCGGAGATCGTCCTTCGACGCACGCACGATCGGCACTCGGGTGCCGAAGGCCTCCTCTGTGCGCCGCACTGCTTCCTCGTGCAGGAACGTGACGACCGGCTTCCCGAGCGCCAGGCACTCGATTGCGAAGACGCCGTACCAGCCCGCGTTCAGCTGGTCGACCACGATGTCGGCGTCGCGGTAGCGCTCGAACGCCTCGGCGTGATGGAGGCCCTCGACGAGGACGAGCTCCGCGTCGAGGGCCTCGCAGGCGGCGATGACGTGCTCCGTGCCCTTCCGCCGTCTGGAGGAGGGCGCGTGGACGATGACCGGCCGGGCGCGGTCGGTCGGGGGCGAAGGCTCGATCGCGCCGACGTCGATGCCGGGCGGGATGACTTCTGCTTCGGGGACCCAACGGATCGCGTCGTAGGAGCCGACGACCTGCGCGCCGGCCTTGCGCGCGAACGCGAGCTGCTCCGGCGGCTTGCCGCGGATGTCCGACCCGAGGAAGTGCATCACGGACCCCTTCCCGAACGTGCGCAGGAGGTGGAACTGCACGGATTGCGGAACGAGCGTGAGGCCGAAGTAGAAGTGGAAGACGTCGGTCTTCGGGAGGAGGCGGAGGAGCGCTCGCCACTGGGTGAGCTGGCGGTGCGCGAAGCCGCCGCCACGCTCGAGCGAGAGGTCCGCCTCCGGGTGGAGCCGGTAGCGGTTGAAGACGACGAGCCGCGCGTCGACACCGCGGCGTCGCAGTGCCTGCACGTTCGTCCACGGGATGCCCGCGGTGTTGACGGGGCAGTGGACGACGCGGAGGGGTCGGCCTCGCGTGACCCGCGCGGATGACGGGTCTATGTCAGCGTCGGACACGAAGTTTTCGTCTCTCGGCGCTCTCGTGTGTGGCCTGCGCGAGCGGCTCGGAGGTAGCGTCGTGCCCGATCCCCGGGTGGGTGGGGGCTAGGGACGGAACGCTCGCGGTGCCGCCGCTGCCGCCGCCCCCGGTCATGCATCCCACTCCACTTGGTCGAAGAAGCGCAGCGCCGTCCGCCCGGGCCTGACCCGTGCGGCCAGCTCCCCCAGCTCGTCGTCGTCGATCTCGCCGAGCGCCCGCTTCACGCCCAGGTACGGCAGGTTGAGGTCTTCCTGGTAGACGATCGTCGAGATCCGCGGGTTCACCTCGATCACCAGGTCGCCGACCAGCTGGATGTTGAAGAAGTGCTCGATGCCTAGCCCGGACACGACGCGGTCGGCCAGCTCCATCAGCGCCGGGTCCTCCAGTGTGACGAAGTACATCGCGAGCCCGGCGCGCATCGACTCCCGCGTCTTCGGATGCCCGAGGACGACCCGCGAGCCGTCGCCGATCCCGTCGATCGTGCGCTCTCCCCCTGTCGCCAGCTCCATGACGAGGAGCTCGGGTCCGCCCTCGGCGGGGAGCAGCTCGAGCGCCTCCTCGAGCCGCATCGATACCGAGCCCGGCCGCTCGTTGAGGAGCTGGTGCGCGCGGTCGATAGTCGCGTCGAGGACGCGATAGCCGCGCGATCCCGACGAGATCACGGGCTTGAAACACACGGGCGTCTCCGGATAGCCGAGCTCGAGCGCCGCGTCCTCGACGCCCTTCGCTCCCTGGACGCGCACGAACTGCGGCGCCGGGACACCGAGCCGGTGCAGCTCGGCGTAGCACGCGGCCTTGTCGTTCGAGAGCCGGATCGTCTCCGGGCCGGAGACGAGGACGGCGACGTCGGCCAAGGCCTCGCGGCGGGCCGCCAGACCCTCGAGGTCGTACGACGACTGCGGGAGGACGACGTCCACCTCCTCGCGCTCGCAGACGTCCTGAATCGCATCGACGAAGCCGTCGTCGCCACCCGGCGGGACGAGGTGGAATCCGTCGCACAGCAGACGGCCCACCGCCCGCTCGGACATGTCGGTTCCGACCACCCGAAGGTCCCGTTCTCCGTTCGCGCGAAGCGCCCGCACGAGCGCGGCGGTGCCCGGCGCGCCACACGCGCTCACGAGGACGGTGATCGGTCGGAGAGCCACCCGCCGCGCCTACTCGAGGTCGATCCCGTCCGCGGCGAGCTGCTCGAGACGCCGCGCGCCTTCGGCCGCGAGCATCGCGCGCATCGTCTCGCCCATCGTCTCGCCGGGATACACCCAGATCTCCGGATGGACGAGGAGCTGGAGCCATGGGAAGGCGCCGCCGCGGAGCTCCGTGTGCGGGCACCCTGACCGCCAGCGCTGGTTCGAGTCGGACCGGTACGTCTCGGGCGAGAAGTGCGGGTCCGCGTACGGATTCACCGCACCGTCGATCGGTGCCGACATGTACTCGCGGCTCGGGTTGTGCCAGGCGACGACCGGGTCGAAGCGGTCGTCCAGCGCGACGTGCGGGTACACGGCATGCAGGCCGACGCACTGCCCGAGCGCGCGCAGCCGCTCGATCGCGGCCTCTCCCTCGCTCGAGGCGAGGTTGTAGAAGACCGACTCCGTCATCAAGAAGTAGGTTGCCGTCGCTCCGAGCTCGGCCTCGACCTCGGCCATGGCCAGCGCCGCTTCGAGTGAGAGGTCGACGTCGTGCCGGAGGAAGAGCGCGCCCGGCGACGGCAGCTCGTCGAACGGCACGAAGCGATAGCCGCCCGATCGTGCCGCTTCGAGCAGCTCGCGGTAGTGCTCGAGGTCGAAGGAGCAGCTCACGACGCGACCTCGACCTCGAGCAGGGCTGAGGCCGCCTCGGCCCGCTGCAGCGCCTCCGGGCCGCTGTCCGCGACTGCGATGACGTATCCGCGGCGATCGCCGTCGCGGCGGACGGGACGGATCGTCTCGCCGGGCTCGAGGTAGCTCTCCGCCTGGACGACGCCGTCGGCGTCGAGCACCGGGCCGAGGTCGCCGATCCGGACGACGCGCCCCGTCGGGAGCGGCCCGGGCTCGGCGGTCAGGAACCGGATCGCGAGCGGCTGCGAGAAACGGGGGAGGGCGACGTCGTCGGGGACGGGCTCGCCGAGTGCCTGCCGCACCGCCACCTCGACTAGGTCCACGCCGACCGCGTGCCGAACGAGATCGGCCATCTGTCCACCGGGGATGCGAGCCGCGACCTCCACGACGACCACGCGATCGTCGCCGCCCGCGATGAGCTGTGGGAATGCGATCCCGTCGCGGAGCCCGAGCGCGCGCACCGCCTCGCACGCGATCTCCCCCGCGTCCTGTAGCTGCCCGTCGGCGATCGAAGGCGGGTACACGTGGATCCAGCCGACGCCGAATCCGATGCCCGGCGGCCGGAGCCGGTCGGAGAGAGTGACGAGCGACGGCTCTCCGCCGCGTGCGACGACGATCCCGTTCAGCTCGGTCCCGTCCACGAACTCCTCGAGCATCGCCGCGCCGCTCTCGGATTCGGCGAGCGCCTCGCCGAGATCGCGCGCGAGCTGGTCTGCCGTCTCGATCCGGAAGACGCCGCGCTGGCCGCCGGAGTCGACCGGCTTGAGGACCGCTGGCATGTTCACCGTCTCGAGCGCGGCGGCGATGTCGCCCGCCAAGCGCAGGGTGGCGAACGCGGGCTGCGGCAGCCCCGCCGCCGTGAGGGCGTTCCGCATGGCGAGCTTGTGCGTCATCCGGAGTGCGGTGTCCGTGCCGATTCCCGGAAGCCCGAGCGTCTCGGCGACGGCCGCGACGACCGGCACCGCGCGGTCCGCGGAAACGGTCATGACCCCGTCGACGTCGTGCGCTCGTCCGACGGCGGTGACGGCGCGGACGTCCGTGAAGTCGACGACCTCGCCGACGTCGGCCGCGAGCAGGCCGGGAGCGCGCTCGTTCCGGTCGACCGCGACGACACGGGCTCCGCGCTCGCGAACCCGTTCGATCGCACGGCGCTGATGGCGCCCAGCGCCGACGAAGAGGACGGTCGTCACGGACGGCGATGGTAGACGGTCGAGCAGCAGCGACCGGTCAGCCGTCTCGCGGCGAGGCCACGTATTTCAGTATGTAGCGGCGTTTCGGCGGCAGCAGCGCCACGAGAGCGGCGTGGCTGCGTCGGGCGACCCGGCTACTGTCCCGCCGTGGAGGTCACGCACAGGCGCTGGACCTGGCTCGTGTGCGGGGCGGTCGTCGCAGCGGCGGTGCTCATTCCGCTGGGGACGAGGGTCGGCGCGAAGTACGACCAGGACGACACGCTCTGGGCGA
>DASSQE010000009.1:0-8827 GCA_035702645.1 Gaiellaceae bacterium
ACCGCCGCGCGATGCTTCGCGATGACGCCGGTCATTGCGGCCGCGTTCGGCTGGTAGCCCTCGAACGGCCCCATGCGCTTCGCGACCTCGGCCGACTTGCGGTAGGCGCGACCGGTCATGAGCGCCGTGATCGCGGCTGCGTACGCGCGGCCCTCGTCCGAGTCGTACGGGAGCCCGCGCGCCATGAGGAGCGCGCCGAGGTTCGCGTAGCCGAGGCCGAGCTGGCGGTACGCCTTCGCGTTCCGCTCGATCTCGGGCGTCGGGTAGGACGAGTAGCCGACCGCGATCTCCTGGGCGAGGAAGACGACGTCGACCGCGTGCTCGAGCTTCTCGACGTCGAGCTCTCCGTCCTCGCGCCGGAACCGCATGAGGTTGAGCGAGGCGAGGTTGCACGCACTGTCGTCGATGGACATGTACTCCGAGCACGGGTTCGAGGCGTTGATGCGGCTCGTGTTCGGGAGCGTGTGCCAGTTGTTGATCGTCGTGTCGTACTGGAGGCCCGGATCGGCGCACTCCCATGCTGCTTCGGCCATCTGGCGGAGCAGGTCGCGGGCGTCCGTCGTCTCGACGACCGTGCCGTCGGTGCGCGCGGTCAGGTTCCACTCCTTGCCCTCGATCACGGACTCCATGAACGCGTCCGTGACGCGGACCGAGTTGTTCGCGTTCTGGTACTGGATCGAAGCCCAGTCGGGCGAGTCGAGCGTCATGTCGTAGCCGGCCGCCTCGAGGACGCGCGCCTTGCGCTCCTCCTTGGCCTTGCACCAGATGAACTCCTCGACGTCCGGATGATCGACGTCGAGGACGACCATCTTCGCCGCGCGCCGCGTCTTGCCGCCGGACTTGATCGTGCCGGCGGACGCGTCGGCGCCGCACATGAAGGAGACGGGCCCGGAGGCGTAGCCGCCCTTGGACAGCTGCTCTTTCGAGGAGCGGAGGCGGGAGAGGTTCACGCCGGAGCCGGAGCCTCCGCGGAAGATGATGCCCTCGCGCCGGATCCAGTCGAGGATCGACTCCATCGAGTCGTCGATCGAGAGGATGAAACACGCGCTGCATTGCGGGCGCTTCTCGAACCCGACGTTGAACCACACGGGCGAGTTGAAGGAGGCGTACTGGTTGACGAGGATCGCCTTCAGCTCAGCCTCGAACGTGTCGGCCTCGTCGTCGGTCGAGAAGTAGCCGCCCTCGCGGCCCCAGCCGCCGATCGTGTCGACGATGCGGCCGATCATCTGCTTGACGGAGCGTTCGCGCTCGGGCGAGGCCATGCGTCCGCGGAAGTACTTCTGGGCGACGATGTTCGTCGCGGTCTGCGACCAGAACTTCGGGAACTCGACCTCCTTCTGCTCGAAGGCGGGGCCGTCCTTGCCGGGGATGTGGGCGTCGCGGAGCTCCCATTCGATCTCCTCGAACGGGTCGCGGCCGGGGACCGTGAAGTAGCGGGGTGGAGCGACGCTCGCCCCCTCGTCCACAACGGTGTTCACGATCTCCGACGCGGTCGCGGGGACCGTCTCGCCGACCTGTGCCTGCTCCGTGGTTGCCATCGCTGCCTCCCGAGCCGAGTCCGACGTCACGACCTACCGCCCGGGGAACGACGAGCGTCGAGCGAGCGGACGTCGGATGCTAGGACGGGGGTCGGATGGATCGGCGAGTGGAGTTTTCTATGCAATTTGCAGGTATTTCGGAGGGCTACCACGCCGTTCATTGTACCCGTGCGGCTGCGCCGGACTTCTGTCGGAAGCGGCCGAGGGCGATCACGTCGGCGTGGAGGCATCTTTCCCGGCGGTGGAGCGCGCTCACCCTGGAAGTCCTCCACGTCGACGAGCGAGCGCGTGTCCTCTACGAGCGGCTCGGCTTCCGCGTCGTCGTCCGGACCGAGACGCATGAATCCATGACCTGGGACGGCGCGCATCCCACCGGCGGTCGGGACCGCGGCGACTAGAATCGCTTTGGTGATTCCACGCTACTCCCGGCCAGCGATGGCGCGCATCTGGTCGGAGGAGGCGACACTCGGACGGTGGCTCGCCGTCGAGCTCGCGGCGGTCGATGCCTGGGCACGAGTCGGGACGGTTCCGCGGCCTGCCGCCGACGAGATCCGATCGCGAGCGCGTGTTCCGAGCCCGGCTCGCGTCGCCGAGCTCGAGCGACAGACGAACCACGATCTCGCCGCGTTCGTCGATGCCGTCTCCGAGCAGCTCGGCTCCGACGGCCGCTGGCTCCACTACGGCCTCACCTCCTCGGACGTCGTCGACACGGCGCTCGCGCTCGCCGTGAAGGCGGCCGGCCACCTCGTCCTCGAGGGGATCGACGGGGCTTTCGCCGTCGTCGCTCGGCGAGCCGAGGAGCACGCCGGGACGCTCACGATCGGGCGCACTCACGGGATCCACGCGGAACCGACCACCTTCGGCCTGAAGCTGGCCGGCTGGGCGTTCCAGATCGCCCGCGACAGAGAGCGGATCGAGCACGCGCTCGGCGGTCTACGCGTCGGGAAGCTCTCGGGCGCGGTCGGTACCTACTCCGCGACGGGCCCCGAGGTCGAGCGCATCGCGTGCGAGTCGCTCGGGCTCGAGCCGGCGCCGAGCTCGACGCAGATCCTGCAGCGCGACCGTCATGCCGAGCTCCTCTCGGCGCTTGCGTTGCTCGGATCCTCGCTCGACCGGTTCGCGCTCGAGATCCGCCATCTCGCGCGGACCGAGGTGAGGGAGGTCGAGGAGCCGTTCGCGCGCGGCCAGAAGGGCTCGTCGGCGATGCCGCACAAGCGGAACCCGATCGTCTCCGAGCGCATCTGCGGGCTCGCGCGCGTCGTCCGCGGGTTCGCGACGGTCGGGCTCGAGAACGTCGCGCTCTGGCACGAGCGCGACATCTCGCACTCGTCGGCCGAGCGCATCGTGCTTCCGGACGCGTTCCTAGCCCTCGACTACATGCTCGACCGCTTCACGTGGCTCGTGGACGGTCTCGTCGTCCGGCCGGAGCGGATGCGGGCCAACCTGGAGACGACGGGCGGGCTCTTCTTCAGCCAGCGCCTCCTCCTCGCGCTCGTGGAGTCCGGCTGGGAGCGGGAGACCGCCTACCGGGCGGTGCAGCGGCACGCGATGCGCGCTTGGGACGAGGGGCTCGACTTCCGCGGGCTCGTGCGCGCCGATGGAGAGCTCGCCCAGCGCGTCGATCTCGACGACGTCTTCGACCTCCGATCGTTCACGCGACACGCGGACGTCGTCATGGGCCGCCTGCGCGACCTCGCCGCCGAAAAGGAGGAAGTCCGTGCGTGAAGCCGTCCATGTCGCGAGCGGGAAGGTGCGCGACATCTACGCGCTCGACGGCGACCGCCTGCTGCTGGTCGCGAGCGATCGGATCTCGACCTTCGACGTCGTCCTTCCGACACCCGTGCCCGACAAGGGCCGCGTGCTCACGGGCGTGTCGGCGTACTGGTTCTCGCGGACGCGGCACATCGTCCCGAACCACCTGGTCGAGCTGCAGCCGGACGGCCGCTCGATGGTCTGCCGGAAGCTCGACATGCTCCCGATCGAGTGCGTCGTACGTGGGTATCTCGCAGGCTCCGGATGGAAGGACTACCGGGAGACGGGGGCCGTGTGCGGTCACGGCCTGCCTGAGGGTCTTCGGGAGTCGGAGCGACTCCCCGAGCCGATCTTCACCCCGGCGACGAAAGCGGTCGAGGGGCACGACGAGAACATCGACGAGGAGCGGGCCGCGGAGCTCTGCGGGGAAGAGCTGTACGAAGACGCGAAGGCGGCATCGCTCGCCCTCTACCGGTTCGCGCAGGAGCACGCGGAGTCGCGCGGGATCATCGTCGCGGACACGAAGTTCGAGCTCGGCACGGGGCTCGGCGGCACGCTCGTGCTCGGCGACGAGGCGCTCACTCCGGACTCGTCTCGGTTCTGGCCCGCGGACGGCTACGAGCCGGGCGGGCCGCAGCCGTCGTTCGACAAGCAGTTCGTTCGCGACTGGTGCGAGGAGACGGGCTGGGACAAGACCGAGCCCGGGCCGGAGCTTCCGGAAGACGTCGTCGCCGGGACGCGCGCGCGCTATGCCGAAGCGTTCGAGCTGATCACCGCCATCCCGTTCGAGCGGTATCTCGCCGACCCGATGGTGGTGCTCGGATGAGCGACGCTCGCCTTCGGCTCACGGAGGCCGGCCCATGAGCGAGGCGCGCGGCAACGGGTCGAAGCTCGTGCGGGCGACGGTGCTGGTGCGCCCAAAGCAGGGGATTCTCGACCCCCAGGGCCAGGCGGTGCAGTCGTCGCTGGAGAAGCTCGGCTTCCCCGTGGAGGCAGTCCGCGTCGGGCGCGTGATCGATCTCGAAGTGGAGGCAAAGGACGAGGATGACGCGCGCAACCAGATCGCGCTCATGTGCGACACCCTCCTCGCGAACCCGCTGATCGAGAGCTTCGACGTTCGACTCGCGGAGTGATGAACGAGAGGCCGATCGTCGCGGTGATTCAGTTCCCGGGCTCGAACGACGACCGGGATGCCGCGTGGGCGCTCGGCGCCCTCGGCGCTGAGGCCGCCACCGTTTGGCACGGGGCGCTGCAGCTTCCCGAGGAGACCGGTGCGGTGATCCTGCCCGGGGGCTTCTCCTACGGCGACTACCTGCGGAGCGGCGCGATCGCGAGCCAGGCGCTCGTGATGCCTGCGATTCGACGGTTCGCCGCGGATGGTGGCCCTGTGCTCGGGATCTGCAACGGCTTCCAGATCCTCTGCGAGGCACGTCTTCTTCCGGGGGCTCTCCGCCCCAACCACCAGCTCGAGTTCGTCTGCCGCGACGTCGCAGTCCGCGTCGAGAGCACGGACAGCCTCTTCATGAGCCGCTGCGAGATCGACCAGGAGCTCGTGATCCCGGTGAAGCACGGGGAGGGCGCGTGGTACGTCGACGAAGGCACGTTCGTCCAGCTCGCCGCCCGCGGTCAGATCGTCCTGCGCTACACGGAGGACGTGAACGGGTCGCTCGGCAACGTTGCGGGAGTGGTCAACGAGGCCGGCAACGTGATGGGCCTCATGCCTCACCCCGAGCACGCAGTCGATCCCCTGCTCGGCTCGGCGGACGGAGGACTCCTGCTCGCCGCGCTGGTCGATGCGGCAGCCGAACGGACGCTCGGGGTCGGCGCCGATCGCGCCGGCGCCCTCGTCGAGGACGTCACCTAGAGGCTCCGGAAGGCGGGTAGACGCCCTCGCTCGGTTGCGTGCGTCGACGCCGAACTTCGTCGAGGGTCGTCACAGTCTGAGCACCTCGCCGAGAACGGGCGCACGCTCGAGCGCCGCCCGCAGTCGCTCGAGATCGCGCGCCCGCATCGTCACGGGCCCGCGCCGCGCGGACCCGTCGGTCGTGTACGCGAAGCGGACGAGCCGCTCGCCCTCGCGCGTCTCGAGGAGCTGCGTCACGACCGCGAACCGTCTGTCCCCGACGCGCTGGGGGACAGAGACCTCGTCGACGACGATCGCCGCCCCCCACGGGGTTGCGACCTTCGGGGCCTTCGCCCTGCCGCCGTCTCCCTTCGCGCCGTTGGCTTTCGCCGGGCTCCCGCTGGGGACGGGATCCGTCGATCCCTTCGAGCGAGCCGTCGTCTGTGTGCCGGGCATGCGACCACGCTACGTCCGCAACCGTCACGCGTGGGACACGGCTTCATGCCGAGTCCGTCACGACCGGCGCGAGCCGCCGGAGGCGCGCGCTATCCCTCGAGCTGGGCTTCGGGGTGCGGCTCGACCTCGTCCTGCGCGACGAGAGGCTCCGCGCCCTCGCGCTGGAGCTGCCGGCGCCAGCCCCCGAGAAGGGCGTGGACGGAGGCCGCGCCGACGAGCGGTTCCTCCGGCAGCGGCAGCTCTGCCGGGTAGAGAACGAAGGGTCTCGTCTGCGGACCGCCGATGCCGCCGTGGAACGAGATGAGCTCCTCGAAGGCGCAGCCCTCGTCGAGGTCGGGGTCGTAGAAGCTCCCGACCATGAGGTCGGCGACGTGCTCGAAGCCGTCGGTCCTCCGCAGGTGCTGCGGCGCGTTCGGCGAGAACGGAGCAAGCGGATCCTCGCCCTCGACGCGTCCGTGCGTCAGGTAGTGGGCTCCCCGCGCGCCGAGCGCCACCGGGCCGTGCTGCTCCGAGCGCACGAGCACCCAACCGACGTGCGGATGCTCGGTCAGCGCCGGAATGAGCCGCGGATGTCGGTCGTCGATCTCCTCGAGCGTGAGCCTCCGCTTCTCCTCCATCAGGTAGACCAGGCCGAGGTTGCCCGACCCGAGCACGACGATCTGGCGATCGGAGACGTCGTTCTTCGGTCGTTTCTTCGCCTCCTTCTCGGTCCGGCCGGTCGCCTCGGTCAACGCGTGGCCGACCATCGAGCTCTGCTCGTCGCCCCCCGAGAAGTCGGAGACCTCTCCGCTCTCCAGTGAGCGCTCGACGAGATCGTCGAGCCCATAGCCGTTGCGCTGCTTGAAGGTCGCGCCCTGCGTCTGCCCGTGGTCGGAGAGGACGACGATGCGGTACGGCCGCGACGCATACCGGCAAGCGCGCTCGATGCGCCCGAACTGCTGGTCGAGCTTGCGGAGCGCCTCCAGCGTGTCCGCGCGCTCGAGGCCGGAGTGATGTGCGACCTCGTCGTAGCTCGAGAAGGTCGCGTAGATCGCCGGCCGCCCCTTCATCAGGTCGGTGAGGACGCCGAACACGATCAGGTCGCGGACGACGATGCACATCGCGGCGCGCATGAACGGGTAGATGCCGCCCCTGTGTCCGCGAGGACGCACGTCGCGTCGGCGCGCACGGAGCGCCGCCACCCACTCCAGGATCACCTCCCAGAAGAAGAGGACGAGCACCCGCGTGACGTTGAAGGCGTTCGAGAAGAAGGCGCGGTAGCCGGGGTTGGCGCCCTTCTCGGCCTCCATCCGGCTCACCGTGAGGATCACGTGGTCGGCCTCGCCCGAGAGGAGATTCCCGCGGCTCGCGCCGCCGTTCCGGAGCAGTCCGTCGCCTGCGTGGCGGCGCTCGATCTCCGCGCAGTCGCCGGGCGCGGAGCAGGTCATCATCGTCCCGGTCTCCTTCTCCACCCAGCGGAAGGCGGGGATGTTCTCGTTCGAGCCGAGGAGGATCCCTGCCTGGCTCGCGCCCGTCTGCGACGAGAGGTCGGGCTCCCACTCGACGAACCGGTGCGAGTCGTCCGCGAGCCAGCGAGCCATGTTCGGTGCGTTCCCGTCGCGCATCGCGCGTTGCAGCACCGGCCTGGCGAGACCGTCGATCTCGAGGAACAGGATGCCGGGGACGTCCGTCTCGATCCGTTCGCCCGACTTGCGGGCGATCCGCTGGATGACTCGGAGCATGAAGGCGTCGTCGTCGTTCGTCCCGACGATCACCTCGAGCACCATCGCGACCGCGGATATGACGAAGGCCGCGAGGATCCCCGAGCCGAACCCTCCGAGCGTAATCGCGTTCTCGGTGAGAGCGTCCGCCGCGCGCAGGAGCAACGCGTCCAAGACGAGGATGAGGAGGAACGAGGTCGCGACCGTGTACGGCAGCCGGATCGCGGCCACGAGCGGGGCGACGAGGGCGTTCAGCGCCGCGATGATCAGGGCGACGAAGAGCGCCGACCAGAAGTCGCCGACCGCGAACCCAGGGGTGATGGCGGCGGCGATGAACACCGCTGCGGCGTTGACGACGAGGGAGAGCAGGAGCCGGGCCGGGCGGAGCGGAGGACGCACGTCGCGCCGGCTCGGCGCCTGTCCGTATCCGTCTGCCTGCGCCTGGGACATGGCGTGGTGGGCGGGGGCCGCCGCGATCCGGCGGCCCCCTCCCTGAGTCCTACGAGGCGAGCGCCTTCGCCTTCATCGAGTCGAACTCGGCCTGCGTGATCGCACCCGAGTCGAGGAGGGCCTTCGCCTTCTCGATCTCGGAAGCCGCGCCGCCGCCTGAGCCCGCGACGGATTTCACATATGCGTCCATCTGCTGCTGCTGCGCCTGGGCCCGTTCGATGTTGCGCTGCGTCATGCCCTCGTGCTCGGCGATGAGGTAGATGAAGACGCCGAGGAACGGGAGGATGATCACGAAGATGATCCACAGCACTTTCGCGAAACCCGAGGTGTCGTGGCGGCGGAAGAGGTCCGCGAAGACGGTGATCAGGAGCCAGAACCAGATCACCCACGCGAAGAAGATGAGCATCGTCCAGAGGACGTCGAGGAACGGATAACTCGCAGCGAGCACTCAGCCTCCTATCGTCGAGAGCGTTTGCGCCGGCAATACATATCGCGTCGGCGCGCTCTCCACAACCAGAGCGCAGGAATCACCCGGGTGAAACACCTTCCCCTTCCACGCGAAGTGGATACGCTCTCTCCACAGAGAGGCGCCACTCGAAAGGGAGGTTTCGATGTTCGCGAGGAGACGTCCACTGGCACGTGCCGCCGTCGTCGGCGGGGCCGCCTACTACGGCGGCAAGAAGCGCGCCGAGGGCCAGATGCGAGAGCAGGAACAGGAGGCCCGGATCGCCGAGCTCGAGTCGCAGCAGTACGCGCAGGAGGCCGCCCCCGCTCCGGCGGCTGCGCCGGCCAAGGATCCGATGGAGCAGCTCAAGGACCTCGCCGCCCTGCGCGACCAGGGCGTGCTGACCGACGCCGAGTTCGAGATCCAGAAGACGAAGATCCTGCAGAGCATGTAGGAGCCGTTGCCGAGAGGAAGGAGTGAGATGAGCGAGCTGAAGATCGGCCCCGTGCAGATGCTGATCCTCGGGTTCGAGAACCCCAACTTCAAGGGCGAGGCGCTGGCCGAGCTCGAGAAGCTGAAGGAGGCGGACATCATCCGCGTCCTCGACGCCCTCGTCGTCTGGAAAGACGGTGACGGGAACGTC
>DASSQE010000010.1:0-11773 GCA_035702645.1 Gaiellaceae bacterium
TCGGCGGCACCGATCTGGTGGTGGTGAACGCCGCGCCCCTGACCCGCTCCCCGGCGGCCCTGGCCTGGGCAAAGGCGGCGGACGCGACCCTCCTCGTCGCCCAGCGCGGCGTCACCCGGCGCGAGTCGGTGAGCGACGCCGCCGAGTGTCTCCGTCGCACGAATGCGAACCTGATCGGCACGATCCTCACCGGAGCGAAGCGAAGCCGCGGGCGCGCGCCGCAGCCGGCAGAGGCGATAGCCCGTCTTTCGGCTGCCGCTGCCGATCCTTCGCTCGGAACGAGTTCGTTAGCGGAGGGCACGTGAGGCGGCCTGCACGCCCGAGCCTTGCTCTCGGCTTCTTGGCGGTCGTACTCGCTGCGGCTGTCCTGGCCGGACCGGCGGCGTCGTCCGCGGCCTCGCTCCAGGTCACCATCGGTCGGACGGCCCAGGCCAAGGCCGGCGGCAAGGTCATCGCCGTCACGGGCCTGGTCAGGTGCACGAGTCGGCAACGCGTTCGTCTGCGTGTAGCCGTGCTCCAGACCGCAACCGGCGCGTATGCGGAGGGCACGCTCCCGCAGGCGGCGCTCTGCTCCGGTGGGTCCCAGCAGTGGACGATCGCTTCGAAGATCAGAGGATCTGCGGTGTTCAAGCGCGGACGGGCCGAGTCGTGCGTCCTCGCGACGACGCGCCTCAAGCAGGTCAAATACACGGGCCTCCTCCAATCCTGCAGGTCCGTCGGTGTCGAGGTCACGAGGTGATGCGAAGACTCCCTGCGCATCGTGTCGTGCTCCTCGGGCTGATCGTCGCTGCGGTGGCGCCGATAGCGTCTGCGAGCCCGACGTCGAAGAGTGCTGAGGCACTGCGACCACCCCCGCCTAAGGTCGCAAAGGGCTGGGTGGTTCGCGGCATAGCCGTCTACCCGAAAGTCATCTCGTATTGGGAGAACAACGTTCGCGCAGCTCCGGTCGACCCTCGGTCCGCCGAATTGATCAGCTTCTGGAACGACCAGTCGTCGAACCCGTCGATCCGCTTCAAGGGTTCGACGAGCGGCGGTGTCGGCAAGTATTCGTTCGCGACCTGCTACGGGACCGCCTCCGATCCTGTCTGGGCCGTGACGGCCCCGAGCCCGACACTGCACACGTTCCACGTCCACTGCGCTCCGAACAACGGCAGCGATCTCGACATCGCGCCCGGGGACGGCACTCTCGTCTTCTTCGACCTTGCGAACAAGGTCATGTTGCAGATCGCAGGTTCCTCGGCCAACTGCGACACGGACACGCACACGTGCACGGGTCGCTCCTGGGACTACAGGGACTGGAGAGGAAGCGACCTTCGCGCTGGGCTCGATGCGAAGTACAACCGGCGCTGTCCTTTCTGCCGCGGCCATCGTGGCCTGGACTCGTCGGTGTTCGGCATTCGCTACGACGAAGCGGCTTCAGGAAGCATCCCGCACGTGATCAAGATCACCCTTCCCTCCGACGTCAACTCCTCCGCGTATGTCTATCCGTACGTCGCCGGAGAGAGCGGGAAGACGGGCATCATCCCGGAAGGAACTCGAGTCCGGCTGACAAAAGCGGCGTACGATCGTCTCCGCCCGACGATCACCAATCCCGCAGCGAGGGCGATTCTCGACGCGCTCTATCGCTACGGCGCCATCACATCGGACTCCGGTGGCACCGGCATCGCGATCAAGCTCGAGAACGGAAACGGCTACCAGTGGTCCGATCTCGGCATCAACGCCGATTCCCTGAGTGCGGTGAAGGTGACCGACTTCGAGGTCGTGCAGCTCGCGTGGGACAGAGCGCGAGTGCGGAAGCCGAAATAGTCCTTCCGCGGAGCGCCGGTGCACGGTGATCGCCCGGCGACGACGACGCTCGACCGTCCGACCGTTTCCTGGGCCGGGCAGTGCCCAATCGCATGTCACGAGTCCCGCCGTGCCCGGTTGCCGAAGACGCACGAGCGACCGGCTGAGAAGTCATGGTTGCGCGGGCCACGCGTCGTCGCTCTCCCTCGCCTTCTCGCGTTTTCGAACCCGCCGACGCGGGCACCAGCACATCGGCAGGAATTCGGGGTGGAATAGCTCTTGACAAGCACCCAACGACAAGTTATGAAGTTGTGAGTAGTCGGTTGGAGCCTTGTCTCCAGCCGGCGGCAGGGGAATGGGACTGGGGGAGGACGATCGAGGGTGTTACGTGCTTCGGGCTTCGGGCACCGTTCAGCCAAGGTGCGCGTCAACCGCTCGGCGGCGCAGCGGGCGCAGCAGCTCGATGCGGTCGCAGGGTGGGGCGAGTTCTCGCGCGAGATCGACAGGAGTCGGCGGTACAGGCATCACCTCGTCATCGTCCGCGTCCGCCCGACGCATGTCAGCGAAGAAGTCCTCGAGATCGCGGAGGCGCTCCGCTCGACGGATGCCGTCTGGATCGAAGAGCCCTACGTCTACGTTCTCCTACGCGAGTCCGACCGCACGATGGGCGATGCGTTGCTCTATCGGCTTGCGATCATCCTCCCGCACCTCTTCGCAGATGGTGCTCAGATGGCTTCCTTCCCCGAGGACGGCGTCACGAGCGGTGCGCTGCTCGCGGTTCTCGAGAGCCGTCCCGACCCTGTGGAGGAGTCGGAGTCCCGTGCGGAGGACGAGCTCGCCGAGGCGCTCGCGCCCCGGCGCTATCTCGATGAAGCGGGTCTCGCACCGCAGAAGCCCTAGATGGTTGACCGGCAATTCACCGCCGCGCGGATGGTGACCGAGACACGTCGCCGGCTGGGGACGCCGCTCCTCCCCCGTATTCCCGATACGCGCTCGTCGCGGCGCCCTCCCCGGCTCGGTCTCGGCCATCCCCGCATCGACGCCGATTACCGGTCAACCATCTAGCGGTGTCTACCACCGCACCGATCCGTAGGGCTCGCAGCCGCCGTTCCGCGGCCGGCCGACGGCGGTACCGGTTCGTCAAGCGCGCTTTCGACCTCGCCGTCGGCCTGCTGAGCCTCGTGATCGTCCTTCCCGTCTTCGCGATCTGTGCGCTCGCGATCCGTCTCGACTCGCCCGGGAACGTCATCTTCGCCCAGATGCGAACCGGGAGGGACGGACGGCCGTTCCGGATGTACAAGTTCCGGACGATGGTGAGCAACGCGGAGGAGCTCAAGTCGACGTTGGCTCACCTCAACGTCCTGCCGCCGCCCGACTTCAAGATCATCAACGACCCGCGCATCACGCGCGTGGGCCGATTCCTCCGCAAGACGAGCCTCGACGAGCTTCCCCAGGTCATCAACCTGATCAAAGGAGAGATGTCGCTCGTCGGGCCGCGGCCGACGTCGTTCGCGCCGAGCACGTACGATCTCTGGCACACGCGACGGCTCGAGGTGACCCCGGGGATCACCGGGCTATGGCAGGTGGACGGGCGAAACGAGACGACCTTCGACGAGCGCCTTCGGCTCGACATCGAGTACATCGAGACGATGTCTTTCGTCGTCGACCTCAAGATCCTGTGGCGCACCTTGCCCGCGGTCTTCAAGGGCGAAGGAGCGTGACCATCGCGCCGGGGAACGCCTCGCCGTGCGACTTGGCGGGCGGCGAGGACGGTGCGTCGCCCGTAGCGGAGCACTGAGGACTTCGCGGCACACCCTGGCCGAGCGGGTCGATGCCGCGGAGGGGCAGCGCGTCGAGCGTGAGTGCGCGCCGACCTGCGTCGGCGGGACGCCGCCCGGGTCGAAGCTCGTGCTCGTGGGAAAGGTCCTGGGAGACTGATGCCGCCCGACAGCATGCTCGAGACGACATTCACCACGGAGTTCGCGCCGGGGACGAACCTCCCGGGCGGCGTCTCCGGAGCGAACTGGGCGTTTCTCCTCCCGCGGCTCGAGCTCGAGCGGATCGTCTGCTTCGGCCCTCCCGCCGATCCGGCTCTTGCGAGACTCGCCAGGATCGCCGAAGACGTCGTGGTCGTCTGCTCCGGCCGATCGCAACTGCACCGCGCCGAGGGCGCGGCCCGTCGTCTTGGCGGCGGAGGGATTCGAGCGTGCTCACGCTCGGCTGCCCGTTCGCTCGAAGACGGAAGCGCAGACCTCGTGGTCGCCGAGGGTCGCCGCGCTGACGTCGCGGAGCTGCGCAGGCTCGTCAAGCCGGGAGGGCTCGTCTATTCGTCACCGGCGATCGTCTCCCGGCTAGAGCTCGGCGGCTCGAGCACCCGAGCGGCATACGCGCTCGCGGTCGCACCTCGCCGCGGCGAAGTGCAGAACGCGACGCCGGCCGAGGATCGCGAGCTGCTCGACTACATGCTCGACCACCCCGCCTACTGCCCCTCGTTCCGGCGTGGGGTGCTCCGACGCGCGCACCGCGCGGCCAGCCGTCGGCAGATCCTGTCACCGCTCACCCGGCGGGAAAGCTCGTTCGCAGGAGCTGGGGACGCCGCGCTTCCCGCCTACCTGCGCGAGATCGCCGCTTCAGCGGGGATCGACCTCGACGGGCGGCGCTTCGGCCTGTCGGCGCGCGGACGCTTCAGCTCGAGGAAGGTGCTCTTCCTGGTCTTCGACGCGGCAGGGGAGACCCTCGAGTACATCGTCAAGATCACGCGCGAGCCGGACCTGAACGGCCGGCTCGAGAACGAGCACCGGGCGCTGACGCTGCTGGAGCTGTCCGGGGTGAGGGACCTCGACACGCTGCCGCGGGCCGCCTTCTTCGGCTACCACGGGGGCCTCGCCGTGCTCGGCGAGACCGTCGTCGACGGCAGGCCATTCGAGCTGCCCCGCGAATCGCCCTCCGACTCGCCGGCGCTGCGCGCCGCCGTCGACTGGCTCGTCGAGCTCGGGGCGGTGACTGCTCCTGTCGTCGATCCGCAGGAGGTCTCGGCGCGCCTCGAGCGGCTCCTCGCCCGTTTCGTCGAGGTCTACCGTCCCGGGGAGGCGACCGCCGGCTTCCTCGCCGCGCAGATCGAGACGATCGCGCAGAGTCGGTCGCCGTTCTCCCTCGCGTTCCAGCACGGCGATCCGCATACCGGAAACGTCCTCGTGACCCCGGCCGGCCGCGTGGTCTTCCTCGACTGGGAGGCGGCGGAGTCTCAGGGCATGCCGCTCTGGGACCTCTTCCACTTCATGCGCGGCTGTGCCAATCTCGCGACGCGAGGCGCGAGGGGGCGGGATGCGCTTGCCGGATTCCGCCGCTTCTACCTCGCCGACTCGGAGCTCGGCCGGCTGCTCTGCGATGCGACGCGCACGCTGTGCGAGCACACCGGTCTCGCCGGCGAGCTCGTCGAGCCGTTGCTGTACACCTGCTGGATGCATCGGGCGCTCAAGGAGGCGACTCGGCTCCCTGCCGAGCGGCTCGGGGAGGGTCGCTTCCTCAGCCTGCTTCGCCTCTGCATCGCGGAGCGCGAGGCTCCCGGGCTCATTCGGCTCTTCTCGGCGGGAAAGGCCTGACGCCGCCGTGGCAGAGAGGCCCAACATCGTCCTGCTCGTGCTCGACAGCGTTCGAGTTGCGAACGTCTCGTGTTACGGCTACGAGCGCGAGACGACGCCCGCGCTCGACGAGCTCGCACGCCAGGGGGCGCTGTTCGAGCAGGCGATCTCGGTCGGGTGCTGGACGCTGCCCGTGCACACCACGGTCTTCACCGGCCTCTATCCGTTCAGTCACGGAGTCACGATCTCGCGGGACGCGCTCCCCGAGGGAGCACCGACACTTGCGCGGCGACTGCGGGAGATCGGCTACGGGACGGTGTGCTTCTCGAACAACCCGTACATCAGCGCGGCGACGGGCCTGACCCAGGGATTCGAGACCGTCGAGGACCTCTGGCGGCTGACCCGGCCGCGAGGGATCGCCAAGCCCAAGGGCTCTGCCCGGCTGGCCGGGCTGAAGGACCGCGGCGGCCCGGCCGCCCGTGTCGTCCTGCCGCTCGCCCGGATGGCCGCTCGCTCACGGCGTGCCGTGCGGGCGATGAGGGCCTGGCGAAGCACGAGTGACAGCGGCGCCCGGCTGACGAACGAGCGAATCCGTGCGTGGCTCGATGGACGGCAGAGCGACGAGCCGTTCTTCGTCTTCGTGAACTACATGGAGAGTCACGAGCGCTACGCGCCTCCGTATCCCTACGGCCGCCGGTTCATGCGCTCCGCTCCGTCGCCGCTGGCGCTCGCACGGGCGAACGCGAGCAAGGCGGAGATCCTCGGCGGAGACGAAGATCGCCGTGCACGGGACATCGAGACCGTGCGCTCGCTCTACGACGGCTGCCTGCGGTACCTCGACGAGCGCGTCGGAGAGCTCGTGGAGATGCTCCGCTCGCAGGGGATTCTCGACGACACGGTTGTGATCGTGGCGTCCGACCATGGCGACAGCCTCGGGGAGCACGGTTTCCTCGGGCACCGGCTCCACCTGTACGAGCCTCTCGTGCACGTTCCCCTCGTGATCCGGTATCCGAAACGCTTTCCTGCCGGGACCCGGGTCTCGGAGCAGGTGCAGCTCGGAGACCTCTTTCCGACAATTCTCGACCTCTCGGGTGCCGAGGGAGCCGCCGCGGGAAACGGGTTCAAGAGCCTGGCAGGGCCGTTCGGCGGCGGCCACGCCTTCACCGTCGCCGAGAACACCGCCCCGAAGAGCATGGGCGGGATTCGCATGCGCATGGTTCGGGACGTGCAACACAAGCTGATCTGGCGCTCGGACGGAAAGCACGAGCTCTACGACCTGACCGCCGACCCGGGCGAGCGCTCGAATCGCGTTCTCTCCGAGCCCGCGCTCGCCGGACGCCTCATCGGAGAGCTCGACGCGTGGGAGCAGTCGCTCGAGGCGGATGCGTTGGGGACGAGTGCGGCGGAGTACGACGACGAAGTCCTCGAACGCCTCCGGGGGCTCGGATACATCGAATAGCGCCTCTGCGCGATTCGATGTCACGGGAGAGGCGTTCGCTGCGGAGGCTGAAGGCATTCGGGGCGTGGGCGGTGACCCGATCGCGCGCTGTCTCGGTGCTCGAGCACTCCGGGGGCCGGCGTCGGAACCTTCTCCGGGTCCTCACGTACCACCGAGTCCCGGCAGACTTCGACTCCCACGTCGCGCACCTCGCCGACTCGTACCACGTGGCCTCGATCGACGACGTTCTCGCGGTCTACGACAACGGGGCCACGCTGCCTCCGCGCTCGCTCCTCATCACCTTCGACGACGCGTACCGCGACTTTGCCGAGCACGCGTGGCCGAGTCTCGCGCGGCGGGGCTTGCCGGTGACGCTCTTCGTCCCGACCGCATTTCCGGATCACCCGGAGCGCATCTTCTGGTGGGACTCGCTACGAGAGGCCCTGCTTCTCACCGAGCGCACCGACGCGCTCGAGACGCCGGTGGGCGCCCTCACGCTCGTCGGCACTGCCGCGCGCGAGCGGGCCTTCGAGCGACTTCGCGACTACCTCAAGTCGCTCCCGCACGACGATGCGATGCTCGAGCTCGAACGCCTCCTCCGGTCGTTGGCCGTTCCGGCGAGCGCATCGAGCGTGCTCGGCTGGGACGACCTCCGGCGGCTCGCCCGTGAGGGAGTCACCCTCGGCGCTCACACTCGCATGCACCCGCTGTTGAGCCGCGTGCCCGTCGAGCGCGCCGTGGCGGAGGTGGTGGGCTCGCTCGAGGATCTCCGGCGCGAGATCGGGGCGAGCATGCTGTCCATCCTCGCGTATCCGGACGGACGCTTCACCGACGAGCTCGTCTCCCGCCTGGAGGGCGAGGGCTTCGTGCTCGCGTTCACGACGACGCCTGGGACGAACGAGCTGCCGCGCGCGGACCGCCTCCGCCTTCGGCGAATCAACATAGGCCCGGACGCGACCGTCCCCGACCTCCGCGCGCGGCTCGCGTACTCGCCGGTGTACGCCAACCGCTGGCGACCGCTCGTCGGCGATCGAGTCGTCCCCGGCCTCGACGCCTCCCGGGTGACGACCCCTCAGCGCTGAGGAGGGTCTCTGAGGAGCGCCGTGAGCGGCGGCGTGCAGGGGCAGGCAGCGGACCGGAGGCGAGGGACGCCGAAGCCGTCCTCGATCGTGCGGAGCAGCGAATAGTGGTCGTACGGGAGGCTCGACCGCGCGCCCGGCTGCGCGAGAGGCCCCGCGACGATCGTCGCGACATGGCCTCCACCCGCCTTCTCGCAGCAACCTTCCGTCGAGCTCGACTCGCCCTCGTCCCAGGTGAGGAAGACGACGCCGTTGCTGCCGACCGCGTGCAGGAGCGGCGGCAGCAGTCTGGAGAGAAACTTGTCGCCGGCCCGGATCCCGCAGTTCCTGTTGTGCATGTCGTCGCAGAGATTCGGCGTAATCCACGAGAACGCCGGGAGCTTCCGCCGGCGTACGTCTGCCGTGAGGTGGTCGAGTGGGACGACGTTGGCGCAGCGCGCCGGGCGCTGCGAGATGTTGTCGTAGTACAGGAACGGGTTGTGTTTCTTCGCGTAGAGGCCGGCCTTTGTCCCGCGGAAGCAGGGAGCGGGCATCGATTCCATGTACGCCTTCCAGCTCAGCCCCGCGGCCTCCAGCTGGTCGACGAGATTCGTGGCCGGCACGTGGCACGTGGTGCAGTCCGAGCGAATGCCGAAGGTCGAGCCGCCGGTGAGCGCGAGGTAGTTCGGCAGCGAAGGGTGTGTGATCGCGAAGGACTCCGTGGCGAGCGCGGACCTGCCGGCCAGGGAGTTGATGTACGGCGCCTCGGGGTTGCCGATGACGTCGCCGCAATCCTTGTTCTCCATCACGATGACGACGACGTGCGAGAAGCGTGGTACGCGTGCCGCCGGCGCCGATGGCTGCGAAGGGCGAGTCGTGGGCTGTGAGCCTGCGCACGCGGTGAAGTCCTGGACGGGATCGTCCCCGGTGTGCACGCTCAACCACCAAGCGGCCCCGACGAGCCCTGCGCCGATCGCTAAGCCGACCACCAGGCCTGCGAAACGCTGCCTCAAATGTCTCCTCTCCCCGGTCCTTCCTAGGACGGACCGAAGTGTACGCACGTTCGAGTGGACCGATACCGCTAACGCCTCGGCTCGATCACCGACTCGGACGACGCGGAGCCGCCGACTTGCTCGTGGACTCGTGCGCGCGAGCGCGAGAGGTACGTCTTCGGGCGCGCGGAGAGCGGAGGGGCAGGGATTTGAACCCTGGAGGCGCTTGCACGCCTAACGGTTTTCGAGACCGCCCCGTTCGACCGCTCCGGCACCCCTCCGAGCTGGACAGGGTAGCCGCCTCGCCTCGGGCACGCTCCGGCGCCGGCCACGTCGTGCTCACGGAGCCGCCGGGACCGTCCGATATCCTGGGACGTTCCTTGGAGAGGTGGCCGAGTGGCTGAAGGCGGCGCCCTGCTAAGGCGTTACGGGTGGTAATCCGCTCGTCGAGGGTTCGAATCCCTCCCTCTCCGCCTCGAGAGCGCGCCGTCGCGACGCGGCGGCGCAGAACCGCGACTCACTTCAGGATCTTCGAGAGGAATCGCTTCGAGCGTTCCTCCTGCGGCGTGTCGAAGAAGCGGCTGGGCGTGGCCTCCTCGACGATGCGGCCCTCGTCCATCATCGCCACGCGGTCCGCGGCCTCGCGGGCGAACCCCATCTCGTGGGTGACGACGATCATCGTCATCCCCTCGCGCGCGAGCACCTTCATCACGTCGAGCACCTCGCCGATCATCTCCGGGTCGAGTGCGCTCGTCGCCTCGTCGAAGAGCATGAGCGACGGGTTCATGGCGAGCGCCCGTGCGATCGCCACCCGCTGCTGCTGGCCGCCCGAGAGCTTCCCTGGATAGACGTCCCGCTTCTCGGCGAGCCCGACCCGGTCGAGGAGGGCCTCCGCGCCGGCGATCGCCTCCCGCTTCGGAGTCCCGCGCACCTTGATCGGCGCTTCGATCACGTTCTCGAGCGCCGTCTTGTGCGGGAACAGGTTAAAGCGCTGGAACACGATGCCGATCTCGGCGCGCTGGCGGGCGATGCTCTTCTCGGAGTCCTCGACGAGCTTCCCGTCCTGTCGCTCGCGGTAGCCGATCAGGTGGCCGTTCACCTCGATCCAGCCGGAGTCGATCTTCTCGAGATGGTTGATGCAGCGCAGGAAGGTGGACTTGCCCGAGCCCGACGGGCCGACCACGCAGACCACCTCCCCGCGGCGCACTTCGAGATCGACGCCCTTCAGCACCTGGAGCCGGCCGAAGCGCTTGTGGACGTCGGAGGCGAGGACGACCGTGTCGGCCGACGTCTCGACGGCGTCGGGGACTAGCGCGCTCCGCGAGCCCATGCCTGCCACGGCGTCACTGCCTCCGTCAGCCGCTCCCGCAACGAGAGCTCCTCGCCGCGCTCGCTCGCCGCAAGCTTCCGTTCGATCAACGTCTGGATCATCGTCCAGACCGTCGTCAACAAGAGGTACCAGACGGCGACCGCGCCGAAGAACTCAACCGGCTTGAAGGTCGTCGAGTAGTGGATCTCCGCATCGGAGAACATCTCGTAGACGCCGATGGTGAACACGAGCGACGTGTTCTTGATCATCGCGTTGAACTCGTTGCCGAGCGGCGGGACGATCACCCGCGCCGCCTGCGGGAGGATGATCCGCCGCATCGCCAGGCCGTGCCTCATCCCCAGCGACCGCGCGGCCTCCATCTGCCCCTTGTCGATCGCGTCGATCCCCGCACGGATGATCTCCCGCATGTAGGCGCCTTCGTTCAGACCGAGAGCGAGGATTCCGGCGACAACGGCACCGTCCAGGCGGAAGATCCCAAAGTTCAGCGAGACAGGGATGACGTTGAAGCCGAAGAGCAGGTCGACGCCGTAGTAGATGAAGAAGATCTGCACGAGGAGCGGCGTGCCGCGGAAGATCAGGACGTAGAAGCCGGACAGCCAGCGGAGCGGTGCGATGTGCGACATCCGCATCAATGCGGCGACGAGGCCGAGGACGACGCCGAGGATTTGGGCGGTAATCGCGATGTACACGGTGGTCAGGAGCGCCCGAAGGAAGACGTGGTCGGGATGGAACAGCCGTTCCGAGACGACATGCCAGTCGACCGCGGCGAGCATCGGGCGCTCCTGATCCCCCGGGCTACTTCTTCAGCAGGACGACCGCGTTGGTCATCCCCCACTTTGCGACGATCTTCTTCATCGTCCCCTTCGCGTAGAGCGCGGCGATCGCCTTCTGCGTCGCGGACCGCAGCGGGTCGCCCTTGCGGATCGCTATCCCGATCGGGAACGGGTTGATCGGATGGCAGCAGACCTGGACGACGGACGGGTTCTGTTTGGCGTAATAGGCGGCTGGCGGAGCATCCGCGTAGTACGCGTCGACCTTTCCCGCAACGAGTGCCGCGAAAGCGTCCGTGTCCTTCGGGAAGGTGACGATGGTGATCGGCTTCTTGCCCTGTTTCACGAGCTTCTTCGAAGCGGTGGCAAGGAAGTCACGGTTCGTCGTCCCCGACTCGACCGAGACGCGCTTCCCGGACAAACTCGCGAACGTGGTGAAGTGCTCAGGATTCCCTTTCTTGACGGAGATCGCCTGGCCGACCTTGAGGTAGTCGACGAAATCGACCTGTTTGCGACGTTCCGCCGTGTCGTTCATCCCGCTGATGATCGCGTCGCACTTCTTAACAAGGAGTGCCGGGATGATGGAATCGAACGTGGTGTTCTTGATCTGCGACTTGACCCCCATCAGCTTGGCCACTGCGGCGGCGATGTCGACGTCCGAGCCCACGGCCTTTGAGCCCTTGAAGTACTCCTCAGGCGGGTATGTGACGTCTGAGCAGTAAACGATCTTGCCCGCGCTCTTGATTGCGGGAGGCGGTGTGATCGCCCGCGCCGATGCGAGCACTCCCGTCGCGGCGACGGCTGCGACTGAGCCTCCCA
>DASSQE010000011.1:0-5556 GCA_035702645.1 Gaiellaceae bacterium
ACGCGGACGTGATGAGCGGCGGCCCGCCATAGCGTCTCCTGCGCGATCGTCGCGAGCACCGGGTCGTACGAATATGGCCGCTGCGCCGGCGCGCCGCGTGCAGTCCCCGCGACGAGGACGCAAGCCGCGACGGCCACGAGCGCTGAGAGCCACCTCACCGGCCACCCAGGCTAGCCAGGCCGTAGGCTCTCTCCTCCGTGCAGACCTCGATCGCGATCACGCGCGAGGAGCACCGAGCACGCTGCGACGCGCTCCTCGAAAACCTCGCCGGGGACGGCCTCTCCGGCGTCGTGCTCTTCGATCCCTCCTACGTCCTCTACTACGCGGGCTTCGCGTTCTATCCGACCGAGCGACCGATAGCGTTCCTGCTCGGCGCCTCGGGCGAGCGCGCGCTCGTCGTCCCGCGGCTCGAGCTCGAGCACGCGCAGTCGAAGGCGGAGCTCGACCTCGTCGAGCACTACCCCGAGTACCCGGGCGACCCGCGCGCGGAGACCGCCCTCGAGCGGGCACTCACCTCTCTCGGGTTGAAGGGGAAGATCGGCGCCGACCAGGACGGCTACCCCTGGATCCTCGGCTATCGCGGGCCGACGCTGTCCGAGCTCTCGGGCGCGGAGGTCGTGCGGATCGTCGACCGGCTCGACGCGCAGATGGCGGTCAAGTCGGAGGCGGAGATCGCGCTCATCCGCGAGAGCGTCCGCTGGGGAAACCTGGCGCACACGCTTCTCCAGCGGTACACCCGGCCGGGGGTGACGGAGACTGAGGTCTCCCAGCGAGCCTCGAGCGAGGCGACCTTCGCCATGCTCGATGCGATCGGCCCGATCTACAGCGCGCAGAGCATCGCCGAGACCGGGGCCGGCGCGGGCTACCGCGGGCAGATCGGCCGGAACTCCGCGATCCCCCATGCCCTCGCGGGAAACATCGTGTTCCTGCCGGGAGACGTCCTCGTCACCGGCGCGAGCGCTCCCGTCTGGGGCTACCTGTCGGAGCTCGAGCGGACGATGTTCGTGGGCGAGCCGAACGCCGACCAGGAGCGGCTCTTCCGCCACATGAAGGCGCTCCAGGAGGTCGCGTTCGACGCGATCCGCCCCGGCGCTCTCTGCTCGGACGTCGACAAGGCGGTTCGGGGGTACTTCGCGCAGCACGACCTGTTCGTGCACTGGCGCCACCACACGGGCCACGCGATCGGTCTCCGCTTCCACGAGGGGCCGTTCCTCGACTCGGGGGACGACACGGAGATCCTCCCGGGCATGGTCTTCACCGTCGAGCCGGGGCTGTACTCGCCCGACCTCGGCGGCTTCAGGCACTCGGACACGGTCCTCGTCACGGAGGATGGGATCGAGATCCTCACCTACTACCCGCGCGATCTCGAGAGCCTGATCGTCCCCGTCTGACGGCGGTACGCTAGGACGAACGACGAGGCGGAGAGGAGCGCGGCGATGAGCGCAGCGGTAACGACCGAGACGAAGCTGATCTCGCACTGGATCGGCGGGGAGAGCGTGCGGGGGACCAGCGGCCGGAGAGGGCCGGTCTACAACCCGGCGACCGGCGAGCAGTCGGGGGAGGTGGACTTCGCCTCGATCGCGGAGATCGACCGCGCGGTCGCGGCGGCCAAGGCGGCGTTCCCCGAGTGGCGGCAGTGGTCGCTCTCGAAGCGCACCGACCTCATGTTCCGGATCAACCAGCTCGTCATCGAGCACCGCGAAGAGCTGGCACGGCTCCTCACGGCCGAGCACGGGAAGGTTCTGTCCGACGCGAGGGGCGAAGTGCAGCGCGGGATCGAGGTCATCGAGTTCGTCTGCGGGATCCCGACGCTCCTCAAGGGTGACTTCAGCGAGCAGGTTTCGACCGGGATCGACGTCTACTCGATCCGGCAGCCGCTCGGCGTCGTCGCCGGCATCACGCCGTTCAACTTCCCGGCCATGGTCCCCATGTGGATGTGGGCGCCTGCGATCGCGTGCGGAAACACGTTCGTCCTCAAGCCGTCCGAGAAGGACCCGTCCGCGTCGATCCTTACCGCCGAGATCCTGAAGGAGGCAGGACTTCCGGACGGCGTCTTCAACGTCGTCAACGGGGACAAGGTCGCCGTCGACCGGATCCTCGAGCACCCGGACATCGCGGCCGTGAGCTTCGTGGGCTCGACGCCGATCGCGCGCTACGTCTACGAGACCGGCACGAAGGCCGGCAAGCGCGTCCAGGCGCTCGGCGGAGCCAAGAACCACATGATCGTGCTCCCGGACGCCGACATCGAGATGGCCGCCGACGCCGCCGTGAGCGCGGGCTACGGCTCCGCAGGCGAGCGCTGCATGGCCGTATCCGTCCTGGTTGCGGTGGGCGACGCAGCCGACCCGCTGGTCGACGCGATCAAGGAGCGCCTCCCCGAGGTGAGGGTCGGCGACGGGATGGATCCGACCTCGGAGATGGGCCCGCTCGTCACCGAGGCGCACCGGGACAAGGTGGCGGGCTACCTCGACAGCGGGCGCGAGCAGGGCGCGACGGTGGTCGCCGACGGGCGCGAGACGGCCCCCGACGGGGGCGGCTTCTTCCTCGGCGTCTCGCTCCTCGACGACGTGACGCCCGAGATGGACGCCTACCGGGACGAGATCTTCGGCCCTGTCCTGTCGGTCGTCCGCGTGCCGACGTACGACGAGGCGATCCGGCTCGTCAACGAGAACCCGTACGGGAACGGCGTCGCGATCTTCACGCGTGACGGCGGGGTCGCTCGCCGATTCCAGTTCGAGGTGAACGTGGGGATGGTCGGGATCAACGTGCCGATCCCCGTGCCGGTCGCGTACTACTCGTTCGGCGGCTGGAAGAGCTCGCTCTTCGGTGACCGCCACATCTACGGGCCCGAGGGGATCGACTTCTACACGCGCTCGAAGGCGGTCACGAGCCGCTGGCCGGATCCTGCGACGAGCAAGGTCGACCTCGGCTTCCCGCAGACGCGGTAGAGCTAACCGGATCGAGTCGCGGCGCGTCGGAGCACGCGCCGGTCGCCGACGCGGCGAGTGAGCCCGTCGGCGTCGAACCGCTCGAGCAGGAGCTGAGCATCGCGCCGGCCGATTCCGAGCAGGTCGCGGAACCGGGCGAGGGTGATCCCGCCCGCGGCCTCGCACTCCTGCTGGAGCACGTCCTTCGCGACCTCGTAGCCGCCCGCCCCGATTGCGTGCCCGTCGCCCAGGCGCACAAGCTTGCCGGTCGTCTCGAGATAGCGGGTGAGCTCGTCGTCATCGAGCTTGGTGACGCGCATGCCAGCCGCAGTGAGCTCTCTCTCGCGCGCTTCCGCTTCCTCGGCTCTGGCTCCGAGCGACGCCGTCGTTCCCGGTCGGTAGAGCTTGGCGCCACGCCGTTCGAACGGCAGGAGAGGGACGATCTGCGCCGCCCACAGATCGGGCGGCACCGGGATTCCCGGGTCGAGCGGATCTGCCGCGTCGATGCGTGCGCCGAGGTCCTGCTCGAGATCGTCGAGCCACTCGCGGGAGAAGACCCACTGGCCTGCGCGCTCGAGCGCCTCGGGATCGCCGTCGAGGAGGTGTCGCAGCGAGTCGAGCCGCATCGGCTCGTGGATCGTGGCCGCGATCTCCCCCCGCTCGACGAGAGCCGCACGGCTCTCGTCCCGGTGCCGAGGCGGCGCAGGATCGACCACGCGCCCGCCTGCGAGCGTGGTCTCACCACGGAGGATCACGCGGTCGCCGCGCATCGCGACGACCGGCCTCGACAGTCGGAGCTGCGCGAGCCGCTCCCCGAGCCGCACGACGCGAACCGGCACGTCGGCGGTGCCGAGATGTGCGTGGACGCGCGCGCCGTCGCGGAGCGGCTCGAGCTCCTCGAGAGCGACGTCGAGTCGGTAGGACGCGGGATACGCTCCCGGCGCGACGAGCGCGTCGCCGCGTGCGATGTCGTGCCGTTCGACGCCGGGCAGCGCGACCGCGACCCGCTGGCCCGCCTCTGCACGCTCGACTGGACGGTCGTGGACCTGCACGCTCCGAACGCGAACCGTCCGGCTCCCCGGCTCGACGGCGAGCTCGTCTCCCTCGCCGATCGAGCCCGACCAGAGCGTCCCCGTGACCACGGTTCCGATACCGCGGAGCGAGAACGAGCGGTCGACGTAGAGCCGGGTCGGTGCGTCGGAGCGTGCGCGCTCGGCTTCGTCCGCCGCCCGCGCGAGAGCGGCCCGCAGCTCGTCGAGACCGGAGCCGGTCTTCGCGCTCACCGGAACGGCTTCGGCGTCGGGAACCAGCTCGTGCGCCTCCTCGAGCGCCAGCGCGAGCGTCTCGTCGTCGACGGCGTCCGCCTTCGTCACCGCCACGACTCCGCGCTCGATCCCGAGCAGCCTCAGGATGGCGAGGTGCTCGTGGGTCTGCGGCCGCGCACCTTCTCCGGCGTCGACGACGAGTAGGAAGAGGTCGATCCCGGTCGCGCCCGCGACCATCGTGCGGACGAACCGCGCGTGACCCGGCACGTCGACGACCGACAGCCGCCGCCCGTCGGCAAGCTCGAGCGGCGCGTAGCCGAGGTCGATGGAGATCCCACGCCGTTGCTCCTCGGGGAGGCGATCCGTGTCCTTTCCCGTCAGCGCCCGGACGAGCCACGTCTTGCCGTGGTCGATGTGTCCCGCCGTGCCTACGGTCAGGGGCATCGGGCTTGGATGAGGCCGTCCTCGATGGCGACCAGCTCGAATCCGCAGCCCTCGAGAAGGGCGCGCCACTCCGGTTCCGACCGCTCGCGACCGCCGGCGAGCACGAGCATCAGGAGATCGAGCCACTTCGAGCCGTTCGGGTCGTTGCCCGGTGCGATAACCGTCTCCGCGACGAAGAGTCGGGCATCGGGCCGTGCCGCCACACGGATGGTCCGAAGGATCTCTCGCGCGTGCTCGTCGCCCCAATCGTGAAGGATCGCGGAGAGCACGTACGTGTCGCCAGCCGGTACTCGCTCGAAGAAGCTTCCGGCGACGAACTCGATGTTGTCGCCGAGCGCGCTCTCGTCGCAGTCCGTCTCCGGAAGGTCGAAGACGATGCCATGGATCTCCGGTCTCGGCCCGAGAACCTCGCGGAGGAGGGCGCCGTTGCCGCCACCGATGTCGACCACGGTCTCCCCGGCATGCCAGTCGACCTTCGAGAGACGCTCGGCTTTCCACTTCTTGCCTCCTGCCATCGCGCGGTCGAAGCTCGCACGCTCCTCGGGCCGCGCTCCGAGCCAATCCCAGAACTCCTCGCCGAATGCCTCGGGGAAAGTGGGTGCACCAGTACACACCGCACGATGGAGATCGCCAATCGCTCGGAAAAAAACGTCTCCGAAGAGGTGCGCGAACGCCTGCGTGCTCGGTTGCAGCAGCAGCTCCGACGTCTCGGTCGTTCCGAACACTCCCGGCTCGATCTCGGCGAAGACGCCGTCGCTCGCCAGAGCCCGAAGTAGGCGGCGCAGGGCATCCGCATCTGCTTCCACGTCACGCGCGAGCTCGTCGACGGGCCGAGGGCCGCCCGCGAGCGCCTCCGCGACATGGAGATCGGCGACGAGCGCGAGTGCCTTCGTCGTCATCGCCCCGCGCAGGAGGTCCCA
>DASSQE010000012.1:0-6376 GCA_035702645.1 Gaiellaceae bacterium
GAGAACAAGCCCGAGCACATGGTGCTCGAGGCGGTGCCGGTGATCCCGCCGGAGCTCCGCCCGATGGTGCAGCTCGACGGCGGCCGCTTCGCCACCTCGGACCTGAACGACCTCTACAGGCGCGTGATCAACCGCAACAACCGCCTGAAGCGGCTGCTCGATCTGGGCGCGCCCGAGATCATCGTGAACAACGAGAAGCGGATGCTCCAGGAGGCTGTCGATGCCCTGTTCGACAACGGGCGCCGCGGCCGCGCGGTCACCGGCCCGGGCAACCGCCCGCTGAAGTCGCTCTCAGACATGCTCAAGGGCAAGCAGGGCCGGTTCCGCCAGAACCTGCTCGGCAAGCGCGTGGACTACTCGGGCCGCTCGGTGATCGTGGCCGGTCCGAGCCTCAAGCTCCACCAGTGCGGCCTGCCGAAGCTGATGGCGCTCGAGCTGTTCAAGCCGTTCATCATGAGCCGGCTCGTCGAGCGGAAGTCCGTCCAGAACATCAAGGCGGCGAAGAAGTACGTCGACTCAATGACGCCCGAGGTCTGGGACGTCCTCGAGGAGGTCATCGCCGAGCATCCGGTCCTCCTGAATCGGGCTCCGACGCTGCACCGCCTCGGGATCCAGGCGTTCGAACCCGTGCTCGTCGAAGGCAAGGCGATCCAGGTCCATCCGCTCGTCTGCCACGCGTTCAACGCGGACTTCGACGGCGATCAGATGGCCGTGCACCTCCCGCTCTCGGCGGAGGCTCAGGCGGAGGCGCGCGTCCTCATGCTCTCGTCCAACAACATCCTCTCGCCGGCCAGCGGGCGGCCGCTCGCCACGCCGACGCAGGACATGGTGCTCGGTGCCTACTTCCTGACGTACTGCGAGCACGACCTGGAGAAGCTCGACAGCCGGCAGGCTGCGAAGAAGATCGGGGCGAAGGGGCTCAAGCGATTCCGCACGGAGGAGGAGGTCGAGTTCGCGCTCGACGACAAGGTCGTCGACTACCACACGCCGATCGAGTACCTGTGGAGCGGGGAGCTCTTCGTGACGACGCCGGGTCGCGTGATCTTCAACGTCGAGGTCGAGCGTGCGCTCGACGAGGCCACGGGCGGCGACTTCGAGGATCACGAGTACCTCAACAGGACGCTCACGAAGCGCGAGCTCGACGGTTTCATCGGCGATCTCGTCGAGCACTACGGCCCGAACACGATCGCCGCGGCGCTCGACGTCATCAAGTCCGTGACGTTCCGCTATGCCACCCAGGCCGGCATCACGATCTCGAAGAACGACATCGTCATCCCGGGCGAGAAAGAGGCGACGCTCGTCCGCTTCGAGGACGAGGTGGCGAAGGTCGAGCGCGAGTACGACCGCGGCCTGATGACCGAGGAGGAGCGGCACGAGCGGATCGTCGCCATCTGGACGGAGGCGAACGACGAGGTTGCCGACCAGATGATGGAGACGCTCTCGGAGACGAATCCGATCTTCATGATGGCCAACTCGGGAGCGAGGGGGTCGTTCAACCAGATCCGCCAGCTCGCCGGGATGCGCGGCCTGATGGCGAATCCGAAGGGCGAGATCATCGAGCGCCCGATCAAGGCCAACTTCATGGAGGGCCTGACGGTGCTCGAGTACTTCATCTCGACCCACGGCGCGCGCAAGGGTCTGGCGGACACCGCTCTTCGGACGGCGGATTCGGGCTACCTCACCCGCCGTCTCGTGGACGTCTCCCAGGACGTGATCGTCCGCGAGGAGGACTGCGGGACGAAGGAATTCATCGAGCTCCCGCTCGTCCTCGACGACTCTCCCAACAAGAGCGTCGCCGGGCGGGTCGCGGCCCAGGACGTGTTCAAGCCGGTGAAGGACGGAAAGCCGGGCAAGACCGTCATCGTCGAGCGGGGCGAGGAGATCACGATGAGCGCCCTCCGCAAGCTCGTCGAGGAGTTCGGCGAGTACGCGGCAACCGCGCAGATTCCCGTCCGCTCGGTGCTGAAGTGCCGGAGCGAATACGGCCTCTGCCGCAGCTGCTACGGGAACTTCCTCGCGACGGGCGGCATCGCCGAGATCGGCGACGCGGTCGGTATCGTCGCCGCCCAGTCGATCGGCGAGCCTGGAACTCAGCTCACCATGCGGACGTTCCACACGGGCGGTGTCGCCGGCGCCGACATCACGCACGGCCTCCCGCGCGTCGTCGAGATCTTCGAGGCGCGAAACCCGAAGGGTGCAGCGACATTGGCAGACGTGTCGGGCAAGGTGGCGATCGAGGACGCCGAGAGGACGATCAAGGTCATCGTCACGCCGGCGACGCTCGACAAGGACGGCGAGCTGCCGGACGCAAAGGAGTACAGCTTCCCGCGGCGGACGCGGCTGCGCGTGAAGAACGGCCAGCTCGTCGAGCCGGGAGACGCGCTCAACGAGGGATCGCTGAACCCAGCCGATCTCCTGCTGCTGAAAGGCTCGACCTCGACCGAGCTGTACCTCGTCGGCGAGGTGCAGAAGGTCTACAAGTCGCAGGGCGTCGAGATCCACGACAAGCACATCGAGCTGATCGTTCGGCAGATGCTGAAGAAGGTGCGCGTCGAGACGAACGGCGACACCGAGCTCCTCCCCGGTCAGCTCGTCGACCGGATCCAGCTCGAGCGGGAGAACGCCCGTGTGAAGAAGGAGAAGGGCGAGCAGGCGACCTTCGAGCCGATCATCCTGGGCATCACGAAGGCATCGCTCGCGACCGAGTCGTTCCTCTCCGCGGCGTCGTTCCAGGAGACCACGAAAGTGCTCACGGATGCCGCGATCGAGGGCAAGGTCGACCGGCTGCACGGGCTCAAGGAGAACGTGATCATCGGGAAACTGATCCCGGCGGCGACCGGGCTCAAGCAGTACCGGCAGATCTCGATCGAGCCGACCGAGCCGCTCCCGGTCACCTTCGCACGGCCCGAGGCGGAGGCCGAGCTGCTCGCCGCGCTCGAGGAGATCGGGGACGGCGAGGGCTTCGACCTCGACGCCCTCGGGCTCTCGCTCGACGAGGAGCCGTCGATCGACGGCGGCGACGTCGCCGGGCTCGAGCCGCCCGTCGAGGACGATTAGCAGGAAGAAATGTCTGGGCCGAGCACCTCGGCCCAGACACCTTCCTAACGACTATCTGGTACCTGTGACCGGCGTGCGCCGGCTCCTCCTCGCCTCCATCCTCGTCTGTCTGCTCGTACCCGTCGGCGTCTCGGCGTCGAGCCGAGCGACGGCGGCGCCGATCTCGTGCGGGCTGCCGGACACGCAGCCGGTCTGGATCGACTTCGCCGACGGGTCGGTCTCGTTCTGGCGAGATCGCTTCGCGCGCCCCGGAGTCATCGTGGCGACGGGAGGCCCGCAGCTCGCGACCGACCTCCGGCAGGCCGGTGCGGCGACGGTCGACTGGGACATGCATCTGGGGAAGCGGGTGGGCACCCCGTCGGTGCCCGCGGACCCGTCGACGATCGAGAAGCGTGCAGACTCCCTGTTCGACTACGCGGTGAGCGTCTCCGGCTGCCAGAGGCCGCTGATCGCGCTCAACGAGCTGAACGGCGCCTCGGTCCCGACGCCCTGGACACCGACGACCGAGCAATATCGCTCGAACGTGCTCCGCTTCGTGAGCCGGCTCGCGGCGCGAGGCGGTCGCCCGGCCCTGCTCGTCTCGAGCACGCCGTTCACCGGGGGAGACGCCACCGCGTGGTGGCAGGCGCTCGCCAAGGTCTCCGACGTGGTGCTCGAGAACTATTCGAACGCGAATGTCATCTGGAAGCGGGGCGTGGTTCAGGGGTCTCGCGGCCTACGGATCCGGTACCGCTCGTCAGCCGCCGAGCTCCTCGCGATCGGCGTTCCCGCCTCACGTATCGGCCTGATGATCGGCTTCCAGACGGGAACCGGGGTGGGTGGGCGCGAGGGCCTCCAACCCCGGAGCCGCTGGTTCGAGGTCACGAAGCTCGAGGCGTTCGCAGCGGCGACCGTCGCGAAGGAGCTCAAGCTCGCGCACGTTTGGTCCTGGGGGTGGGCGATGCGCGACGCGCGGTCGAACGACCCGGACAAGACGTACGCGGCCTGCGTCTGGCTCTGGGCGAGGTCGCCGAGCCTGTGCGACGCGGCGGCGATCCTCGGCAAGGAGCTCGATGCCGATCGGACCGCCGGCCAGATACATCTCCCGGCAGGGGTTCGCTGCCTCTACAAGGGAACCGCTCTCCGGTCGTCCGACGTCGCCGCGCTCGCGCGGACGACCGGCGACGCGGAGCTCGCGCTGACGGGCCTCGTCGAGCGCGCGCTCGAGCGCGACCGGACCCACATTTCGACCACGGACATCCTCGACGTCGAGAAGAACATCGTCGACTCCCGCTTCGGCGGTAGCCGCAGCGCGTACGGCGCCGCGCTCGCCCGTGCTCACGCGAGCGTCGCCGTCGCCCGCGGTGTCATCGGCGACGAGCTCCGGAGCCGTGAGATCGAGCGAACGCTCTCGGTGAAGTCCCCGGCGCCGAGCGAGATCGCCCGCTTTGCGGTCACGTACGGTGCCATCGACACTCGCCGCATCGCGGTCTCGCCGGCACCGAGCTGGCTCCCGACCGGCACCGGTGTTGCGCTCGCGACGTCCGCGCCCGCGGCGGTCTTCACAGCGACCACCGGGCGGGGCGTCCGCATAACGACGGCCGAGGGTCGCTACACCGTTCGCGCGCTCGACGACACGATGCCGCTCGACGCGCTACCGCCCGACCAGGCGCGGCCGGCGATCGTCCGTGAGTTGGTCGCGCAAGAGCGGGAAGACGCGTATGGAGCGTGGTCGCTGCAGAAACAGAAGGGCGCGGAGAGCCTGCTCGTGTGCTCGCGCGATCGCCTCCCCGAGATCGGGCTCGCCGCGCTGACGAGCTTCCTTCCCTTCCTCTCGCTCGACGAAGCCGAGGCTGCGGACTGGGCTGCGTCGCGCACCGCCGGGAGCGGCTGAGTCGCTACGGGTCCGGCAGAGTCGCCGCCGGGTCAGCGCTTCGCGGCGACGACGACAGTGTCGCGACCGGCACCCTTCGCGAGCCCGAGAGCTGCGTCCGTTCGCACGACGAGTGCCGTCGCGTCGTCCGACGGGAGGAGCTCTGCGATCCCGCCGGACACAGTCACCGCTCCGATCTCTGGAAGCGAGCGCGTGTCGAGGAGCGTCTGGAGTCGTTCGAAGAGGTTCTCCGCGTCGCGGATGTCGCCGTTCGACACGAGGACGGCGAAGCGCCCTCCCCCGATCCGACAGGGCAGGTCCCGCGGGCCCGCCACGTCGTTCAGGGCGGCCCCGATCTTGGCGAGCACGCTGTCCGCCGAGAGGTGGCCGATCTGTGCGTTGATCGTCGTCAGTCGGTCGACGTCGAGGATGAGGAGTGCCAGGGGCTCCCGCCGTCCGCGTGCTCGCGCGATCTCGCGGTCGAGGAGCGCATGGAAGGCCGGGCGGTCGTAGAGCGTCGTCAACGGGTCGCGCTCGGGCACGGGATCCGGCTCCCGGAGCTCGAGCGACGTCTCGATGCCCGGTCGCGTGACGGTGAGGACGTCCTCGAGGCTCGTGATGTCGATCTCGCTGAAGGTCCGGTCCGGCGCGCGGCTCAGCACCGCCAGCATTCCAGGCCCGTGCTCCGTGTCGAGGAGGGGGAGTGCTAGCCCGGCGCGGATGGGAGAGGCTCCGGAGCGGCCGCTCGAGTCGTTGTTGAATGAGACCTGGATCGCTCGCGCGCCACGGTAGTCGGGGACGCCCATTCCGCCGACCTGGGCTGCCTCGGCCTCGGTCAGGCCGACGGTGGCGAGCATCGGCTCGTTCTGGCCTTCGACCACCGCAATGGCCGCGTCGGCCGCGGTCCGCTCTCGCGCGAGCTCGAGCATCCGCGTCACGCCGTGGTCCTGCACCTCGGTCGGCGGCGATCCCGAGATCGCGGCCGCGACCCGGGCCGGCATGGTGTGGTTGAGGGCGTCGCTCAGGGTCTGGGCGAACTCGGCAAGCCGGTCGTCGTAGCGATGGAGCATCGCCGTTACCACGGTCTCGTGCCTGACCACGATCCGCCGCATCGCGACGAGGAAGAGCCCGATGCAGAGGACGCCGAGCGCGACGGAGGCGAGGTACGTCGCAATCGTGAACCCCTCTGCGGGCATTGCTCCCAGCGCCTCGACCACAGCGCCAATTACTAGCGACCCGGTCGGTCGGCGCCGCTCGGCGCGAGCCTCCGGGCGGCGGTCGGAATCGCTAGCTGCTCCGACAGACCCCCTCGTTATCGTGGGCGCCCATGGAGCCCACGCGCGCCCCTGTCCGGGTCGGGCCGATCGACACGGTCGAGCTTGCCGGGTCGCCGTCGGCCGCACCGGTCTCGATCACCGTCGACCGCCTCGGTGAGGCGCTCATTCCGCCGATGGAGCACCGACTGTC
>DASSQE010000013.1:0-14026 GCA_035702645.1 Gaiellaceae bacterium
CCACTCGCTGATCGAGACGAAGGCCGAGAAGGAGCTCGGGCTGCCCGACCGCGACGATTTCCTCGCCGCCGTGACGAGCCACGCTCCGAGCGCCCAGGCCGCCGAATCCGTCGTTAGCGCGCGGCTCTCGGGAGTACCCGAGGCGAGCAGCGCGTCGACGGCATGAGGATGCGGCCGGTGACGACGAGTGCGTCGCCGAGCGCAGTCTCGGCGTCGCGGTAGGGCAGCCCGAGCTCCTTCTCGGCCTTCGTCTCGATCAGCGAGTGGTCGGAGCGGGCGATGAGCTCGCTCGCCCGCCTGGCGGACTCCTCCTCGAGGCTTTCTTCGCGTAGATCTGCACCGAGCGGCCGTTCAGGGTCGTGCCCGGTCGCTCTCCGGAAGAGATACGTGTCGGAAGAGCGCGTACAGACCAAGGTCGTAGACGGACTTCAGCGCACCCGCAATGACGAACGGGGCACCGAGCGAGACGGTGATGATCGGCCCAGCGACGAGTGGACCGATAGGACGGACGACGTACCGCGCCATGTTCGTGTAGGCGGCCGCAGCCGTGCGCTCGTCAGGGTCTACCACCGCCACGACGTACGCCTGGCGCGTCGGTACGTCCATCTGCGAGAGCGCGAAGCGGCAGAAGACAAGGGCAATCGCCGCCCGCTCGCTCGAAGCGAACGGGATGAGGGCGAGAAACAGGTTGGACGGAAGGTGCGTGAACACCATCGTGTTGAGCAGGCCGAGGCGGCCGGCGAGGCGAACGGCAAGTTGGAAGGACCCCGCCTGGAGGAGACCGACGGCGAAGAAGACGACCCCGAGCGTTGTGGTCGACGTGCCCCACTTCTCCGTGAACCAGTAGGCGAGGAAGGCTTGCGTGACGAACCCACCGCCGAACGAGTCGAGCGCGAACAGCCCGCTGAGGCGGGCGACGATTCCACGGGAACTTTCGAGTGGCCTTCGTGGCTCGTTCGGTCCACCTCTGTGCGCTTCGACCGTTGCGCTGAGACGGGCTGCGACGGTGATCGCAGCCGCAGCGGCGACGGGGTAGACGAGGAGGAGCCGCTGCGGCTCGACACCGATATAGCGCGTGCTGATGGCGGCGAGCGCGCCGAGCGAGCCTGCGAGCGTCGCGATGGTGTTGTAGGTGCCGAAGAGCCTCGTCGGGTCCTGTTCCTCTGCGGCGCCCGGGAGCATGGCCTGCTCCAGCGAGGTGAACGGCCCCGACTCCACGACCTCGGTCGAGACCGTGCCCGTGAGCGCAGCAAGCACCATCAGCCCGACCGAGCCGGTGAGCGCGAACGTCGTCCCGGCAATCGCCATGACCGCGAGGAGACCGACGTACCAGTGACGGCGTCCAAGACGGTCGCCGAAGCGGGCGAGCGCGACCGACATGAGCGCGGTGCCCGCGACGAGCGCGGCGATGACCAGTCCGACCTCGACACCCGAGAAGCCGAGGTCGGCAAGGGTCACGCCGATGAGGACGCTCCCGAGTCCGTACGCGAAGGCGCGGAACGCCTGGACGAGCAGGATGCGCCCTGCGTCGGTTCCAACCCTCATCTCGGCTCCCCGCTACTTCGAGAGAACAGCCGACCGGTGACTGCTCACCCCGACGCGCCGCCGACACCGACCTCGTTGTTACACCAGGCGTAGAGTGCGTCGTACACGGGCAGGGACAACTCCAACTGCCGGTGGTCGCCGAGTGCGAGCAGATGGAACCCCTCCGCGATTGCAAGGAGACCTCGCGACTGCGGAGTCGCATCGCGGTCGTCGCTCACGTCGGCTCCGTGGACGATGCGTGCGAGCAGTCGCAGGGCAGGATCCTCGATCCGGTACTCCTCGACCAGGACCTCGAAGGAGCAGAGCCCGTCGCGGTGCGTGTAGTCGGCCCCAGGAGCGTCGTAGGAGTGTGCACCCTCACGCGCAGCAACGTCGAGTACTTGGTCGGCAGGCACATAGAGGAACTCGGCCTCCGGGTCGATGAAGTTCTTGATCAGCCACGGACAGGCGATCCGATCCGTCTTTGGATGCTCCCGTGTCACCCACTTCGCCATGTCGCTCCTCTCAGTGTCGTCAGGTGAGATCAGGCGGTCAGGTTTGGAGCTTCGCACTCGAGTTCGACGCAAGCCTCCGGCGCAGCACACGTGCCAAGTAGAGGACGATCAGGAGGTTGATGAGGATCCCGCCTGCCTTCCACAGGGTCGGCTTACGGAGTAGCTCGTAGACCTCGAGTGGAATGAGGAGCGAGGTGGCGATGACAACGAGGTACTCGGCCCACAGTTGGTCGAGCCAGAGTCCGACTCCCTCGATCAGTTCGAGCGCGCCGTACCCGAGAGCGAGTAGCGCAGCGACCAGTAGCTCGTGTGCATGGAGACCGTGCAGGTACTGCACCAAGCGATGCAGGAAGTGGCGTCTCGGATCGAGCTCGATGGCTCGCATCACTCGCTCCGCGACTCGTCCGAAGTCACTGCCGCGATGGAAGAGGAGGTAGACGCCCGCACCGATGAGGAGTACGCCTCGAATGAGTCGCTCGGTCGCGATGACGCGCAGGATCAAGCGGCCCCGGCGTCGGTCGCCTCCACTCACGATGCCCACCGTAGGCGTGAGGTCGCGCATACACACGCTCCCACAGCCTGCTCAGGTTGCGGCCTTGGAGCGCGAACAGGTGTCCTCCCGGCTGCGGTTGGCGTGGCCAGCCGTATGCCGATCATCGCCATCGTGATGCGACGTTGTGGCGAGCCCAACGTGAGTGTCCTGTGACAGACGAGGTCGTGCGGTCGTTCTCGAGCTTGTCCTTCACACGTGGTAGCCGGGGGGGGCGCGTCAGCGCTCCCCCTCAGAGATTCCTCATAGTCGGACGCTACAAGGGGCGGTGGAGATGAGCCGCCGCGCATGACCGTCGCCGTGGCCCTGCTCGGCGCGATCACCACAGCCGTCGAGCGAACCGAGAGCCTCGACCTCCGTTGGCTGCTCGCGGCGCTCGTCCTGCAGGTGGGCTCTCTCGCCTTTCTCGGATTCGCATGGCGCAACATCCTTGCGGCCGCTTACCCGGGCCGCGTCCCGATCTTCTCGGTCGTTGCCGCCTACGTAACGGGCGCCGCGCTCAACGGATTCGTCCCAGCACGAGCAGGAGAAGGTGCGAAGGTCGCGCTGGCCCGCGCACGGATCCCCGGATCGCGCTTCGCGACGATCGCGGGCTCGCTCTCGGTCCTGCTCCTCGCCGACGGAGTGCTTGGCGCAGGCGTCGGCGGAGCTCTGTGGGCGACAGGTGTGCTGCCGACCGTGCCCGTTCCGCTTCCGAATTGGGGCGCCGCGCCACTTGTCGTATCCGGTGCTCTACTCGCGCTAGCGGTTGCAGTCGTAGGTCGCTTCGGCCTGGTGCGTCTTCGCTCGCTCCTTGCGTCGATCCTCGACGGGCTCATGGTCCTCCGCAGCCCGGCTGGCTACCTGTGCAGGGTGCTGCCGTTCCAGATCGGGGGATGGACGTGCCGAATCAGCGTCGTCTACTTCCTCCTGCACGCGTTCCACATCGACGCGAGCCTCGCCACGGTGCTGCTGGTAGTCGTGTTGAGCGGCGCCTCGACGGCGGTTCCCGCCCCGGGAGGCGGGGGTTCACAGCAGATCCTGTCGATCTACGCCCTGCACGGGACGATCTCGGCCGGCGGAGCGCTCTCGTTCTCGCTCGTTATGCAGGTGGGCGTCACCGCGGTCAATACTGCGGTCGGGCTTGCGGCGGCGATGCTGCTCGTTCGAAGTCGGCCACTTGCCGCGCTGCGCTCGGCTCGTGCGTAGATCGCGATCCTCGGCAAGTGCCGGCGGGCTACCCACGCCGAGCACCGGGGCAGTGTCGTCGAGCGTAACGAAGGACTCGCTCGAGAGGCCGCGCAGCGACGGCAACTCGGACCGCGGAGCCTTGCGTCAAGCTCGCGCTCCGGCTCCGGGTGAGCCATGCGCCCGGCATGATTCGAACATGCGACCTCTGCCTCCGCAGGGCAGCGCTCTATCCCCTGAGCTACGGGCGCGCGGGAGTCGCCAAGTCTAGCGGCGTCTCGTCGCGCTGCCTCGCGGGCCAGCCTGCGACCTCCAGCCCCGCGTCGCTCGGCACCTCGCGGCGCACGTACGCGAGCGCGAGCACGCGCTCGCCATCCTGCACCGCGCTCGTCACCCGCCCCGCAACCTTGCCGTCCCAGAGGATCTCCGCGTCGTACTCGGGAAGCTCGTCGCCGTCGATCTCGAGGACGCGGAGCGTCCGGTTGACCCGGCCGCGGTAGTGCTGACGAGCGACCGGCTCCTGCCCCGGGTAGCAACCCTTGGCGAAGTCGATCGCGCGGAGTTCGAGACCCGCCTCCGCCGGCAGGATTCGCTCGTCGACTTCGCGGCCCCAGACGGGCGTGCGTGCGCGGATGCGCAGCCTCTCGAGCTCCTCGGGATCCGCGATGCGGGCATCCGCCGGGGGCTCCCCGTCGACGATCTCGTACGCGGGGAGGCCGTAGTCGCGGTTGGCGACCGTCCCCGCCGGCGCCTCGACGCCGACGACGAGGGCTGACGCGTGCTCCTCGATCGCGATCTCGCACTTCGCTGCGAACCGCGACCGGACGAGGGTCGCGCGCACGCGCTCGCCGAGGCCGGGCGCGGTCAGGAGCAGGAAATCGTCGGCCGAGCGCCGCCAGACCACGAGCGGAGCGATCACGCGCGCCTTCGCCGTCAGGAGCAAGGCATCGCAGGAGTCGCCGGGCGAGAGCGCCTCGACGTCGTTCGAGACCATGGCCTGCAGGTACGACTCGGCGTCGGGGCCACGCACCCCGACGAAGTCGCGCTCGAGGCGCGTGACTGCGATCACGTCCACGACGACTAGTGTAGGAGCGTGTTCCGGGGCCGAGCCGAGCGGAAGGTGATCGACGCCGGCTACAACTCGGCCCGTCTCCCTCCCGGCCAGTACTACACGGAGAAGTGGCCCGTGCTCCACGCGGGCTCGGTTCCCCGCACCGACCTCGCGACTTGGGACTTCTTCGTCTCGGGCGAGGTCGAGAATCCGATCCGGCTCTCATGGGAGGACTTCAACGCCCTCCCTCGGACGGAGGTGACGGAGGACATCCACTGCGTCACGCGCTGGAGCCGCTTCGACGTGACCTTCGAGGGAGTCCACTGGAGCGCGCTCGAGGAGCTCGTCCGACCCCGGGAGTCGGCGCACTTCGTCGTCGCCCATGCGGAAGAGGGCTACACGGCGAACGTTCCGATCTCGTTCCTCCGCGATCCGCTCTCCCTGCTCGCGACGCATGCGGACGGAGAGCCGCTGACTCCGGAGCACGGCGGCCCACTCCGGCTGGTGATCCACGGGAAGTACTTCTGGAAGAGCGCCAAGTGGCTCCGCGGGATCGAGCTCACCCCCGACGACCGGCCCGGCTTCTGGGAGCGCTACGGGTACCACAACGATGCGGATCCGTTCGAAGAAGAGCGTTACGCGTTCTAGCCAAGCGCCCGACGGCCCAGCGGGGGATCAGTTGCACAAGCTCGATGCCGACGAGAGGATTGAACCGGTTTCGGCGTGACGGGCGCGATAGCCGTGCGAAGCCCGATATTCCCCCCGAAAGGGGGACGAGAGATCGGCCGGTCGCGACGACAACCTGATCAACCCATCCTCCCCAGTTCTTCCCCCTGTGAGCGGCCGTCCCAGCGGCCGCTCTCTCTTTGGTCCCGAGCAGGGCATCCGCCAAGCGGATGCCCTGCCGGGGAAATCCCTAAAGCGCGGCAGCGGAGCTGCCGCGACCGTTGCTACCCGTGTTTGCCGCTGCAGGAAGGCCGTCAAAGCCAGCCGTCGCAGGAAGATCCCTGAAGCGCGGCCGCAGAGCTGCCTCTGACCGCATTCTCCTGAACGTCGTGGTTATCGGGCGCCGGCGGTCGCGGGCGCCACGGGCTCCGCGACGCCGATCATCGAGTCGCGTGTCACGAGCGCGGCAAGCTCGTCCTCGCCGAGCGACTCCATCCCGGCTGGACGGCGCGGGATCACGAGGTAGCGGATGTCGGCGGTCGAATCGAACACCCGCAGCTCGACGTCCTCCTCGAGCTCGAGGCCGAACTCGTCGAGGACGCCGCGCGGGTCGGAGACGGCGCGGGAGCGATACGGCAGGCTCTTGTACCAGTCGGGCGGCGGACCAAGGAGCGCCCGCGGGTAGCAGGAGCAGAGCGTGCAGACGACCATGTTGTGGACGTCGTCCGTGTTCTCGAGCGCGACGACGACCGGCGAAGGACCCGGATCGAGGCCGAGCTCGAGCGCGGCCGAGCGCGCGTCCGCGAGCAGGCGCTCCTTGAAGTCCTGGTCGACCCACGCGCGGGCGACGAGCTTCGCCCCGTCGGCGGGCGAGCGGGAGACGAGCAGATCGACCTCGCGGCGGACGTCCTCGCGCGCGATCACGCCCTTCTCGACGAGAAGCTCCTCAAGCGCGCGGGCTCGCGCGGCGGCCGTCGGTTCGTCGCCGTTCGTGATCGGCGCGTGCGGATGGTCGTGATCGTGCTCGTGGTCGCTCATTCGGCCTCCAACCAGTGCTCGAAGACGTCGGCGTAGATCCGATCGTCACGTTTTCCCGAGTAGCCCGGCCAGACGTCGCCCTGCTCGAAGCCGACGAGGTAGAGCTCCTGCTCGGGCAGCCCGTCAGACCCGTACGCGCGCTTCTCGGGATTCGTGAACGCCCCGTGCCGGCGCTCGATCGTCCCACTCCGCCCCTTCAGGTAGCCGGGAGTGCGGTGGTGCCCGCGGTGCGCTCGCGCGGAGACGCGGACCCGCTGACCGGTGGCGAAGCTCACGCGCCGAGCCTCGCGTCGAGCTCGCCCGGCTCGAGGACGCCCTTCTCGGTGAGGATCGTCTCCGCCGAGAAGAGCCAGCGCTCGTAGTAGGACGCGCGCTCGTACTCGTCGGGCGGCATGCTCTCGATTCCGCGCCGGAGCTCGTCGACGTTCATCAGGCCCGATCGGCCGAGGACTCCGACGAGCGCGTCGGTCAGGAGCTCCCAGTCCGCGAGCTCGTGCTCCGTCCGGTCGATGGGCGCGTCCGTCGCCCACCCGCCGCGATCGTGCACCGCCCGTTTCACGCGCCGATCGTAGCGGGGCTCTCCCGGAGAACGCACTGAGTGGGAGCTACGCGGTGTTGGCTCCGGGCGGCCCCGCAATGCCCCTCGGCAACTCCGCGAACGCGGCGTCGGCCTCGACCGAGTAGCAGAGATTGCTGCTCGTCGGGCCGAGGATCTCGTCGACGTACGTCTGAACGTCCTCGAGGGCACGACTCTCCCAGAGACACGTGACGAGAGTCCCGTCCCGACTGGGGAGGAACTGAAGGACCCGCGTGCCTGGAGGAGCGCCGTCGCTGCGCTTCAGACGTTCACCCCGAGCGAGGGCCGCAGGAGGGTCGGTGAGCGTGTGCTGGACAACGGCGAGCATCTCCACTCCTTTCGTCACCTGTAACGGTACGCGTAACGTAACAGGTGACGATATAACTGTCAAACATGGGTCGCCCGCGCGAACACGATGAGACGACGCGCACCGCACTCCTGGGAGCCGCGGAGCGGATCGTCGCGGCCGGCGGGCCGGGCGCGCTCTCGGTCCGATCCGTGGCCGAGGCCGCCGGGACGACCACCCGCGCGGTCTACAGCCTGTTCGGCTCGAAGGACGGCCTCCTCGCCGAGGCGCTCGCGGGTGATGCGTTCGAGTTCCTCTCCGAGGAAATCGACAAGCTGAGCGAGACCGACGACCCGGCATCCGACCTAGTGGACGTAGGCGTCCTCGTCTTCCGTCGGCTCGCGCGTGAGCATCCTGCCCTGTACCGCATCGCGTTCCAGCGGATCGTCCCACTCGAGGCAGGTCCGGAGTTGACGGCCGCCCGGCAGCAGGCGTGGGGACGGCTGGTGCACAGGATCGAGCGACTCGAGACAGCCGGGCTGCTCGGGCAGAAAACCGTGACCGAGGCGGCGATCGAATTCAACGCGATGATGGAAGGGCTCGCGAATGCGGAGTTGCGCGGCGCGGTCCTCAGGCTGCTCCCCGCTGGCAGCGAGGAAGCGACGTGGCGCAGCGCCCTGCGGACGGTCATACGCGGCTTCACATCCTGAGACACGAAGGGCCGGCGATGCCGGCCCTTCCGATCTTGCGTGCCGCCCGGCATCGTGGCCGGAGGGCGATTCACTTGCCCGGGAGGCCGACAGCGGCCGACCGGTGCGCCCCCGTGAAGGAGGGGGCAGGTGGGGGAACCATGGGTTCCCCCACCAGTGTTAGAAGTCCATCCCGCCGCCGGGCATGCCCGCGGGCATCGCCGGCTGCTTCTCCGGCATCTCCGCGACGACCGCCTCGGTCGTGAGGATGTTCTTCGCGATCGACGCCGCGTTCTGGATCGCCGAGCGCGTGACCATCGTCGGATCGCCGATGCCCGACTTGAGCAGGTCCTCGACCTCGCCGGTCTCGACGTTCAGGCCGAAGCCCTTCTTCGCCGAGCGGACCTTGTCCACGACGACCGAGCCCTCGAGGCCCGCGTTGGCGGCGAGCTGGCGAAGCGGCTCCTCGAGCGCGCGGATGATGATCTGCGCACCCGTCCGCTCGTCGCCGTCGAGCTCGTCGAACGTGGGCTTGACCGCATCACCGGCGTTCAGGAGGGCGACGCCGCCACCCGTAACCTGGCCCTCCTCGAGGGCAGCCCGGGCAGCCTGCAGCGCGTCCTCGACGCGGTGCTTCTTCTCCTTCATCTCGGTCTCGGTCGCGGCACCGACCTTGACGACCGCGACGCCGCCGGACAGCTTCGCGAGGCGCTCCTGGAGCTTCTCGCGGTCGAAGTCGGAGTCGGTGTTGTCGATCTCCTGCTTCAGCTGCTTGATGCGGCCCTTGATCGCGTCGGACTCGCCGGCGCCGTCGATGATCGTCGTCGTGTCCTTGTCGATGACGATCTTGCGGGCGTGGCCGAGCTGCGAGAGCTTCGTGTTCTCGAGCTTGAGGCCCATCTCCTCGGTGATGACCTCGCCGCCCGTGAGGATGGCGATGTCCTCGAGCATCCGCTTGCGGCGGTCACCGAAGCCCGGCGCCTTGACGGCGACGGCGGAGAACGTGCCGCGCAGCTTGTTGACGACGATGGTCGCGAGGGACTCGCCCTCGACGTCCTCGGCGACGATCAGCAGCGGCTTGCCGGCCTGGATCACCTGCTCGAGCACGGGAAGGATGTCCTTGACCGCGCCGATCTTCTGGTTGGCGATGAGGACGTACGGCTCGTCGAGCACCGCCTCCATCCGCTCGGCGTCCGTGATCATGTACGGGCTCAGGTAGCCCTTGTCGAACTGCATGCCCTCGGTGAACTCGAGCTCGAGCCCGAAGGTCTGCCCCTCCTCGACGTTCACGACGCCGTCCTTGCCGACCTTCTCGATCGCGTCGGCGATGACGTCTCCGATCTCGCGCTCGCGCGAGGAGATGGTCGCGACGCGGGCGATGTCCTCCTTGCCCGAGACCTCAGTGGACTGCTCCTTGAGGTTCTCGACCACTGCGTCGACGGCCTTCTCGATGCCGCGCTTGAGGCCCATCGGGTTCGCGCCCGCGGCGACGTTCTTGAGACCTTCGCGGACGATCGCCTGCGCGAGCACGGTCGCCGTCGTGGTGCCGTCGCCGGCGACGTCGTTGGTCGCCGTGGCGACCTCGCGCACGAGCTGTGCGCCCTGGTTCTCGAAGACGTCCTCGACCTCGATCTCGCGGGCGATGGTGACGCCGTCGTTCGTGATCGTCGGCGCACCGAACTTCTTGTCGAGGACGACGTAGCGACCCTTCGGGCCGAGCGTCACCTTCACCGCGTCGGCGAGGGTGTTGACGCCGCGCTCGAGCGCGCGGCGCGCGTCCTCGTTGAACTTGAGCTCCTTGTGAGCCATGTCTTCTCGTCCTCCTGTCGGGCTAGGCGGCAGCGCCGGCGAGCTTCTTCTTGCCCGTGCTGCCTTCGGATACGACCTTCGCGAGAATGTCCGACTCGCGCAGGATGAGGACCTCGTCCGACCCGACCTTGATCTCCGTCCCGCCGTACTTGGAGAAGATCACCTCGTCGTCGACCTCGATCTCCATCTTGATGTACTCCCCGTCCTCGTCACGCGGGCCGGGACCGACGGCGAGGACCTTGCCGCGCTGCGGCTTCTCCTTCGCCGTGTCGGGCAATACGATGCCGCTGACGGTGGTCTCCTCTTCGTCGAGGACCTCCACGATCAGCCGATCGCCCAGAGGCTGCAGATCCATACGACAGACCTCCCTGAATCAGAGTTTGTGACATGTCTGGCACTCGGACTGTTCGAGTGCCAAGGGGACGATAGCACTCTCCGCACGAGTCGCCAAGCCGTAATCGGTCGATCAGGAGCAGATGCGGTGACGGAGCTGGTCCACGGTGTCACAAAGTGGTAGCCAGGCGCGAGTTCTCCGCAGGTGCGCTCGTCGTGCGGCGGATGCGCGGTCGCTGGTGGTTCGCGGCGGTTCGGCCGCGGGGGAAGCCGCCCGGGACCTGGGCGCTCCCGAAGGGCCTCATCGCCGCCGGCGAGCGCGGGGTCGCGGCCGCCCTCCGCGAAGCGGAGGAGGAGACGGGGATCCGGCCCGAGCTCGTGTCCAAGATCGGTGACATCCGCTATGTCTACACGTGGCAGGGAGACCGGGTGTTCAAGGTCGTGAGCTTCTTCCTCGCCCGGGCGGCGGGCGGCCGGATCGGGGAGCTGCCTGTAGGAATGGAGATCGAGATCGCGGAGAGCCGCTGGCTCCCGCTCGAGGAGGCAGCAGCTCTCCTCGCGTACAAGGGAGAGCGCGAGACGGCCGCGAAAGGGCTCGAGCTGCTCGAGGCGGGCACAGGCTCGGCGGAGCGCCACCCCGTATGATTGCGCGGCCGCTCGTGCCGACTTTCGCGCTCAACTTCTACAACCCCGCGGTCGGGGACCAGCTCCGCTCGAACCGGAAGACTGCGACGATCCGGCTCGGCGACAAGTCGTCGAAGTACCGGAAGGGAATGATCGTGACCGTCCTCTGCGGCTCCCGGTTCGGGCTGCGTGAGCGCGTTTTCGACGCGGTTATCGACAAGGTCGAGGTCAAGCGACTCGGAGACGTCTCCCCCCGGGAGATCGAGCACGACAACCCGGAGCTCCGGCGGGCGGAGGAGCTGGCTCGGTTCCTCAGCCAGCTCTACAACCGTGACGTGACCGAGGACGACACCGTGACGGTCATCCGCTTCTCGCAGATCGCCGGCTGACCGTCGTCCCGTCGTGCGAGCGGCTCGAGAGGAGTGCGGCCGCCCGAGGCTCCCATGAGCAACGCCGCGATCCGGACCGAGCGGCTGACGAAGGACTACGGCTCGGGGCGCGGCGTCTTCGATCTCGACCTCGAGGTCCGAGCGGGCGAGATCGTCGGCTTCCTCGGCCCGAACGGCGCCGGGAAGAGCACGACCATGCGCATGCTGATCGGGCTCGCCGCTCCCACCTCCGGCAGCGCATCCCTGCTGGGGCTCGACGTCGGCAGAGAGGGACTGACGATCCGGCGGCGAGTCGGCTACCTCGCCGGCGACTTCGGCCTCTATCCACAGCTCACCGGATCGGCCGTACTCGCCTACCTCGCCCGTCTCCACGGGAACGTCTCACACGCGAGGCTCGTCGAGCTCGCGGAGCGCTTCGACGCAGAGCTCGACCGTCCGGTGCGGGAGCTGTCGAGCGGGAACCGCCAGAAGCTCGGGCTCGTCCAGGCGTTCATGCACGACCCGGAGCTGCTCGTCCTCGACGAGCCGATCGCCGGGCTCGACCCGCTCGTGCAACGGAGCTTCCACGATCTCCTCGCCGACGTCCGCGCGCAGGGCCGCACCGTGCTCCTGTCGTCGCACACGCTCTCGGAGGTCGACCGGGTGGCGGATCGCGTGGCCATCCTGCGCGCGGGTCGGCTCGTCGTCGTCGACACCCTCGCGCACCTGAAGGCCCTCGCCGTGCGCCGGCTCGAAATCGAGTTCTCCGCCCCGCCGGACCCGGCGGAGTTCCGCGCCCTCGACGGAGTGCGCGAGGCGGACGCACACGGGACCCATCTCCGGATCGCGTTCGAGGGCTCGGCGGACGCGATCGTCAAGGCGGCCGCGCGGCACGAGGTGATGGGCGTCCGGTCGGTCGAGGACGACCTCGAGGACATCTTCCTCCGCTACTACCGGGACGAGGACGCGTGAGCCGGGCGATCTTCCTCGTCGAGCTGCGGCTGCGTTGGCGGAACGCGGCGCTCGCGGCGCTCGGCCTCGCCCTCGTCGCGCTGCTCGTCGGCGCGCTCTATCCGTCGCTCGGGAACGCGGTCGGGAAGATCGACGTGCCGAGCGGAATCGGGAACTTCATCGGCGGCGGCGACTTCGCCACGATCGCCGGCTGGCTCCGGGCGGAGATCATGGCCATCTACGGCCCGCTCGTCGTCGCGGGCATCGCGATCACGAGCGCGGCGGCGACAACCGCGGGCGAGGAGGAGAGCCGCATCTTCGCCCTCGTCCTCGCCCACCCGGTCTCGCGAACGAAGCTCCTGCTGGCGAAGGCGGCCGCCGTCGCGCTGCTGGTCGCGCTGCTCACGGTCGTGCTCTTCGGGGGGCTCCTCGCCTCCGTCGCGATCGCGGGCGGCGGCATCTCGGCCGGTGACCTCGCGGCCGTGTCCGTCCATCTCTTCTTCTTCGGGCTCGTCTTCGGCGCGCTCGCACTCGCGCTCGGAGCGGGCACGGGAAGACGCAGCCTCGCGGGAGGCGGCGCGGCCGCGGTCGCACTCGCGATGTTCGTCGTCAACGGCGTGGCGCCGCTGCTGGGCTCGATCTCGTGGATCGACTATCTGACCGCGTTCCACTACTACGAAGGAGCCGACCCGATCACCCGGGGAGTCCACCTGGCGGGTATCGCCGTGCTCGCGGCGCTGACCGCCGGGCTCGTGGCAGCCGGCGCGATCGCCTTCGAGCGGCGCGACCTGCGCGGTTGAGCGAGCGCGGCCTCGCGGGTCAGCGCCCCGGCTTCCGGATCGCGGTCCCGAAGAGCTCGGGCGCGCGAACTGCAGCTCCGCACTCCTCGCACTCGACCGCGAACGCGGACGCGATCGGCGCGTCACACGCAGGGCAGCGGTGGCGGAGCTCGCCGCCACAGCCGGGGCACTCGGCGGAGAGCTCGTCCTCGTTCTCCAGGAAGTAGCGCTGCGTGAACCCGCAGCGGAGACAGAACACGACCCAGTCGCCGAGCGTCTTCCGCCGCTCCTCCTGGATCCAGTTCCGCTTCGCGGGGGCCACGCACCCACTGTAGTGCTGGATCGGCAGACGCGATCGTTAGAGTTGACGGCGACCCGCCGGACGACTGGAGAGCACTGCATGGCCGTACGTGAAGCCGAGCCGGTCGGCTCGCTCCAGGAGGTGAAGGAGGCAGGCCTCGACCGCGAGGACCTGCTCGGCATCTACCGCAACTTGCTGATCACGCGCGGCATCGAGGAGCGCGGTCACATCCTCTACAAGCAGGGGAAGATCCCGGGCTCGTTCTACACGGGTCGCGGAAACGAAGCCGCAGCCGTGGGCGTAGCGACCGCCATGGGCCCGAACGACGTCGGAACGCCGCTCCACCGCGACATGGGCGTGCACATCACCCGCGGCGTCGAGCCGTGGCGGATCTTCGCCCAGTACATGGGCCGCGAGGGCGGGCCGACGCGCGGACGCGACGGGAACGTCCACATGGCGGTGCCCGAGCTTGGTCTCCACCCCATGGTGAGCCATCTCCCCGCGATGCTCCCCGTCGCGACGGGGATGGCACTCGCGTTCAGGATCCGCGGCGACCGCCGCGTGGCGGTGGGCTGGTTCGGCGAAGGAGCAGCGGCGCGCGGCGATGCGCACGAGAGCATGAATCTCGCCGGGGTGCGCCGGCTTCCCGTCGTCTACGTCTGCGACAACAACCAGTGGGCGTACTCGACGCCGACCTATCTCGGGTACCCGGTCGAGCACATCGCCGACCGCGCCGCGGCGTACGGGTTCGACGGCGTCGTCGTCGACGGCACGGATGTCCTCGCCGTCTACCGCGAG
>DASSQE010000014.1:0-7463 GCA_035702645.1 Gaiellaceae bacterium
TGCGCGAGCCGGCGGCGATTACCCGGAGCGCACGTCGTTCCGTGCCGGAAAGGCCGTCCACGGGCGCGGGCAGCTCCTCGAGCAGCCGGCGCAGCGCGTGACCCAGAAACGGCAGCTCGTCGTTGTCGCGGGTCGCCAACGAGGCCAGCGCCGCCGGCGTCGGGGCCTGGAATGCGTCCCACGCAGCCGCGGCTGCTTCGAGCGCTCCCGGCGCCGCCGGCCCGCGCGAGGGCCACAGCGTCTCAAGCTCGCTCGCCGTCAGTTCGCCGAGACCGGCGAACGACGACCTGCCGGGGAACGAGCCGACGACGATCAGCTCGGGCGCGGATCGCGCTGTGTGGGCGAGCGCGAGCACGTCGAGGAGCTGAAGCTGGTCCGAGAGATCGTGCTCGAACCAGAGCACGACGCGGCGGCCCTCGTGGAGCGCCTCGAGCAATTGCCGGTCCCGCCGTTCGAGTGAAGAGTGGAGCGCCTGCCGACTCCCCCATCCACAGGCGGCGAGGAAGCCGGCGCGCGTCTTCAGCAGCTCCCGCCGAGGAAGGGCCTGCACGGGACCCTCGTGAAGCGAGTCCTGCCAGGAAAGCACGGCGCCTCCGAGCGCGGTCTGGCGCAGCGTGTTGCCGGCGCTCTCGCCGTTCGTGACGTGGAGGAGTGACGGCCGGGCCGTCGGCGCCCCACCGGGACGGGCGAGATAGGCGGCTCCGCACGTGCAGTGGTCGAGCGAGGCGCAGGCGCAGCCGACGACACGCGCGAGCTCTTCCCGCATCACGCGCAGCGCCGCGATTCGCCCGTCGATCTGGTCGATCTTCGTCGCCATCCGCACGCGGAGAGCCTCCGAGCCCACTCCTGGGCGGCGCGAGGCGCCGAGGTACTCGGCGATCTCCGCCAGCGTGAAGCCGACCGCCTGCGCTTCCTTGATCACACCGAGGAGCCGCACCGTCTCCTCGTCGTAGCGGCGGTGCCCGCTCGGCGTCCGCTCCGGCGCCGGCAACAGCCCCCGCCGCTCGTAGTACCGCAGCGTCTCGGCGTTCACTCCAGCGCGTTCGGCGACCTCGCCGACTCTCACGCCACGACTATAAACCCGTACCTAGGTACGGAAATCAAGTCACCTCGACGTCGTCGGCCCCCCGCGCTCACGCGTAGAGCTGCTCGACCTCCGCCTGGAAGTGCTCTACGCAGGCGGGTCGTCGCACCTTCAGTGTCGGTGTCAGCTCTCCCTCGTCGAGCGTGAAGTCCCGAGAGAGGAGCACGAAGCGCTTGATCTGCTCGTACCGCGATCGCGACTCGTTCACGCCGTCGACGATCCCCTGCACGAGCTCCGCGACCTGCGGATCGCGGGCCAGCGTGGCCAGATCGCCGTCGAGCCCCCGCTCGGCCGCCCATCGTCCCAGCTCGGCCGCGTCGAGGGTGATCAGAGCGGCGACGTACGGACGGCGGTCGCCGACGACGAGCGCCTGCGAGACGTACTTCGACGCCTTGAGGTCGTTCTCGATGTTCTGCGGAGCGACGTTCTTCCCGCCCGCGGTCACGATGATGTCCTTCTTGCGGTCGGTGATCGTCAGGAACCCGTCCTCGTCGATCGACCCGACGTCCCCCGTCTTGAGCCATCCGTCCGCGGTGAAGGTCGCGGCCGTTGCCTCGGGATCCTTGTAGTAGCCCTGGAACACCGTCTCGCCGCGGACGAGGATCTCGCCGTCCTCGGCGATCCGGACCTCGGCGCTCGGCAGCGGGGTTCCGACCGTGCCGAATCGATTGAGGTCGGGGCGATTCGTCGTGCACGCGGTCGTGCACTCGGTCAGGCCGTAGCCCTCGATCAGGCGGATGCCCATCCCGTCGAAGAAGTGCGCGACCTCGCGCGAGAGCGGCGCGCCGCCGGAGATCGGCGTCCTCAGGCGTCCGCCGAGTCGCGCTCGGACCTTCGCGAACACGAGGCGGTCGGCGACGGCGTGGCGGAGGGCGAGAATGCGGGGGACGGGCTTCCCCTCGACCCGGAGTCGCGCGACCTCGCGTCCGACCGGGAGCGACCAGTCGACGATCCTCTTGCGCAGCCCGGTCTCCGCGTCGAACCGGGCGACGACGGCGGAGTGGATCTTCTCGTAGACGCGCGGGACGCTCGGCAGGACGGTCGGGCGGACCTCGAGGAGCGCATCGGCGACGCGCAGCGGATCGGAGAGGAGGGCGATCGTGAACCCCGCATGGGCGCCCTCGAGCATCATCAGCTTCCCGAAGTTGTGCGCGAGCGGGAGGTACAGGAGCATGAGATCGTCGTCGTGGAGGAAGCTGTCCATCGAGTCGACGGTCGTGGCCATCGCGTGGTAGTTGCGGTGGCTGATCATGCAGCCCTTCGGCGGGCCGGTCGTCCCCGAGGTGTAGATGATCGTGTACAGGTCGTCCTCGGCCAGCGCGGAGATCGCGTCGTCGAGCGCGGTTGGATGTGTCTCGGCATAGCGTCGTCCGGCGGCGGCGAGCTCGTCCAGGTCGTCGAAGCTGAGGAGCTCGCGCAGGGCCGGCAGCTCCGCCGCGACCTCGTCGACCTTCTCCCGTTGCCCGGCGTCCTCGCACACGATCCCGACGGCGTCAGAGTGGCCGAGGAGATATGCGACGTCGCGCGTCGAGCTCGATGCGTAGATCGGGATCACGACGGCGCCGACGTGGGCGAGCGCGAAGTCGAGGAAGACCCAGTCGAGGCTCGTCTGCGCGAGGATCGCGACCGCGTCGCTTTTCCCGATCCCGCGCGCGAGGAAGCCGTTCGCGTACTCGCGGATCCGCTCGTCCGCGTCCGCCCACGAGACCTCGCGCCAGCCGTTCTCGCCCTCGACGAGGTAGGCGGGATTCGACCGTCTCGCCGCGATTCCGTCTCGCCAGAGCCGCGCGATCGTCCGCTGGGCGTGCGGCACGCCCGTTCCGGGGGCAGCCGTCGTCGTCTCGGTCATGCCCTCTGATCGTACTGAGAGGGATTGGGGGTCGAGCGCCGAAAACACGTGGTCCCTCTAGAGTTCTCTCTGCCTATGCGCACTACCTGGAACGGATCGCTCAGCTTCGGCCTCGTCTCCATCCCCGTGGGGCTCGCCCCCGCGACGAAGCCGGCCGCCCGTCAGTCGGACGTCTCCTTCCGGCTCCTCCACCGCGAGTGCGCGACGCCGATCAAGCAGAAGCGCTGGTGCCCGACGCACGACCGTGAAGTGACGCAGGACGAGATCGTCCGCGGCTACGAGATCGCGAAGGGCCAGTTCGTGATCGTCGAGGACGCCGACCTCGAGGCGATCGAGAGGCACGACGACTCGCGCTCGATCGAGATCAACCGTTTCGTCCCGACCGGCTCGGTCGACCCCGTCTACTTCGATCGCACCTATTTCCTCGTGCCCGCCGCGGCCGAGGCGCAACGGCGCCCGTACGTCCTGCTGCTCGAGGCGATGCGGCAGACGGAGACCGCCGCACTCGGACGGTTCGTCCGGTCGGGGCGCGAGAGCCTCTGCCTCGTCCGCGCGAAGGAGGACGCGCTCGCGCTCGAGACGCTCTTCGTCGCCGAGGACGTGTTCTCCCAGGCCGAGATTTCCGAGGCCGTCGCCGAGAGCGAGGTGAAGGACACGGAGCTCGACCTCGCCCGCCAGATCATCGACAGCCTCGCGGGCGAGTTCGACGCGTCGGCGCTGCACAGCGAGTACCGCCGCGACCTCAAGGCGCTCCTCGAGGCGAAGCTCGCAGGCGAGGAGATCGCCGTCCCGGAGGAGGCGGAGGTCGAGGCGCCGGTCATCGACCTCATGGCGGCGCTCAAGGCGAGCGTCGCGGCTGCCAAGAAGGGCGGCGACAAGGAAAGGCCGAAGGCGGCGCGGGGCAAGAGCGGCTCGCGCGCTCGAGCGCGTTCCTAGAGCGCGACGGCGCTACGAAACCGTGTGCCGCGACCGCTGCGTGCGAGCTACGTCCGGCTCGCCGAGCCCGCCGGCACGACCGCCTCGAGAGACGCCTGGAAGAGCGTCTTGTCGATCTTCCCCTGGTAGATCGGGACGCCCTCCTCGACGCAGATGCGGATGACCTCCTCGCGGTCGATCCCCACTTCCTTGGCGAGCTCGTCGGGCGTCAGGTGGTTTGCCATCGACTCCTCCTCAGGGCACTAAAAAGGCCCGCCGGCGCAGAGGGCGCGGGTCGGGCCGAGGGCTCACTCGCTGCTCGGGCGGGTCACGCGGCCCGCTTCTCGAGAGCTTCCATGACGATCTGAGGATACTCGGTTTCAGGCGAGGTGGGCAATCGCCGCGGGCCGCCTCGCGACCCAGCCGCTACCCTGTGCGCGCTCGGGGTGTGGCGCAGCCTGGTAGCGCGCTCCGTTCGGGTCGGAGAGGTCCCCAGTTCGAATCTGGGCACCCCGACTAGCCCGCAGAGAGCGGGATCCGCGAGTGCGGATTCCGCTCTCGCGAAGATCCCTGAAGCGCCGCAGCCGAGCTGCGGCGACCGTCGCGTCACCCCCTTCCAGTCGTGGGGGAACCCATGGGTCCCCCACGTGCCCCCTCCTTGCGCGCGACGCACGGAAGCACCGGTCCGCGCCTCCCGGACGGCAAAGCCGTCCTCCGGCGGCCGTCCGACGCGCACAGCTCGCTGCATAATCCCGACCTGGCCTGGGGTGGACCCCATGGCTCCCCACTTGCGTCTTCCTTCAGCGCTGCGCACGGAAGCACCGGTGCGTGCCTCCGGACGGCAAGAGCCGTTCCTCCGGCGGCTATCCGATCTGCGTGGCTCGCTGCATTTCCTCGAGCTCAGCTCCAAACATCGATACGACTCGCCCTTCGCTTCTGCGCCGGGTGGACGCCCAGGGTCGTCCTTGCGCGACCAGGTGACACCGGCGACGGTCGAACCGCTCAGTGACCGGCCTGTGCTCCATATCCTCGTACCGTGTTGCGAGCTGTTCTCTTCGACGTCGACTTCACCCTCTTCCGGCCCGGGCCCGAGCTGGGGCCCGAGGGATACCGGCGCATGGGCGAGCGACATGGCCTCGACCTCGATCCGGCGCGCTACGACTCCGCTCGCGCGGGGGCCGTCGGCGATCTCCAGCGGAATCGTGAGCTCGTCCACGACGAGGAGGTCTGGATCGCCTTCACGGAGCGGATCGTCGTCGGAATGGGCGGCGAGCCGGATCGGGCTCGAGACTGTGCGACCGCGATGGTGCGTGCGTGGGAGCGACACGAGAACTTCTCCCTCTACGAGGACGTGCTGCCGGTGTTCGCCGAGCTCCGTCGCCACGCGCTCTCGATCGGGCTCGTCTCGAACGGCCAGAGGGACCTCGCAGAGTTCGTCGCCCATCACGGGCTGGAGGTCGACGCGATCGTCGGGTCGAGGGCGCACGGGCGCATCAAGCCGCATCCGTCGATCTTCACCGCCGCGCTGGGGGCGCTCGACGTCGCGCCCGAGGACGCCGCGATGGTCGGCGACTCCTACGAGGACGACATCGAGGGAGCGCGATCGCTGGGGATGCGGGCGATCCTCCTCGACCGGGAGCGGCGGGTTCCCGAGGAGCCCGAGCGCATCGACACGCTGTTCGCTCTGCCCGCTGCGCTCGGCCTCGGGCCGGGCTGAGGCCGCGGGATCAGGCCGGGCCGAGACGTCGTCGCCAGTCCTCGGTGTGGGCGCCGAGGGGCACGGGCTCGGGTTCGGTTCGGTCGCCGAACTCGGCGGCCGCCTCGGCACGTGTCCAGACCGGTCCCACGCAGACATCCTCGCCGTCGACGAGCTCGAGCCAGTCGGAAAGACCGCGCTGCGAGAACACCGCTGCCAGCTCGCTCGCGAGCGTCTCCTGGTCGTCGTCGAACTGATGCTCGATGAGGTCCGGGCGCCCGATCAGCGCCACGAGGCGCTCGAAGAACTTCGGCTCGAGGGCGGCGACGGTCAGGCGGCGACGATCGGCCGTCGCGTAGGAGCGATAGCAGGCGAGACCGCCCGTCAGCATCCGCGGGACGGGCTCGCCGCCGACTCGGTGGGCGACGAGATCGTGAGAGCGATGCGTCATCGAGATGGTGACCAGCGAGCCCGCGCCGGTGCGCTCGCGCGCGAGGAGCGCCGCGAGCACCTGCGTGACCGCGCCGAGCGCACCCGCTGCGAGGTCGGCGACTTGAACCGGCGGCCAATCTGTCGCCGTGTCCTCGAGGACTCCGGCCCAGCCGAGGTAGTTGAGGTCGTGCCCGGCCCGGTTCGCATGGCGACCTTCGGCGCCGAAGCCGGTGATCGAGCAGTAGACGACGGTGTCGGGGAGGTCGGCCGGGCCGATCCCGAGACGCTCGGCGACACCCGGGCGGAATCCCTCGAGGACGACGTCGGCTCGGGCGCAGAGCGCGCGAGCGAAGGCCGGCTCGCGCTTCAGATCGCAGACGACCGACTCGGTGCCGGCACGGAGTGCCGCCTCCCACTCGGGCGCGCTCCGGCGCAGCGGATCGCCCTCGGGCGGCTCCACGTGGACGATGCGCGCGCCGAGGCGATGGAGCTCCCGGCTCGCGAAGGCGCCGGGGAGATAGCGCGTGAGGTCGACGACGAGGAGACCTGCGAGCGGTTGCACGCGCGCGGAGCGTAGCTCTATCCTCGTGCGGTTGACTGAACGTTCAATCGCATCGCCTGGGGCAGCGAGGAACGAGCGCAGCGGCCCCGGCGCCGAGAAGCGGAAGCGCATCCTCGATGCCGCGATCCGCGTGTTCGCGGATCACGGCTATCACGGCGCGCGCGTCGGCGACATCGCCGGGGACGCGGGCGTCGCTCACGGCCTGCTCTACCACTACTTCGCTTCGAAGGAGGACGTGCTCCGCACGATCTTCACCGAAAACTGGGGCGAGCTGATCACGCGTTTTCGCGCCATCGAGGCGGCCGACGAGCCCGCGCCGGACAAGCTCCAGGGCATCGCGAAGACCCTGCTTCGGACGTGGCGGAACGATCCTGCGCTGGTCACGGTGATGGTGCGCGAGGTCGCGAGGAGCAAGCACATCCAAGACCAGGTCGACGAGGTCGCCGAGGCGTTCGCGATCGTGCAGCGCATCATCGAGGAGGGCCAGGCGGCAGGCGTGTTTCGAGCCGATGTGGACGCCCGCCTTGCCAGCTGGCTCGTGTACGGCGGCCTGGAGGAGGTCTTAACGGGATGGGTGCTGGGTCGGCTCCCAGACAGCGAGGAAGATGTCGCACGAGCCGAGCGGACCGCGATCGAGCTCGCGCTCACGGGTCTCTCTGTCTAGGCTCGCCCCGCGGATGAACGTGTTCAACCTCAACGGAGACGAGTGGGATCGCGTCGAGGACCGGCCGGGCTGGCGGAGCAAGGATGCGTGGGTCGGCGCGCGCATCGGTGCCGAGCTGATCGGCGGCAGCATGTACGAGCTCGAGCCGGGGGACCGACTGTGGCCGTACCACACGCATCATGCGAACGAGGAGTGGCTCGTCGTCGTGCGCGGACGCCCGACGCTGCGGACGCCGGACGGTGAGCGCAAGCTGGGCGAAGG
>DASSQE010000015.1:0-5560 GCA_035702645.1 Gaiellaceae bacterium
TCCGCGCGGCGATGAGCATCTCGCCGGAGGTCGAGAGCCCGCACCAGAGGGACGCGAGCGTGAAGACCCCGATCCCGACGACGAAGATCAGGCGACGACCGTAGGCATCGGCCATCTTGCCGCCGATGAGCATCAGGGACGCGAAGGTCAGCGCGTAGCCCGTGACGATCCACTCGAGCTCGGACAGCCCGATGCCCAGATCCCGCTGGATCGAGGGCAGAGCCACGTTCACTACGGTGTTGTCGAGCATGATCATGAACAGCCCGAACGAGACCGCCGCCAACGTGAACCACTTGCGCGTCTCCTCTGCGAAGATCATCGACCTCATCTAGCTCCCGCCTCCTCGTCGGTTAGTGAACACTAAGCTAGCAGCCACTAACAACCCGCCGCGGGACGTCTATACGTGGACCCCGAGCCCGGAGCAGCTCGAGACCGCCAACGTGGTCCGGTTGGCGCGAGCATTGGGATGCGACGACTACGCGGCACTCCATCGTGTCTCGGTCGACGACCCGGATCGCTTCTGGAGAGCGGTGGTCGACGATCTCGGCCTCCCGTTCGCGCGAGGCTGGAACCGCGTGCTCGACCTGTCTCGCGGCCCCGAGTGGGCGACCTGGTTCGCCGGCGCGCAGCTCAACCTCGCGCATGCCTGCGTCCACCGGTGGGCGGAGGAGCGTCCCGGCGAGGTCGCCGCGATCTTCGATCCCGAAGAGGGCGATCGGCGCCGGCTCACGTGGGCCGAGCTGTCACTCGAGACGGCCCGTCTCGCCGAGGCGCTGGTCGAGCTCGGCGTCCGCGCGGGGGACACGGTCGGGATCTTCCTCCCCATGTCGCCCGAGGCGGCAATCGCATCGCACGCCTGTGCGCACATCGGCGCAGTGCAGGTTCCCGTGTTCTCAGGCTTCGCCGCGCCGGCCATCGCCGCACGCCTCGCCGACGCGGACGCGAAGGTGCTGATCACGGCAGACGGATCGCTCCGCCGCGGGAAGGGCGTACCGATGAAGGAGATCGCGGACGACGCGCTCCGGCTCGCGCCGTCGGTCGAGCACGTCGTCGTCTGGCGGCATCTCGACACGGACGTCCCGATGACCGCCGGCCGCGACCACGACTGGGCCGACCTCGTCTCAAGCTGCCCGGGATCGCTCCCGCCCCTCGAGGTCGAGAGCGAGGCTCCGTATCTCCTCGCCTACACCTCCGGGACGACGGGCCGACCGAAGGGCGCGCTCCACGTCCACGGAGGCTTCCTGGTGTCGATCGCCCGCGAAGCCGCGTACCAGGCCGACGTCAAAGCAGGGGATCGCGTCCTGTTCGCAACGGACATGGGCTGGATCATGGGCCCATGGACGGTGGTCGGGGCCGGCGCCGTCGGTGCAGCGGTCGTCTACATGGAGGGCGCACCCGACTGGCCGGCAGACCGCATCTGGCGTCTCGTCGAGTCGGAGCGCGTGACGATGCTCGGCGTGTCTCCCACCCTCGTGCGAGCGTTGATACCCGCGGGGAAGCCGACAGCAGACCTGTCGTCGCTTCGCGCGATCACGACCACCGGAGAGCCGTGGAACCGCGCGCCCTACGACTGGCTCGACGAGCATGTCTGCGGGAAGGGACGCATCCCGATCGTCAACATCTCCGGCGGCACCGAGGTGGGCGCGTGCTTCCTTTCCGTCACCCCCATGTCCCCGACGAAGCCGTGCTCGCTCGGGTTCCCTGCGCTCGGCGAAGACATGGACGTCTTCGACGAAGACGGATACCCGCTCCGGGGAGAGGTCGGCGAGCTCGTCTGCAAGCGACCGTGGCCCGGAATGACGCGCGGCATCTGGCGCGACCCGGAGCGCTACCTCGACACCTACTGGCGGCGCTTTCCCGGCGTCTGGACGCACGGCGACTGGGCGTCGATCGACGAGGACGGCTACTGGTTCCTCCACGGGCGCTCGGACGACACGCTGAACATCGCGGGCAAGCGGATCGGCCCTGCGGAGATCGAGTCAGCGGCAGTGAACCATCCGGCGATCGCCGAGGCGGCGGCGATCGGGGTCCCGCACGAGGTGAAGGGCGAGGTCTCGTGGGTGTTCTGCGTCCTCGCCCCGGGAGCGCAGGCGTCGACCGAGGAAGTCGTGGCGGCCGTCACGGCCGAGCTGGGGAAGGCGTTCGCGCCGGACCGCGTGCTCTTCGTCTCGGCGCTCCCGAAGACGCGCAGCGCGAAGGTCGTCCGTCGTGCCGTCCGCGCACGAGCGCTCGGGCTCGACCCGGGCGACCTCTCGACGGTCGAGAACCCGGAGTCGCTCGACGAGATCGCGGAGACCGTCTGATGCGTATCGGGGTCGTTGGCGCAGGAGCGGTGGGAGGGTTCTTCGGCGCTAGGCTCGCCCAGGCGGGCGCCGACGTCGCCGTCCTCGCACGCGGCTCGCATCTGGACGCGATCCGCGAGCACGGCTTGCGCGTCCGTGGCCCGGAAGGCGACATCGTGGTCCACGTGGACGCGACGAGCGACCCACGGGAGGTCGGCAGCTGCGACGCCGTCCTCTTCTGCGTCAAGGCGTACGACGCCGAGGCGGCCGCGAGCGACCTCGCTCCGCTCATGGGACCGGAGACGGCAATCGTCCCGCTCCTGAACGGCATCGACCACCTCGACATGCTGGCGTCCGCGGTCGGGCGGGAGCACGTTCTCGGCGGGATGGCGGCCGTGTTCTCCGAGCGCGTGGCTCCAGGCGTCGTGGTCTTCAGCGGCGGGCCCGACACGATCACGTTCGGAGAGCTCGACGGATCGCGCACGGCCAGGGCGGAGGCGCTGCTCGAAGCCTGTCGTGCCGCCGGCATCGCAGACGACCTCTCTGCCGACATCCTCTCCGTCATGTGGCGGAAGCTCGCGTTCATCTGCGCCCAGGCCGGTCTGACGGCCGTCACGCGCTTGCCGCTGGGGGAGATCCGGGACAGCCCGGCCGCGTTCGCCCTCTACCGGCGGGTGCTGGACGAGGTGCTGACCGTCGCGCGCGCCGAAGACGTCTCGATCCGCGAAGGCACTGTGGATCAGCTCCTCGGGTTCGCGCAAACCCTCGAGCCGCACGTCTTTTCGTCGCTGCACGACGACCTCGTCGCCGGCCGCCGGATGGAGCTCGAGGCGCTCCACGGCTCGGTCGTACGGCACGCGGAGCGCCACGCACTCTCCGTGCCGGCATGCAGGGCGATCTACGCACTGCTCGCGCCCTGGGCGGCGCGGAACGCGGCGACGCTCCAGCGAGAGGCGGCGCGTGTCGGCTGACCGCCTCGACGCGATCCGCGCGCGGCACTGAGACCGGTCGCTTAACCCCAGAGAAACGCCGCGCCGCCTACGCTGCCGCGGTGCCCGTCTACATCTGCCCGAACTGCAAGCGCCGCTCCGTCGACCTCGACGGCTACGAGGGCTTCTCGACTCAGGCCGTGCAGTGCCGGGAGTGCGGGTTCGGGTTCCTCTTCCAGCTCCTCGAGGACTACTATCCCGCACCGGAGACGGGCTTCGTCGTGTGCGACCGGGACTCGCGCGTGCTCGCGGCGGGCCGCGGTGTCTTCGAGCTGACCGGCTACCGCGACGTCGACCTGATGGGCAGGGACGTGTCGGAAGTCCTCTCCCTGTCCGACCCCTCCCCGATCGACGTCGTGCACGAGTGGGGCGTCCGAAAGCTCGGACAGGAGCTCGCCATCCGGACGCGGGCCGGCCTCGAGAAGCGTGTGACCGTCGACTTCTTCCCCGCCTACGACGACGACGGCGGGATGCTCGTGGCGCTCACGCCCCGGTAGCGCGCGGAACGATCCACGTCTGGCGCGCGAGCGCCAGCAACTCGCCGTCCTCGGCGAAGAGCGCCGTGCCCGCGTGGAGCTTTCGGCCGTCCTCGCCGAGCGGCCAGGCCGCAACGACGCACGTGTCGCCCACGCTCGGGACGCGGCGGACCCTGCAGGTCATCCGGCCGAGGACGACCTCTCCACGGCCCTCCGCGCCGACCGCGTAGGCGCCGGGGCAATCGATCGCGGCCCACACGAGGTCGTCGGCGGGCTCGCCGACGACCCAGAGCGCGGCGTGCAGGGGCTCGCGACCCGCCACGAGGCCGACGTGGATCCCGAGCACGTCGCCGTCCTCCCTCGTTCCGCAGACGAAGCACTCCCGGAACGCCGGGCTGAACGCGCGAGGCTGCCTTTCCTGCGCGGCTTCGGCGGACGTCAGGCCCACGGGCTTCGGAGCCTCGACGACGAGGCTCGCCGGTCGCGCATCCGCGACGAGCTCGTCCGCGTCGAGCAGGAGCACGCGCTCCTCGTCGCGCCGGACGGCGAGGGTCACATCGAGAGGGGGTGGCCGACGAAGCGTGACCTCGACCGCGGGCGAGCCCACGAACGCGGCGAGCCGGCCACACGTGTACCCGCCGTTGGCCGACGTGCGGGGTCCGCGAAAGCGCCGGGCGAGCGTGATCTCCACCGCCGGTTTCTACCTCCGCAGGGCCTCGAGGGGCTAGACTGCGGTTTGTGCCTCTGAGTCGAAAACCTCGTTATGCATCGCCTCGGCGAACGAGGAGGATGCGGCGATGAGACTCGCGCTCGCCCAGCTGAACGTCGTCGTCGGCGACCTGGACGGCAACCGCGAGAAGATTCTCGCCTGGCTCGGGGAGGCGCGCAGCGCAGGCGCGGACCTCGTCCTCTACCCCGAGCTCGCCGTCACCGGCTACCCGCCGGAGGACCTCCTGCTCCGCCCCGGCTTCGTCCGATCCGCTCACCACGTCGTGCAGGAGATCGCCCGGGCGGCGACCGACCTCGTCGCGCTCGTCGGCACGCCCTGGTTCGACCGTGATCTTGCGAATGCCTGCGTCGTGTGTGCGGGCGGCGAGGTGAGAGCCGTCTATCGCAAGCACTTCCTGCCCAACTACGGCGTCTTCGACGAGCACCGCTACTTCGCCGAGGGACGCGACCTCGTGCTCCTGCGCTCCGGGGACGTGTACATCGGGCCGACGGTCTGCGAGGACGTCTGGCAGCCGGGGCCGCCCGCAACCGACCTCGCGCTGGCAGGCGCCCAGCTCCTCGTGAATCTGTCCGCGTCGCCGTTCCACGTCGGCAAGGCGGAGGAGCGCGAGGAGATGCTGGTCACGAGGGCGCGAGACACGAGCTCGTACGTCGCGTTCTGCAACCTCGTGGGCGGCCAGGACGAGCTCGTCTTCGACGGGCACTCGGTCGTGCTCGACGACTCGGGCGAGGTAGTCGCGCGGGCGCCCGGGTTCGAGGAGCACCTGCTCCTCGTCGACGTCGAGCCCGAATTCGCGATGGGGCGCCGCCTGAGGGACGTGCGCAGGCGCGAGCTCGAGCGTTCCCGGGAGACGCCGCCCGCCGTCGAGATCGTCGAGATCGAGCCGCCCAAGGCTCCGCCGTCGCCCGCGCCGCTCGAGATCGCGGCCTTCGTCTCGGAGCTCGAGCAGATGCGGCTCGCGCTCACACTCGGGCTCCGGGACTACGTCGAGAAGAACGGCTTCGGCGAGGTCGTCGTGGCCGTCTCCGGCGGCATCGACTCGGCCGTCACCGCGGCCCTCTGCGTCGACGCGCGCGGCGCCGC
>DASSQE010000016.1:0-7274 GCA_035702645.1 Gaiellaceae bacterium
GCGTCCGCAAACACGAGGTTCGGGCTCTTCCCGCCGAGCTCGAGCGTCACGCGCTTCAGCGGCTCCGCCGCGAGGCGCATGATCTCGGCGCCGGTCCTCGTCGAGCCCGTGAAGGCGACCTTGTCGACGCCCGGATGGCTCGCGAGGTAGGCGCCCGTCGACGGCCCGTCGCCGGGGACGACGTTGATCGCGCCGGCCGGGAAGCCGACCTCGGCTGCGAGCTCCGCCAGCCGGATCGCGCTGAGCGGCGTCTGGGGATCGGGCTTGAGCACGACCGAGCAGCCCGCCGCGAGCGCGGGCGCGAGCTTCCAGGTCGACATCATCAGCGGGTAGTTCCAGGGCACGATCTGGGCGGCGACGCCGACCGGCTCCTTCAGCGAGTAGAAGAGGAGCGAGCCGCCGATCGGGTTCGAGCGGCCGCCGATCGTGCTGATCGCGGAGGCGTAGAAGCGGAAGTTCTCGACCGCCTGGAAGAGCTCGGCCTTGACCGACGAGATCGCCTTGCCGACGTTGCGGGTCTCGAGCTCGGCGAGCTCGGCCCGGTTCGCCGCTATCGCGTCGGCGAGCGCATGGAGGAGGCGTGAGCGCTCCGTTCCCGGCGTCTTGCCCCACGCTCCGTCGAGCGCCTCGCGAGCCGCGCCGACCGCCCGATCGACATCGGCATCGCCCGCCATCGCCGCGCGCGCGAGCGGCTCGCCCGTCGCCGGCTCGGTGAGCTCGCGGATCTCCCCCGAGACGGGCTCGACCTGCTCCCCGCCGATGAACAGCCCATACTCCCGCTCGGTCGCGACGGCCACGGGCTGAATCTACCCGCCGCCTCCCGCATCCTGCGCCGCTCCCACGAGAAGCGACGGGTCGAGCCAGGGCCCACCCGCGCGGGAGGCGAGATCGGCGAAGGTGACGCCGCCGAGAAGCGCGATCGTCGCGTCCCGCACCTCCTCCCAGACACTCCTGAGCGAGCAGCCGATGGTCATCGGGCACGGCTCCGGGTTGTGCCGGGTCGCGCAGCTGATCGGCGCGAGCGGGCCCTGGAAGACGCGCACGATCCGCTCGAGGGTGATCTCTTCGGGCTTCTTGTTCAGCCGGTAGCCGCCGGAGGGGCCGCGTTCCGAACGGACGATCCCCGCCGTCCGCATCGTCGGCATGACCTGCTCGAGCACCGACTGCGGCACCGCGGTCCGGCGGGCGAGCTCTTCCAGCTTGAGCGGGCCGCCGTCCTCGAGCGTGAGCGCCAGCACCGCCCGTGTCGCGTAGTCCGTTCGCCGCGAAACCCACATCTCCGTCACGCCTCCTCGATCGGTTTGCAGTTGACATCAGAGCGCACGCATCTTTACTGTGTCCAATTCTCTGAATATGTTTACTAATTCTGTCAGCAATACAGAGTAGATAGAGCCGACGACCGAAGGGAGCCTCCGAGTCATGCGCCGCCGTTATCTCGCCCTCGCTCTCGCGCTCGGCCTGATCGCCGTCGCCTCGACGTTCACGCCGCTGGCCGCTGGACGCGGTGCCGGCACGCAGTTGAGCCTCGTGGCGTACTCGACGCCGCGCGACGCGTATGCCGCGCTCATCCCGATGTTCCAGAAGACGCCCGACGGCGACGGGGTCTCGTTCACGCAGTCCTATGGCGCGTCGGGCGACCAGACGCGGGCGATCATCGCCGGCCTCGACGCCGACGTCGTCGAGCTCTCGCTCGCTCCCGACATGAACCAGCTCGTGAACGCGGGGATCGTCAGCGCGAACTGGAGGAAGCAGTCCTACAAGGGGATCGTCACGGACTCGGTCGTCGTCTTCGTCGTGCGGCCGGGGAACCCGAAGCACATCAAGTCCTGGAACGACCTCCTGCGGAAGGGCGTGCAGGTCGTGACCCCGAACCCGTTCACCTCCGGCGGCGCCCGCTGGAACGTGATGGCCGCGTACGGCTCCTGGCGCAAGCAGGGGAAGACGGACAAGCAGGCGCAGCAGAATCTGCTGAGGCTCTTCCGGAACGTCGCCGTCCAGGACAAGAGCGCTCGCGACTCCGTCAACACCTTCCTCTCCGGGAAGGGCGACGTGCTGCTCTCGTACGAGAACGAGGCGATCGGAGGCCAGAAGAAAGGCCAGAGCCTGCCGTACGTGATCCCGAAGACGACGATCCTGATCGAGAACCCGATCGCGGTCACGAAGACGACCCACGACGCCGCGAAGGCGAACCAGTTCCTGCGCTTCCTCCGGACTCCAGCGGCGCAGCAGGTCTTCGCCGACTGGGGCTACCGGCCTGTCGTCCCGAAGGTGCTCGCGAAGAACCGGAAGCGGTTCCCGGTCCGCCCCGGCCAGTTCACGATCGACCAGCTCGGGCTGGGCGGCTGGGACGCCGTACAGAAGCGCTTCTTCGATCCGAAGACCGGCATCGTCGCGCGGATCGAGCGCCAGGTGGGCGGTGTCACCGGCTAGCGCCGCAGCCGTCGCGGCGATCTCGCCGCGGCGTGCCCGAGTCGCGAGGGAGAGGGCGACGACCGCGCTCTCCCTCGGCTTCGTCACCACCTTCCTCCTCGTCCTCGTCGGGCTCCCGATCGCGGCGCTCCTGTGGGAGGCGCGAAGCGACGGGACGCAGTCCTTCTGGGAGGCGATCTCGAGCCCCGAGGCGGTCGCGGCGTTGAAGCTGACGCTCGGCGCCTCGATCGCGGTGGCGCTCCTGAACGCCGTGCTCGGGACGATCACCGCCTCGGTGCTCGTGCGGGACGAGTTCCGCGGGAAGGCGCTCGTCAACGCGATCATCGATCTGCCGTTCGCTCTTCCGACGATCGTCGCCGGACTGACGCTGCTCGCCCTCTACGGGCCGAAGTCGCCCGTCGGCGTCGACGTCGCGTACACGCGTGCCGCGGTCGTGCTGGCGATGATGTTCGTGACCCTCCCGTTCGTCGTTCGCACCGTCCAGCCGGTGCTGCAGGAGCTCGATCTCGAGGTCGAGGCGGCCGCTCGATCGCTCGGCGCCTCCGAGACGACGGTGTTCCGGCGGATCGTCTTCCCCGCGATCCTGCCGGGGCTCCTCTCGGGCATGGCGCTCGCGCTCGCCAAAGCGATCGGGGAGTTCGGTGCGCTCGTGATCATCACCGGAAACCTGCCCTTCAAGACGGAGGTGTCCTCGGTCTACGTGTTCGGCCGCATCGAGAGCGGCGACACGGCCGCGGCGGCAGGCGTCGCGGTCGTGCTCCTTGCGCTCTCGTTCGTCCTCCTGCTCTCGATCGGGGCCGTCCGGCAAGTCGCGACGAGGCACGAGCGTGCGTAGGCCGCGCTTCGGCAAGCTCGGACTGCGCTCGGTGGCGCTGACCTATCTCGCGCTGATCCTCGTCGGGCCGCTCGCGATCGTCTTCTGGCGAACGTTCGAGCACGGCTTCGCGCCTGCGTGGAATGCACTGACCCAGCCGGACACGATCCACGCGTTCGAGCTCACGCTCCTGATCACCGCGATCGCGGTGCCGGTCAACACCGTCTTCGGGATCGTCTGCGCCCTCGTGATCGTGCGGCGGCGCTTCCCCGGGAAGGGGCTCCTCAACGCGTTCGTCGACCTGCCGCTCGCGCTCTCACCGGTCGTCGTCGGCCTGTCGATGTTCCTGCTCTACGGGCGCAACGGCTGGTTCGGCGGCTGGTTCGAGGACCACGACATCCAGTTCCTGTTCGCGCTCCCCGCGATGGTCGTCGCGACGATCTTCGTCTCCCTTCCGTTCGTCGCCCGCGAGGTCGTCCCCACGCTTCGCGAGATCGGCGACGAGCAGGAGCAGGCCGCACGGACCCTCGGAGCCGGCAGCCTGCAGACCTTCCGGCGGATCACGCTGCCCTCGATCCGCTGGGCGGTGATCTACGGGGTGATCCTCACGACCGCGCGCTGCCTGGGCGAGTACGGCGCCGTGGCAGTGGTCTCGGGCCGCATCCAGGGGCAGACGGAGACGGCGACGCTCCGCGTCGAGGAGCAGTACGAGCAGTTCAACCTGGCGGGCGCGTACGCGATCTCGATCGTGCTCGCCCTCATGGCGATTCTCGTCCTCGTCGCGATGACCGCGATCAGACCGAAGGAAGGAGCAGCCTGATGTCGATTCTGGTGCACCACGTCTCCAAGCGCTTCGGCGACTTCGCCGCGCTCGACGACGTCTCGCTCGAGGTCGAGAGCGGCTCGCTCGCGGCGCTCCTCGGGCCGAGCGGCTCCGGCAAGTCCACGCTGCTCCGGATCGTCGCCGGGCTCGAATGGCCCGACGCCGGCGAGATCGTCCTTTCGGGACGTGATGCGACGGCGCTCGCGCCCCAGAAGCGCGAGGTCGGGTTCGTCTTCCAGCACTACGCCGCGTTCAAGCACATGACGGTCCGGGAGAACGTCGCGTTCGGTCTCCGCGTCCGCCGGCGTCCGAAGGCAGAGATCCGGGAGCGCGTCGACGAGCTCCTCGGCCTCGTCCAGCTCCAGGGCTTCGGCGACCGCTACCCGGCGCAGCTCTCAGGCGGGCAGCGCCAGCGGAAGGCGCTCGCCCGCGCGCTCGCCCCCGAGCCGCAGGTGCTCCTGCTCGACGAGCCTTTCGGAGCTCTCGACGCACGCGTCCGGGCCGAGCTCCGCGAGTGGCTCCGGCGCCTGCACGACGTCGTGCACGTGACCACGGTCTTCGTCACGCACGACCAGGAGGAGGCGATGGAGATCTCCGACCAGATCGCCGTCCTCAACCACGGCCGGCTCGAGCAGGTCGGCCCGCCGCGCCAGCTCTACGACGAGCCGGCGAGCGAGTTCGTGATGACCTTCGTCGGCGACGCGAACCTCGTCGGCGGAAAGCTGGTGCGGCCGCACGACTTGGAGCTGCTGTCGGAGCCGGCCGGGGACGCCGTCGAGGCGATGATCGTGCGCGCGTCCGTCCTCGGCCGCGACACGAAGGTGGAGCTCCACGACCGCGACGGAGCGGAGGTCGTCGCGCTGCTGACGCGCGACCGCTACGAGGAGCTCGAGCTCTGGCGCGGCCAGACGGTCTGGATCCGCCCCCGGCGCGAGCGCGTCTTCGCCGCGTAGGAGCTGGGCCCGTCCGACCCGAGCGCGTGTTCGGGTAGGGGCCGGATCGGTCCGGCCCAAGGGACAGGTCCCGCCCCTACACGCGCTCGAACAGTGCCGCGACGCCCTGTCCGACGCCGACGCAGAGCGTCGCGAGGCCGTACCGGCCTCCCCGCCGCCGAAGCTCGTGGAGCAGCGAGACGACGAGGCGCGCGCCGCTCATCCCGAGCGGGTGCCCGAGCGCGATCGCGCCGCCGTTCACGTTCACGCGCTCCTCGTCGAGCCCCAGCTCGCGCACGACGACCAGGCTCTGCGAGGCGAACGCCTCGTTCAGCTCGACGAGGTCGACGTCGTCGAGGGAGATGCCCGTGCGCGCGAGAAGCTTCCGCACCGCCGGGATCGGCCCGACGCCCATGACCCGGGGGTCGACTCCTGCCGCCGCACTCCCGACGAAGGCGCCGAGCGGCTCGATCCCGAGCGCACGTGCCTTCTCCTCGCTCGCGATGACGAGGGCTGCCGCGCCGTCGTTGATGCCGCTCGAGTTCCCCGCGGTGACGGTGCCGTTCGCGCGGAAGGCGGGCTTCAACCCGGCAAGAGCGTCCGCAGACGTCGTCGGCCGTGGGTGCTCGTCGACCTCGACGTCGCCGACGGGAACGAGCTCGTCTACGAAGCGGCCCGCCTCCTGCGCCTCCGCCCAGCGCTGCTGCGAGCGAAGGGCGAACGCGTCCTGCTCCTCACGCGAGACGCCCCAGCGCTCGGCGACGTTCTCGCCGGTCTCGCCCATCGACTCGAGCGGGAACATCTCCTCGAGCCTCGGGTTCGGGAAGCGCCACCCGAGCGTCGAGTCCCACGCCGTCTGGTTCCCGCGCGGGAAGCCGGCCTCCGGCTTGCCCATGACGAGTGGCGCGCGGCTCATGGACTCGACGCCGCCCGCCACCGCGACCTCGAGGTCGCCGGCGACGATCGCCTGTGAAGCCGAGACGACCGCCGTGAGCCCGGACGCGCACAGGCGGTTCAGCGTGGCCCCCGGCACCGACTCGGGGAGGCCGGCGAGGAGCACCGCCATCCGCGCGACGTTGCGGTTGTCCTCGCCTGCCTGGTTCGCGCAGCCGAGGTAGACGTCGTCGATCGTCTCCGCGTCGATTCCCGCCCGCTCGACCGCGGCACTCACGGCGACCGCCGCAAGGTCGTCCGGCCGCACCTTCGCGAGCGAGCCGCCGTAGCGTCCGATCGGCGTCCGGACGGCGGAGAGGACGACCGCGCGAGGCACCGCGCGAGGCTAGCTGATGAAGTCGATCGCGACCGGCGCCGGGAAGGCGCCCGCCGCCTCGCCGCGGCGGAGCAGCTCGGTGACGGCCTTGCGCCCCTCGTCGCCGTAGTCCTGCGTCAGCTCGTTGACGTACATCGAGACGAACCGGTCCGCGACCGCGGCGTCGATCCCACGCCCGAACTGGAGCGCGTACTCGAGCGCGTCGGCGCGATGGTCGAGCCCCCTCTGGATCGACTCGCCGAGCACCTCCGACACGTCCCGCAGCGTCCGTTCGCCGAGATCGCGCCGAGCGACGTTCACGCCCAGCGGGAGCGGAAGGCCCGTCTCGAGCAGCCACCACTCGCCGAGGTCGAGCACCTTGACGAGCCCGTAGCTCTCGAACGTGAGCTGCCCCTCGTGGATCAGGAGGCCGACCTCCGCGCGGCCCGAGGCGACCTCCTCCGGGATCTCGTCGAACGGGAGCTCGCGATGCCTGAACGAGCCCAGGACGAAGCCGAGCGTGAGGAATGACGTCGTCATCGTCCCCGGGACGACGATCTCGTGCTCGGAGAGCTCCGCCACCGACAACGGCTCGCGTGCGACCACGATCGGCCCGTATCCGGAGCCGATGCTCGCGCCGTGCGGCAGGAGCGCGTAGTCCTCCTGCACGAACGGGTACGCGGCGAGGGAGATCGCGGTGACTTCGAGCCGCGCCGCGCGAGCCCACTGGTTGAGGGTCTGGATGTCCCCGAGGACGTGCTCGAACTCGAGCCCGCGCGTGTCGACGAGGTCGGTCGTCAGCGCCCAGAACATGAACGCGTCGTCGGGATCTGGGCTGTGTCCGAGGCGGATCCTCACGAGGGCGCGGACGCTAGCAACGGGTGCATCGAGCGGAGATGGACAACCGCCGAGAAGATCGAAGGAGATCGCTGACGTCGCTCGGGGCGTCGCTCGCAAAGGAGGCGAGCGCGAGGAGCGAGGACAGTACCTGTGGTACGGACTCGCGACGAGCGCGACGCATCCTGC
>DASSQE010000017.1:0-3464 GCA_035702645.1 Gaiellaceae bacterium
AAGCCGGTCGTGTTCCGCCAGCTCGTCGAGAAGTGGCCCACCACCGCGGAGAAGCCGAGCGCCGCGCCGACGACCAGCGCCACGGCTCCGACCCAGTCCCACGTCGACCAGGTCGCCCGCCACCGCCGGCCGCGCTCGGACTGCCACGCGATCCAGAGCAGGCCCAGCACGAGCACGGCGAAGAGCACGGAGAGCTGGGTCCGCGTGGCTGCGGCCGCAGCGGACACGATCACCGCGGGCAGGATCCGCCTCCAGCCGGGCGCGACGAGCGCCCTCGCAATGAGGAAGAGGGCGAGCGTCGCGAGTGGGTAGGCGAGCGGCTCCTCGACCAGGATCGGCGAGTACGCGAGAGCGGGCACCGCGGTCGCTCCCCCTGCCGCCGCGAGTGCGTACCACGGAGAGACGACGAGGCGGGCGAGCGCGTATGCGGGGAACACGGTCGCTGTCATCGTCAGGACGAGCAGGAGCTTGGCCGCCGAGTACTGCGCGGCAGTCGTGCCCAGCCACCACACGGGGGCGAGGAAGTACGCGACGAGGGACGCGAGCCCGTACGGCACTCCCCGCCGCGCAGCCTCTCCCGTGTGGGCGATCGCGCGCGAGAGCTGCGCCATCTCGTTCTCGTCGGAGAAGATCGTCGGCACCGGGCGTCGCGACGCCTGCCAGGCGTACAGCGCAGCCAGGGCGAAGTAGACGACGAGAAGCGGAATCGCCTTCTGCAGCCGCGCCAGGGCGTCGGGCTTCTCCGGCCCGCTCCGCTGTCCGGGCTCGCTCACCGAAGCGAGGCCTCGACGCGATCCGGAGCGGTGAACTCGGTGCTCCGCCGCACGATCCGGCAGGGAATCCCGGCTTCCTCGGATGCGCCGACAACGGCGTCGAGCCGTTCCTGCGAGGCGCCGGGGATGGTCACCAGAACCTCGTCGGGGCGTGCCCGCGAAATCGCGCGCGCCGTCTCGTCGAGCGCGCCGACGACCGTGACGCCGAGGATGCGCCGCCGCCGCACGCGCGGGTTGTCGTCGAGGAAGCCGACGACGCGCGCCTCGTGCGTGTCGTGGAGCTCGCGCGCGAGGCCGCGGCCGGCTCGCCCCGCGCCGACGATGAGCACGCGGCGCTTCTTGCCGCGGAGCGCGCGCGCCTCCGGCAACAGCCGGAGGGTGAGGCGCGACGCCCCGATGAGCCCGGTGCAGAGCATCGCATAGACGACGAAGATCTCGAGGGCGGGGAACGAGCCGATCGGGCGCAGCGCCTGCACGATCAGCGAGGAGAGGAAGGCGGCGCCGCCACAACCCACCGCGAGCGGAATGACGTCGCGCGCGGTCGCGTAGCGCCACACCCGTCGGTACACGCCGAGCGCGACGAAGAGGACGTACTGCGTCGCCAGGAGAATCGGCAGGGCGGAGAGGAACACCGACCGCTCGAAGTCGGTCCCGCGGCCACCGATCACGAGGAGGTAGGCGGCGAGGAACGACATGCAGACGAGGACGAAGTCGACGACGACCTCGACGAGGCGCCTCGGCTCCGCGACGAGCGCATGCCAGAGCGACGGCGGGGGCTCGGTCATGCCTTTCCGCGAGCGCTCCTCGAGGTCGGAGAGGAAGCTGGCGAACTGGACGAGCAGCACGAACGTGAGGAGAACGCCGACCGCCGTCAGCCGAGCGTTGTCGAGCACGTTGTACGCGAGCGCCGTCGCGCCGATCGCGGCCGCGACGAGCGCGAGAAGCAGGACGGCGTTCGCCTCGGTGAGCCCGTAGTAGACGAGTCGGTGCGACGAATGGTCTCGACCCCCGCGTGTAACCGGCCGACGCTGGGCGAGCCGTACAGTCGTGACGAGCGTCGTGTCCAGGATCGGCACTGCAAGCACGAGGAGCGGCAGGAGGATCGTGGCGACCGTCGTCCCGGCGACCGTCCAGCTCGAGGCGAGCGCGAGCGCTGCGAGCCCGAACCCGATCACCTGGCTCCCCGAGTCGCCCATGAAGAGCGCGGCCGATCTCCCCGGCCGGAGGTTGAACGGCAGGAACCCGACGCACGCGAGCCCGAGCGACAGCGAGAGGACGAGGACGGTGTCGTTCGGGTGCTGCGTCACGGCGTCGATCGCGAAGTACGAGCACGCGATCGCGGCGAGCGTCGCCGCGAGCCCGTCCATGTTGTCGAGCAGGTTGAACGCGTTCGTGATCCCGACGAGCCAGAGGATCCCGATGCCCCACGCGAGAACGTCGTTCGAGACGATCTGGACGCTCAGCCCGCTTGCGATGACGACGACCGCTGCGACGATCTGGGCGAGGAGCTTCGCGACCGGGCTCAGGTGCCACAGGTCGTCGACGAGCCCCGCGACGAAGAGAAGCGTGACGCCGGCGATGATTCCCGCGATGTCCCCGCTCCACGGGATCGTGCCGACCGCGACCGCGACGAGGACGCCCGCGAGGAAGCCGGCGAAGATCCCGATCCCGCCGAAGGTCGGGATCGGCCGCTCGTGCCAGCGCTCGCCGGTCGGGACGGAGACGAGCCGCGAGCCCACGTCGGAGCGGAGGAGACCCCAGAGAACCGCAACGGTGACGGGTAGGGCGGCAATCGCTATAGCCGCGTCCACAACGCGGTAAGGGTAGTCGAGCGTGCGGGCGCCCTAGACTCAGCACGGGTCGTGAGCGTCTACGCCGACGTCTACCGCTATCGCGAGCTCTTCTCGAGCCTCTTCCGCCGCGACCTGCGCGCGAAGTACAAGGGCTCCTTCCTCGGGCTCGCGTGGTCGCTGCTCCACCCGCTCGTCCTCATGGGCGTCTACCTGCTCGTCTTCTCGCTGCTCTGGAGGGTGGCGGAGGTCGGGACGAGCGACTACTGGCTCTTCCTGCTCTGCGGGCTCCCGGCGTGGGTCTTCTTCGCGACTGCCGTCCAGGCCTCGACACGCAGCCTGCTCGAGAACGCGAACCTCATCCGCAAGGTGCGCTTCCCGCGGCAGCTCGTGCCGCTCTCGATCGTGGCGACGAACCTCGTCGCATTCGGCGTGATGCTCGTGGTCGTCCTCGTGCTCAGCCTGATCTTCCGCCCCGAGGCCCGCTCGACCGTCTGGATCTCGATCCCGATCGGGGCGCTCTTCGCCTGCCTCGTCGCCGGCGTGGCGCTGGCGCTCGCCTCGCTGAACGCGCTCTACCGCGACGTCGAGCACCTGATCGCGGCGCTCCTCCTCCCGTGGTTCTTCCTCACCCCGGTGCTCTACAACGTGAACAACCTCCCGGGCGTGGATCAGTACCCGTGGGCTGCCTTCGTCCTCCGCTGGGTGAACTTCCTCACGCCGCCGATCGAGGCGATGCGGTCGGCGCTCTTCTACGGCGATGTGCCGAGCGTGGCGGAGCTCGTCTACGTGGCGGTGGCCGCGGTCGTCGGGCTCGGGATCGGCGGCTACGTCTTCAGCCGCTCGGACGACCGGATCGCCGTCGAAGTCTGACGACGGCGTTCGCGTCGAAGAGCGCGTC
>DASSQE010000018.1:0-18757 GCA_035702645.1 Gaiellaceae bacterium
CTGGGGGCCTGGCGTGCCGGCTGGCGCCAGCCGTCGTTCCTCGGTCATCACGACTTCGCGGGGCTCTCGGCCGTCGCGACGAGCCTCGCGCTCGCGTGTATCGTCGCGACCAGAGCACGCACTCCCGCCGCGCGACTGTTCTGGCTCGCACTGGTGGGGGGCGCGCTCGGGCTCGTGCTCGCGGGGTCGATCACCTCGGCGGCGGGGCTCGTACTCGGCGCGTTCGTGCTGTGGCTGGCGTCCCGCAGCCGGTTCGCACCCTCGGGGAGACAGACGCTGGCGCTCGTCGCGGTCGTCGCAGTCGTCGCCGGCGGCGTCACCGCCGTTCGCGGCGACTCGCTCGCGGCCTTCATGCGCTTCCTCGGGCTGCGCGGCGGCCAGGCGGCGACCGGCGTCGAGAGCTACTCGCAGCGAACCGTGCTCTCCTACATCGGGCTCAAGATCTTCGAGGACCATCCGATCGTCGGTGTCGGCTGGCAGCGCTCGTCGCGGCCCGCCGTCTTCGAGCCCCACCTCGCGGCGGCACGACGGCGCTTCCCGAACGTCGTCCCGCTCGCGTTCCCGTCCCGCGAGCATCCGTGGGGCGTCCAGAACCTGTACATCCAGATGCTCGCCGACGCGGGAGTGGTCGGCCTCGCGCTCCTCCTGGCAGTCGGCGCCGGAGGGCTCGCGCTCGCGTGGCGGACCGTGAACCACGCGTCGTACCCGTGGGCCGCGGGAGCGGGCCTCGCGATCCTCTGCACGCTCCTCACCGTGGCGGGCGAGTGGGCCTCGCTCGGAATCGTCTCGGGCATCCCGCTGCAGGCGGCGACCTGTCTCGCGCTCGGGCTCGCCGCCGCGGGCGCCGCGACCGTCGAGGAGGAGTCGGCTGTCTGATCCGCGCCTCGACCCGCCCCGCTCGATGCCGACGTATGCGGTTCGGAAGCCGCTCGTGCGCTGGCTGACGGAGCAGGCAGCCGAGACGTACGCGACGATCGGCAGCTACCGCGTGCTCGACGTCGGCTGCGGCCAGAAGCCGTACGAGCCGCTGTTCCAGCCGTTCGCGAGCGCCTACGTCGGCGTCGATCCCGTCGAGAACCCGCGCGCCGAGCTGCGCGGCTCGGTCGAGGCGCTCCCGGTCGAGGACGGAAGCTTCGACCTCGTCCTCTGCAACCAGGTCCTGGAGCACTGCGACCACCCGGGGCAAGCCGTGCGTGAGCTTCACCGCGTGACCGCTCCAGGCGGGCGCGTCCTTGCCTCGACCCACGGGGTCATGCCGTACCACCCCTCTCCCACCGACTACTGGCGCTGGACCCATGCCGGCCTCGAGAAGCTCTTCCGCGAGAACGGGGAGTGGGCGTCCATTAGGGTGACCCCCGCCTCCGGGACGACCGCCTGCATCGGGATGATCATCTCCTTGAACCTGAGCCTGGTCTTCCGCCGCCTGCACCTCGGGCTGCTGGCGCGGCCGCTCGTGTGGGCGGTGAACGCCGTCTCCGAGACCGTGGATGCCCATTCGACGAGGCTGATGGCGCCCGCCCAGCCCGGCACCCTCTTCGCGAACTTCCACGTGGTCGCCGAGGTCGGCGCGTGAGGGCGCTCGTCACGGGCGGCGCCGGGTTCATCGGCTCGAACCTCGTGCGTGCCCTCCTCGCGCGGGGCGACGACGTCCGCGTTCTCGACAACTTCTCGACCGGGAACCGCGCCAACCTCGCCGGCCTCGAGCGGGACGTCGACCTCGTCGAGGGCGACCTGCGCTCGTACGAGCGCGTGCATGCTTCCGTGAACGGGACCGAGGTCGTCTTCCACCAGGGCGCGCTGCCCTCGGTTCCACGCTCCGTCCAGGACCCGTTGACGACGACCGCCGTCAACGTCGAGGGGACGTTGAACGTCCTGCTCGCGGGCCGCGACGCAGGCGTGCGCCGGATCGTGAACGCGTCGTCGTCGTCGGTGTACGGGAACGGAGGCGAGCTTCCGCGCACCGAGACGCAGTTCCCCGACCCGATCTCCCCGTACGCAGTCGCGAAGCTGGCGGCGGAGCGCTTCTGCACGAGCTTCAGCCGCGTGTACGCGATGGAGGTCGTCTCGCTCCGCTACTTCAACGTCTTCGGGCCGCGCCAGGACCCGATGTCGCAGTACGCGGCGGTCGTGCCGCGCTTCATCCGCGCCGTCGCGGACGGCGAGCCCGTGACGATCTACGGCGACGGAGAGCAGTCGCGCGACTTCACGTTCGTGGACAACGTCGTCTCGGCGAACCTCCTCGCGGCGGATGCACCGGGCGTCGAGGGCGCGATCGTCAACGTCGCGACCGGCGGCTCGGCGACCGTGAACGAGCTCGCGGACACGATCGGCCGCCTCCTCGACCGAGACGTCGAGAAGCGCTACGAGCCCGAGCGCGCCGCCGACGTGAAAGCGTCGTGGGCCGATCTCGGAGAAGCGCAGCGCCTGCTCGGCTACGAGCCCAAGGTCGACCTCGAGGAAGGCCTCCGAAGGACGGCCGACTTCCTCCAGGGCTGAGAGCAGGAGCGCCGGAAATGGGACACACGTTCGGATCCATCGACGAGCTCGGCGAGGGCTACGGCTTCCGCAAGGTGCGCCATGGGCTCGGGGTGACCGCCTTCGGCGTGAACGCGATCGTGTGTCCGCCCGGTTTCATCGGCTTCCACCACTTCCACGACGACCAGGACGAGCTCTACTTCGTCCACTCCGGAAGCGCCCGGGTCGAGGTCGAGGGGGAGGAACGGGTCCTCGGCCCCGGCGGGCTCGTCCACGTCCAGTCGACGACGCCGCGGCGCGTCTCGAACGCCAGCGAGACGGAGGATCTCGTGCTCCTCGTCATCGGCGGGAAGGGTGGGTACGTCGAGCGCGACGGCCACATGGTCGACGAGGCCGACATCGCGCGGCGCGCGGCGTTCGGGAAGCCCTCGGCACCATCCGCTCGGTGAGGAGCGAGCAGGAGCTCGTCGCACTCGCGCACGCGAGCTTCTGCGCGTGCTTCCAAAAGCTCGCCGAGCACTCCCCCGACGGCGCGATCCACGAGTCGGACGGGGTCTTCGCCTTCGCGACCGGCATCCGCTTCTCGCTCTTCAACGGCTGCATCGTCACCGAGCAGGTCGCGACGCGAAAGGTCGACGACGCGCTCGAGTGGGTGGAGGAGCGGGGCTCGCCATACCGGCTCTGGATCGTCGACGAGCTCGTCGCCGGGTTCGGGGACGCTCCGGCGCAGCACGGGCTCGAGCTCCAGCCCGATCCGTACCCCGGCATGGTCCTGCACCCGGTGCCGGAGGCTCCTCCACCCGCCGCGGGGGTCGAGATCGAGGAAGCGGCCCCGGAGACCGCGAGGCAGGTCGCCGTCGAGAGCGGGATGCCCCACGCCATCGCCGAGCAGTTGTACGCGCGGTCGTTCGCCGACGATCCCGACGTCCAGCTCTTCGCGGGTCGGCTCGAAGGGCGACCGGTGGGCACGTCGGTCTCGATCCAGGGTGGTGGAGCCAGTGGTGTGGTCGCTGTCGGCACGCTCCCCAACGCGCGGCGTCGCGGGGTCGGAACCGCCGTGTCGTGGGCCGCGGTCGATGCGGGACGGCGGCGAGGGCTCGACACCGTCGTGCTGCAGGCGAGCCCGATGGGTCTCCCGGTCTACGAGGCGATGGGTTTCCGGACCGTCGTCACGTACGCGGACTTCGCCGCTACGCACCCCGCGTGATTAAGGCCTGCGCGCCCTGAACACGAGGTCGCGCGCGAGGAGCCGCGGGTGGAGCCGCCGGTAGCGGCCGCCGACGTAGGAGAGCTCGACCGCCCCGAAGTCCGCGAGCAGTATTCGCAGCGCACCGGGCGAGAACATCCGCAGGTGCGTCGGGTCGTCCTCTGGCGCACGCCCCCGCAGAAAGCGCAGCCGGCTCTGGACGCGGAAGGCGTTCGGCACGGAGCCGACGAGCGCTCCGCCGGGTCGGAGCACGCGCCTGGCCTCGGCGACCAGTGCGTCCGGGAACTGGAGGTGCTCGAGGAGCTCGCCGGCGACGACCGCGTCGAAGGTCGCGTCCTCGAACGGAAGCGGCTCTTCGACGTTCGCCTGCACCGGCTCGATCCCGAGCTCGGCCGCCTTCGCGAGCGCGGCGGCGTCGACGTCGAGGCCCAGGACCTCGTTCCCCTCGAGGAAGTGGCGCGTCAGGGCGCCCGAGCGGCAGCCGAGGTCGAGCACCCGCTTTCCGGTCCCGATCGCGGTCTTGAAGAGCGGGATTCGCTCCGGGACGAAGACGAAGTCGCCCTCGTCGCGCCGCTCCCGGTGATGGGCCTCGTAGCGCTCCTCGAGGCTCACGTCGAGCGGACGGTCGCCCCCTGGCCGAGCGAGGCGATCGTCCTGCGCAGCCCGTCCTCGAGCGCGACCTCGGGCGTCCACCCGAGGACCTGCCGCGCGCGCGTGATGTCGGGCTGTCGCACCTGCGGGTCGTCCACGGGAAGCGCGTCGAACACGATCTGGCTCGGCGAGCCCGTGAGCCGGATGATCGTGTCCGCGAGCTCGAGCAGCGACTTCTCGTCCGGGTTGCCGAGGTTGACGGGCAGATGCTCGTCCGACTCGGCGAGAAGGACGAGCCCGCGGATCATGTCGTCCACGTAGCAGAAGCTCCGCGTCTGCGACCCGTCGCCGAACACGGTGACGGGCTTCCCTTCGAGCGCCTGGCGGAGGAAGGTCGGGATGGCGCGCCCGTCGTTCGTCCTCATCAGAGGGCCGTAGGTGTTGAAGATGCGAACGATCGCGGTGTCCACGCCCTGCTGGCGGTGGTACGCCATCGTCATCGCCTCCGCGTAGCGCTTCGCCTCGTCGTAGACGCCGCGCGGGCCGATCGGGTTGACGTTTCCCCAGTAGGTCTCGGGCTGCGGATGCACCTCGGGATCGCCGTAGACCTCGCTCGTCGAGGCGAGCAGGAAGCGCGCGCGCTTCCACTTCGCGAGGCCGAGCGCGTGGTGCGTTCCGTACGAGCCGGTCTTCAGCGAGTGGAGCGGCATGCGCAGGTAGTCGATCGGGCTCGCCAGCGCGGCGAGGTGGTAGACGAAGTCGAGCGGCTCGTCGACGGCGATCGGCTCGATCACGTCGTGGTGCACGAACATGAACGCGTCGTCCCGGAGGTGCGCGACGTTCTCGAGCGACGACGTCTCCAGGTTGTCGAAGCAGAGGACGCGATGGCCGCGCTCGAGCAGCGCCTCGCAGAGGTGTGAGCCGAGAAAGCCCACACCGCCCGTGACGAGGGACGTCGGCATCGTGCCGATGCTATCGACCGCTCCGGGCGACTCGGTTAGCGGCTTCGGCCGTGGTCGCTAGTGATCGAGAGCGTCGGCGACCGCAGCCCGGAACACCTGACCGCGCCAGGAGAGCGCGTCGTACCCCACCCGCACGATGTCGCAGTCCTGGAATCCGCGACCGCGGAGGTACTCGACGAGTGCGTCCGAGGGTGTCCATCCCTCCACGACTGTGATCTGGCGCCCGCCGGTACGGACTGCGTACCGGGTTCGCTCCTTCGTGCCGCCCGTCATGTCTCGATCATCGCTTCGAATCCGACGCCGCCGCGTTCGGGTTCTGCCGTCGAGCGCCCGCGGCCCGCTACGGACATCCGGCACCCGAGAAGGGCACACGCGGCCCCTCGGACGCGGGATCTCTCCGCGCCCCGACCACGGTGGTCTCGGGACCGAGACGTAACGTCAGCGCAGGTCCTTGTTCGCCTCCATGTCGAACCACATCGCGAACAGGGTGAGCTGCAACCCCGCGATCAGGAGCACGGCGACGAGGACGATCGTCGCCGGCGTGATCTGGTTCCCGGCGATGCGGAGGAGCACCTCGAGCAGTCCGAGCAGGACGCCGATGCCGCTCATCGCGAGGCCGAAGCCGTAGAAGAAGACGAGCGGGTGGAAGTCGCGGATGACGTACTTGTGCCCCATCCGCCACCAGAAGGCCTTGAAGAGCAGCCAGGAGATCTTCGGAACCACCTTGCGCAGGCGGATGCCCGACTCCTCGCCGACGCCGTAGATCGGACGCGAGGCGACGTCGCGGACGCGGGCGTTTCCGACGTTCAGGTGGACGAGCATGTCGTTCGGGAAGCCGTAGCGCGGGTAGAGGCGGTCGAGGTCGAGGCGGCGGAGCGCGTCGAGCGAGATCGCCGTGTACCCGGCCTGGGAGTCGGCCACGTGCCAGTAGCCGGAGGCGATCTTGGTGAGGAGCGAGAGGGCCGCGTTCCCGAAGAAGCGCGTGCGCGGGATCATCGTCCAGGCCTCTCCGGTCGCGAAGCGGTTGGCTTTCGCGTACTCGACCTCGCCGCGCGCGACCGGCTCGACGAGACCCGTGAGCTCGGACGGGTCCATCTGGTTGTCCGCGGCCATCACGCATGTGACGTCGATCTCCTCCTCGATCGCCTTCTGGTAACCGGTGACGATCGCCGCCCCGACGCCGAGGTTCCTCTCGTGGCGGATCACCTCCACCCGCGCGTCGCCGACGGAACGCGCCTGCTCGCCGGTCGCGTCGCTCGACGCATCGTCGACGACGTAGACCCGGTCGACGAGCTCGGGGATGCCGTGGAGCGTCTCGACGACGAGCCGCTCCTCGTCGTAGGCGGGCACGACGACCGCGACCCGCTTGCCCTCGAGCATCAGCTTTCGTCGGCTGCGGTGCGCCGGCGCCGCGCGGCGAACGGCTCCGCCAGGAGCGCGGCGACGATCCCGATGATCAGCCCGATGAAGGCGCCGACGACGAGCGACGTCCTGCTCGAGCGCGCGGTCGTCTTCCCGGCGGACGCAGGCTCGACGATGTGGCTCTGCTCCACCGTCTTCGCGAGGTTGAGGAGCTGCTGCGCGTTCGTGAGATCCTCCTGGAGCGACGTCCGCTTGGCATCGGTGGTCGCGATCACCGAGTTGAGGTTCGCGCTCAGGAGGAGCTTCTCGACGGTCGTCAGCGAGCCGTTCGAGACGAGCGCGGTCTGCTGCGCCTCGGCCTGAGCGATGCGGCGGTTGGCCGCGTCGAGCTGGGCCTGGGCCGCCGCCGCCTCGCTCTGCAGCAGACGCACCTTCTGGGTCACGTACACGGAGACGCGGTTCACGACTCGGGTCGCGAGCGCGTCCGCCGCGAGCTCGACCTTATGCCGGCCCGGCCCCTTGACGGCGATCTCCGCCAGCGGGTTGATCCCCCGCAGCTGGCCTGCCGAGGTCACCTCCGAGATCGAGACCGACGAGCGCAGGCGCGAGGTCGGGATCCCGCTGATCGCGGAAGCGCGCTTCAATGCGGACTCCGAGTGGACGACCTCGTTCACGGTGCGCGGGTTCGTGGCCAGGCTCTGGATCTGGCCGCCTCCGAGCGGTGCGAACGGCTGGCCCAGGTAGACGATCGCCTGTGCGCGCCACACGTTTCCGCCGGCGACCGCGAGCGCGAGGCCGATCACGGCGCCGACGGCGAGGCCGGCGACCGGGAGCCACCAGCGTGCCTTGAGACGTTCCCAGCCGGAGGCGAGCGAGACCTCCTGCTCGTCGTCGGGCCCGGTGGCGGCGCGCGGGTCGGTCATGACGCGGCCGCGACCCTATCAGCGGCCCAGCGCCACTGAGCGTCGAGCCCGTCCGCGAAGGACGTGGTGGGCTCCCAGCCGAGGTCGGCGCGGATCCGAGAGGTGTCGGCGCACGTTCTCGCCACGTCTCCTTCGAGACGAGGCGAGCGGGTGACCTCGAGCTTCCGGCCGGCGATGCGATCGAGGGTCTCGATCGCCTCCAGCATCGTCACCTCGACGCCGCCGCCGACGTTGTAGATCGCGCCCGCCGGCGCCTTCTCCATCGCGAGCACGGTCGCGGCGACGACGTCGTCGAGGTAGGTGAAGCTCCGCGACTGCGTCCCGTCTCCGTACAGCTCGAACGGCCGGCCGGCCGCCAGGGACATGACCATTCGCGTGAACGCCATGTCCGGGCGCTGGCCCGGCCCGAACGCGTTGAAGTAGCGGAGCCCGATCGCGTCGAGCCCGAACTCGCTTCCATACGAGTACGCGAGGTGCTCACAGGCGAGCTTCGTGATCCCGTACGGCGAGATCGGCCTCGGCGGCGTGTCCTCGGGAGTGGGGTACGCGGCCGCGTGGCCGTAGATCGACGACGACGAGGCGTAGACCGTGCGGGCACCCACCGCGACCGCCTGCTCGAAGACCCGCTGGGTCGCGATGATGTTCTGCCGGACGTAGACGGGAAACACGCCGCCGAAGCTCCGGACGCCGGGCTGGCCGGCCAGGTGGAAGACGCCGTCGACACCCTCGAGATCGAGCGCGTCCTCGGCGAGGTCGACTCGCTCGACCGGGAGGCCGGCGGCGTTCTCCTGCTTCAGCGCCGGGTCGTAGTAGTCGGTGAACGCATCCCAGCCGACCGCGTCGTGGCCGGCGGCGAGGAGCGTTCGGAGGAGCTGCGAGCCGATGAACCCGGCCGCACCGGTGACGACGTAGCGCATGGGGCGGAATGGTAGTCGGGCGTTTCCCGGTCAGGTGACGCGATCGACCGTGCGGACGGAGCCGTCCCCGTTTCGCGTCAGCACGACCTCGGAGTAGAACCGTGACATGAGGACGCCCTCCTCGAACTCTCCGAGCTGCGGTTCCGGATGCTCGCCGCGAGCGAGGGCGAGGGCGAGTTCCGGGTAGCGGCTGCCTGCGGCGGTCGGGAGCGGGAACCCGCCGCCGAAGCGGGCGTTCACGTCCGTCACCGGCAGGCTTCCGTCGGGCTCGCGGAAGCACTGGATGTTGGCAGGCCCGACGATCCGCGCCGTCTCGGCGACGAGCCGTCCGTGCTCGATCAGCTCCCAGTCCTTCAGCGAGGCGCCCTTGATCGACTCTCCGCCTTTCGAGTGGAGCATCGTCCGAGGGATCGCGTTCAGACAGCGCGCGTCGAGGTCGCTGAAGACGTCGATCGAGAACTCCTCCCCGAGGCACCGCTCCTGGACGAACGAGGGCACGGACGCGTACTCGAGGAAGAAGGCGAGCTCAGCCTGGTCGGAAGCGAGGAAGATGTTCCGCGAGCCGAAGCCCTCGCGCGCCTTGACGAGGAGCGGGTAGCGCGCGTCGTCGGGCACCTCGTCCGGCGCCCAGCTCCGGGGCGAGGCAATCCCGTGCTCCTCGAAGAAACGATGGGCCGTGAGCTTGTCCGACATCCGGGCACACGCTTCCGCGTCGGGGAGGAGCAGGACGGCCGGGGCGAGCTCGTCACGTGCGCGCGAGAGCACCGGATGGTCGAGATCGTTCAGCGGGACGACGAGGCGGACGTCGTGCTCGCGGATCAGGCCGGTGAGCGTCGGAACGTACTCCGGGTCGGCGACGAGCGGCACGACCGCCTGCCGGTCGGCGTGGTGAAGCGCCGGCGCGAGCGGGTCGGCGTCGACGGCGAGCGCGATCGCACCAGCAGCGCGGAAGGCGTTGACGATGTCGACGCGCAGGCCGGCGCACGTGAAGAGGACGACGGTCACGGATCGAGAGAGTACTCGGCGCGCATGCCGCAGCCGGAGGATTCCGAGGGCGCCCCTATAACGTGAGACGCGGTGCCCGCGACCGCGTCCGAGCAGCCGATTCGCGTGCTGCGCGTCATCGCGCGCCTGAACATGGGCGGCCCCGCGATCCACGTGACGAACCTCGCGGCGGGGCTCGAGACCCGCGGGTATCACACCACGCTCGTCGCCGGCAGCCTCGCCTGGGGCGAGGATTCGATGGCGTTCCTCGCCGAGCGGCTCGGCGTCTCCGTCGTCAGCGTGCCCGAGATCCAGCGGGAGATCTCTGTCCTCCACGACCTGCGCTCGATCACGCGGATCGCGTCGCTCATCCGCGAGGAGCGGCCGCACATCCTCCATACGCACACGGCGAAGGCGGGTGCGATCGCGCGCGCCGCAGCGCTCCTCGCGGGCGACGCCAGGCCGCCGGTCGTCCTCCACACCTTCCACGGGCACGTCCTCAAGGGCTACTTCGACGCGAGCCGCACGGCGGTCTTCCGCCAGGTCGAGCGCTCGCTCGCCCGCGCCTCGGACGTGCTCGTCGCGGTCAGCCCCGAGGTGCGGGACGACCTCGTCGAGCTCGGCGTCGCGCCGCGCAAGAAGTTCGCGGTCATCCGCCTCGGGATCCCGCTGGCCGAGCGCCTCTCCGACGAGACGCTCGGGCGCGACTACCGGCACCTGTACGGCATCCCGCCGGAGGCGTTCGTCATCGGCTGGGTCGGGAGGATGACCGGGGTGAAGGACGCAGGCTCGGTCCTCGAGATTGTCCGCGCGACGCGCGACCTGGGCGTCGATGCCGTCCTCTGCATGGTCGGCGACGGGCCCGACCGCGACAGCCTCGAGCAGCTCGCGCGTGAGCTCGGGATCGTGCGTTCGTGCTTCTTCGTCGGCTACCAGTCGCAGATCGCCGGCTACTACCGGCTGTTCGACGCCTTCGTCCTCCCGTCGGTGAACGAAGGGACGCCGGTCAGCGCGATCGAGTCGCTCGCCTCGGGGACGCCGGTGGTGGCGAATCGCGTCGGAGGCGTCCCGGACGTCGTGCGCGACGGCGTGGACGGGTTTCTCGTCGACGCCGGCGATGTGGAGGGCGCTGCCGCGCGGCTTGCGGAGCTCGCGGGAGATCCGGCCCTGCGGGCGCGCTTCGGCGACGCCGGCCGCATGCGCGTCCTCGACCGCTACTCGGTCGCCCGCCTCGTCGACGACATCGACCGCCTGTACCGCTCGCTGCTCGAGTCGAAGGGGCTACGTCCCGCCGTCTGAGGGCTCCCGCCAGCCGCCGGTCTTGCCCTTGTAGGTCCCGCGGACGAGCGCGAGCGGCGTCCGCAAAAGGATCTGCAGGTCGACACCGGGGGAGCGGTGATCGACGTACCAGACGTCGAGCTCGATCCGCTGCGGCCAGGGCAGCGCCGCCCGGCCGTTCACCTGCGCCCAGCCTGTGAGCCCGGGCTTGACCTCGAGGCGCCGTCGCTGCCGCTCGTCGTACTGCTCGACCTGGTAGCGGAGCGTCGGGCGCGGCCCGATCACGCTCATGTCGCCGCGGAGCACGTTCCAGAGCTGCGGCAGCTCGTCGATCGACGTGCGGCGGAGGAAGCGGCCGACGCGCGTGATTCGGGGATCGCCCTCGTTCACCGCGAAGCCGGCGCCGCGTGTCTCCGCGCCCACCTCCATCGTCCGCAGCTTCACGAGCTCGAAGTCCTCGCCGTTACGGCCGACGCGGACCTGGCGGTAGAAGACGGGCCCGCGGTCATCGAGCTTGGTCGCGAGCGCCGCCAGGCCGATGAGCGGGCTCGCGAGGACGAGTCCCGCACCGCTGATCACGACGTCGAAACCGCGGTTCACTCGGTTTCCCGAGACGGAGCCGGCCGCGTCCCCTCGGCCTTGTCCCACATCTGGGGCGTGCCGGTGCGCAGGTAGCGGACGAGCCCGGCCGCCGTCGCCTTCGTGACGACGTAGTAGTAGTAGGCGAGCCGCGCGCCCGGGATCGGAAGCCGCGCCTTGCCCGCCACGGCGAGCGAGAGGCCGAAGACCTGGAGCCCGAGTGCGAGTCGGTAGAAGCGGCCGCGCCGGCGTAGCCCCACGCTCGACGCGAGCAGGCCGAGATGCAATACGCCGGTCGAGTACCGGAGCACGCGGTGCGAGACGAGCTCCGCCATGTACAGCGGCCGCGTCCGCCGGAACATGCGGCCGGTGAGGATGTGCCCCCACGAGCGCGCGATCGTCCGCACCTTGCGGCCGTACTCGTCCTCCGGCTCGCTCGCCGCCTTCTCCACGGCGATCGCCTCGCCGTCGTAGACCGCCCGCCGGCCCTGCTGCTCCATCAGGTACGGGAAGCCGAAGTCGTGGCCGAACTTGGGATCGTCCTCGACGTACGCCTCGCGGCGGACGGCGTAGATCGCGCCGTTGCCCGCAGTGATCGAGCTGCACGCCGACTCTTGCGCGCGCACCCAGACCTCGTACCGCCAGTACAGGCCCTCGAGGTTCTGCCCGTCGGGGCTCTCGAGGCGAAGCTGGCCGCAGACGTACCCGACCTCGGAGTCGGCCAGGTTGCGCGTGAGCTTGCGGAGCGCGTCCGGTCGCCACTCGGTGTTCGCGTCCGTGAACGCGACGACGTCGCTCGAGGTCTCGCGCACGGCCCGGTGCTGGGCTGCCACCTTCCCGCCGCGCTCGCACTCGAGGAGCCGCACCCGCGGCTCGCGCGCCGCGATCTCGCCGACGATCTCGTTCGTCCCGTCGGTCGAGCCGTCCGAGGCGACCACGATCTCGAGCAGCTCCGGGGGATAGTCGAGCTCGAGCAGGTTCTCGACCCGGCGGCCGATGACGGGCTCCTCGTCGTGAGCGGACACGATGAGCGCGACGCTCGGCGTGGCGTCCTCGCGATCGACCGGACGCGGCCGTGCGCGGGCGAGGACGCCCATCGCCGCCGGGTAGCCGACGTGGGTCCAGGCGAGCGCTTTGAGCGATCCCCAGAAGACGAGCTTCGCGAGCGACATCCCGCGCGCGAGTGTAGTGGCGGCCCCGTTCGTGGCCCGTTCAGGCGCCGTTCACGAGCTCCGCGACGAGCGCTCGGTACCGGCGCATCGCCACGGCCCGGTCCGCCTCCCGCTCGACGTACTCGCGGCCTCGCCTCCCCATCTCCGCGAGGTCGAACACGCCCTCCGTCGCCGCGCGGATCGTCCTCGCGAGGAGCTCCGGGCTCCCCGGATCGATCACGACGCCGCAGCCGACCTCGCTCACGAGCCTCGCGGTCTCGCTCGTCCCCTCGGCGGCGGCGATCACGGGCCGGCCGGCGGCGAGGATCCCGTACAGCCGGCTCGGGACGACATAGCCTGCGAGGCCCTTCGCGAGGCCGACGACGTGCAGGTCGGCGCTCGCGAGCGAGAGCGGTAGCCGCTCGCGCGGCTGGTAGGGGAAGAAGCGGACGCGGTCGTCGACGTCGAGGCGCCGCGAGAGCTCGACCATCTCCGCGTGCCGCGCGCCGAAGCCGGCGATGACCACCCGGAGTTCGTCGAGGTCGCGCAGGAAGGTGACCGAGCGGACAAGGCTGTCGAGGTCCTGGGCATGCCCCACGTTCCCCGAGTGCATGACGACGAACCGCGAAGCGAGATCGTGTTTCGTCGCCCACTCGTTGTCGCGCGGCTGCGGGGTGATCGCCCTCGTGTCGACCCAGTTCGGGATCACGCGGACGCGCTCGGGCGGCGCTCCCTTCGCCTCGAGCCGCTCGCGCATGGTCTCGCCGATCGCGACGATCCGGTCCGCGCGGCGGAGGTAGGCGCCGACAAGGGCACCGAGCACCCCGACGACGGCCGGGTTCCGCAGGCGGCCGAGCTCGGTCGCGATCTCGGGGAAGACGTCCTGGCTGATCACTAGCACGGGCGCGTCGAAGCGGCGCCCGACGGCGACGCCGAGGTCGCCGATGATCGGCGGATCTGTCATGCACAGAACGAGATCGGGCCTCGGCCCCCTGAGCGAGTGCCCGAGCGCCGAGCCGAGGTACGAGAAGTAGTTGGCCGCGCGGCGTCCGAGCTGCGAGCGCTCGTAGGCGGTCGACGCGACGCGGACGATGCGGACGCCGTTCCGCTCGCCCGAGGCCGGCTCGTCCTCGTGCCCGTGGAGGGCCCCGGTGATGACCTCGACGTCGTACTCCTCGGCGAGCGCCTCGCAGAGCTCGGTGAGAAGATGGGCGGTCGCCTCGACGCCGGGCCAGTAGTACTGGTTCAGGACGAGGATCCGCGGCCGACCCAGGCCGTTCACGGACATCGGGCCAGGTTAACCACCGACTCTCTCGGAAACCGCCCGGCGGACGGCCGCGACGAATGCGTAGGCACTGGGGCCGTACCCCCAGGCGGCTGCGATCTCCCGCGACGCGGCGCCATAGGCGAGGCGGACGAGGCGGTCGGCGGCGAGGCGCCGCAGTGCGCCGGCGGCCGCCGCGACGTCGCCGGCCGGCACGAGGGCGCCGTTCTCGCCGTCGCGGAGCAGGTCGTGCGCCGCCCCGACGTGGTCCGAGAGGACAAGCGGGAGCCCGCACGCCGCCGCCTCGTTCACGACGACCGCCCACGGCTCGCGCTCCGAGAGGAGCGCGAAGACGTCCGCCATCACGTACGCCTCGACGATCCGCGCCCACGGAAGATCGCCCGTCAAGACGAGGCGGACGCCGAGCTCGGATGCGAGGGCCGTCAGGCGCTCTCGCTCCGGCCCCTCGCCCGCGACGGCGACGAGGAGGCGCGGGTCGGCCGCCTCCGCGACGGCGCGGACGAGGAGGTCGAGCCCCTTCTCCGGCGCGAGTCGCGCGACCGAGAGGACGACGACGTCGTCCGGCCCCGCACCGAGCTCTCCGCGGAGCGCGTCCCGCTCCGGGGCGAGCGCGTTGGCCTCGGCCGTGAAGGCGTCGACGTCGATCGTGTTCGCGAAGATCCCGATCCGCTCCGGATCGGCGCCACGGTCGATCATCGAGCTCCGAGCGAGCGAGCCCGTGACGAGCACGCCGGACGCCACGCGCACGATCGGCGGCACGACCGTCCTCTTCACCGTCTTGCGCCAGCCCGCTCGCGGGCCCTCGTCGTGGCTCTCGACGACGAGCACGTACGGCACGTCGCGCGCGCGGCACCAGGCGATGGCGGCCTGCGACGCGAACGTGCTCCAGCCCGACACGACGACCACGTCCGGGTGTCCGCGCTCGAGCTCGCGGGCGATTCCCGGCGTGACGGGGTAGTCGTGGTGGAGGACGCGCTCGGCGCCGGGAACTCGCAGCCCACGCAGGAACCGCGCCCGATGCCGCGGCTCAACGTCCCACGTGCGCCCGGCGACCGTCTCGGCCGCGTACACGACGGTCAGGTCGATCTCCTCGTACTCGGCCACCCGATCGAGGAGCGGTGCACGATACGGCGTCGGCTCGGGGAAGACGGCGAGCACGCGGATGCGAGACGTCGTGAGCTCCGGGTTCGCCCGCAGGTCGTCGAGCCACTCGCGCGCCTCGCGCCCGGCCGCGCGCGCCTCGCGCCGGCGGCGCGCGCTCGCCGCCGCGGCGTGGCCGGCGAGCAGGGGGTCGAGGCCGAGCGCGTGCTGCAGGAGGCGTCCTCGCGCTCCCGGCGAGGCGTGCCGCGCGGCGCGCGCGATCGCATGCGCCGCCGCCCGACGCGCTGCTGGGCCGGGGTGGACGCGTTCGAACGCCTCGGCGAGCGCGGCGAGAGCCTCGACCGCGTCCTCGAGCTCCGTCGGCTCGAGACGCTCGCCGGCGCCCAGGCGGAACGCGAGCTCGCGCCGGTCGGTCGGATGAGCGGGCAGGTACCGCTCGATCTCCCGCATCGCGACACGTCGCTGGTACTCGCGCTGCAGCTCGCGCCGCCTGTGAGACGCCTGCCCCGCGTGGACGCGGTAGAGGACGAGCGGCTCCGGAACGTTGTCCCCGTCCGCGACTGCGAGCAGCCGCGTCCACAGGTCGTAGTCCTCACTCTCCGGGAACTCAGCGTCGTACCGGAGCTCGTGCCGGTCGAGCACCTCGCGGTCGACGAGCACGCTGGGATGGAAGAAGGGAGACGAGAAGAGCGCCGCCCAGCGGCAGGCGAGCGGGCCGGCGGGCATCAGGTGGAGGCGCCCGACCGACCCCGCGTCGTCGAGCTCGAAGGTACCGCTCCCCACGACCGCGACGGGCGGCCGCGAGCGCATGCGCGCGAGCTGGCGCTCGAGCCGGCGCGGCATGGCGACGTCGTCGGCGTCGAGGCGTGCGACGTAGCGGCTGCGCGACGACTCGAGACCGCGGTTCAGCGACGCGGCGAGACCCTGCTGCGTCTCGTTTCGGACCACGACGAGTCGCGGATCGCCGATCGCCGCGAGGACATTCGCCGTCTCATCGGTCGATGCATCGTCGACGACGACCAGCTCGAGGGCCGAGACGGTCTGGCGGAGGACGCTCCGCACCGCCGTGCCGAGGAAGGGCTCGCCGTCGTGGACGGCGACGAGCACGGAGACGAGCGGCGGCGCGACGGTCACGGGCGCCCCGTAGCCTACGGCCGGTGACCTCGGCGGAGCTCCCGTCCTTCGACCTGGTCGTTGCGACCGTCGACCGGACGGCGGAGCTCGACCGTCTTCTCTCCTCGCTCGACCGCCAGACGCATCGCGGTTTCCGTGTCCTCGTCGTCGACCAGAACGACGACGATCGCATCGCCGACGTCGTCGCCGCCCACGACCTCGACGTCCTCCGTCTCCGCTCGCCACGAGGGTTGTCGCGCGCTCGCAACGTCGCCCTGCCGCATCTCGCTGCCAACGTGGTCGCGTTCCCCGACGACGACTGCGCCTATGCAGACGAGGACCTGCTCGAGCGTGTCGGACGCCGTTTCCTCGATCATCCCGACCTCGACGGGCTGACGGGACGCGCGGTCGGTGTCGCCGGCTCGTCGTCCCCGTCGTGGGAGACCGACAACGCGATCCTCACCGACGACAACCTCTGGAACCGGGCGATCTCGTTTACCATCTTCCTCCGCCGCGGGCTGCTGACGGAGGCCGGGCAGTTCGACGAGCAACTCGGGCTCGGCTCTGGCACGCCGTGGTCGTCGGGCGAGGAGATCGACCTCCTGATCCGCGCAGTTCGATCGGGGGCGCGAATCTCGTACGACCCGCAGCTCACCGTCCGGCACGAGGACGCCACGCTCGAGGCGGACGAGCTGCGAGCTCTCGGCTATCGCGACGGCGCCAGCGTCGGCTACCTCCTCCGCAAGCACCGCTATCCCGCCCGGGTGCGCAGCAGGATGCTGATCAGGCCGCTCGGAGGGGCAGTCGCCTCACTCGGACGCGGCGACGGCGCACGGGCGCGGTTCCACCTCGCGACGCTCCGCGGTCGCGTCGACGGCCTGAGAGGAAGGGTGAAATGACGTCGCGCCGGTGGACAGCGAGACGCGTGGCAGGCGGCCTCGGGCGACGCGTGCCGCTGCGGCCGTTTCGTCTTCTCTTTCCCTATCGCCTCTGGCGACCGCTGTTCCGACTCTGGCTGGAGACGATCCGCGCCCAGCCCGACAAACGCAAGGCTCTCAGGCAGCTGCTCACGGTGTACGGCGACGCCTACGTCCACATGGATCGCGCGGCCGTGGACTACGGGCACGGAGAGCACCCGAAGCACAGGCTCACCGGATACCACGACTTCTTCGTCGACCGCGTCCACTCCGGCGAGCGCGTCCTCGACGTCGGCTGCGGGATCGGCAGCGTCGCGTACGACGTCGCCGAGCGGGCCGGGGCGACCGTCGTCGGCATCGACTCGAGCCCGTGGGCACTCGCGACCGCGCGCCGTCGGTTCGCACACCCGCGAGTCACGTACCGACAGGAGGACATCCTCGGCGCGGGGCTCGACGAGCCCTTCGACGTCGTGATCCTCTCGAACGTCCTCGAGCATCTGGAGCCTCGGATCGAGCTCCTCCGAGCGCTTCGGGAGCGGGCGAGAGCGAGGCGGCTCCTCGTGCGCGTGCCGGCCCTCGACCGCGACTGGACCGTTCCGCTCCGCCGCGAGCTCGACCTTCCCTACTTCAGCGACCCCGACCACGAGGTCGAGTACCTCCCGCAGCTCCTCCGTGAGGAGCTCCGGACGGCCGGCTGGGAGATGGGCGAGCCGACACTCGCCTGGGGTGAGATCTGGGTGGAAGCGGCCGCCGCGGCGTGACTCAGGACGGCCGGGCGAGGAGCTCGGAGAAGAGCTCCTCGTGGCGGTCGAGCCAGGGGCCGAGGGCGAAGCGCTCGACGGCACGCGCCCTGGCAGCCGCGGCGTATGACTCGCGATCGGCGAGGACGCGCTCGACCGCCGCGGCCAGGGCCTTGGGCGCGGGCGGCTGGACGCGCTCCCACGACTCGGGATGCTGGACTCCGATCCCCGCCTCCTCGCCCACGAGCTCGACCGTGCCTCCGCTTGCGGGATAGACGACCGGGAGCCCGCAGGCCATCGCCTCGATGACCGCGCTCGGGCACGAGTCGTTGACCGTCGTGTGCAGCAGCAGATGGGCGCGCCGGTAGAGCTCCGGAGCGTCTCGCTGCGCATACGGGCCGAGGAACTCCGCACCGACCGTGAGCGAGCCGGGCGGCGGGAACTCCACCCTGCCGAGGACGATCAGGCGAGCGGCGGCATGCCGCACCCGGAGGTGCTCGAGCACCTGGAGCGCGAGCTCGAGCCGGTACGGCTGCAGCTGGTCGCCTGCGAGCAGGAGCACCGGCCCGTCCGCGGGAGCCGCCGCAGCCGGTACGAACCGGTCGACGTCGACGGCGTTCGGGAGGATCCCCCAGGATCCGGACGGATCACCCAGGTAGAGGTCCGCCGAGCGCTTGCAGAAGTCGCTCTGGTAGAGGACGTGGTCGGCGGCGAGCAGTGCTCGCCGCAACGGCTCGTTGACCGCGTCCGTCTCTGTGCCCGCCCACGCCGGATAGCCGACGCCGTTCTGGTTGACGACCACGGGGACGTGGCGTCGCCGCGCGAGCCAGAGGAGCGGGCGGAGATCGCGCGGGAGCCAGGTGGACCCGAGGTAGAGGAGGTCGAAATCGCTCGGGTGGTTCGGGAACCGTCCGGCGAGGCGCTGGAACTTCGCCGTCCCGCCGCGCACGGCCTCGTCCGGCCCCGGCACCCGGTCGTGGCCGTAGAAGACGCGTACGCGGTCGCTTCGACGCGAACGGCGGGTCGCGAGCAGGCGCGCCCAGCGCGTCCCGGCCCGGCCATAGCGCGCGAGGCGCTCCCGGCTAACGTCCACCGTCGCTCGGCTCGACGAAGCCGTCCAACAGCTCGACCCAACGGGGATCGAGCAGCTCCAGGGCGTACGCCTCGGCGGT
>DASSQE010000019.1:0-10599 GCA_035702645.1 Gaiellaceae bacterium
CGACGACGAACGTGAGCAGGAACCCGATCACGTACAGGAACGGCGTCGCGATCACGGGGCGCCCACTCCAGATCGTGGCGAGCCACGCGAACACCTGGACCCCGCTCGGGATCGCGATCATCATGCTCACGGCGGCGATGAACACCATCGAGATCTGCGGCAGGCCGACCGCGAACATGTGGTGCACCCACACCCCGAAGCCGAGCAGCGCGGTCATCACCGTCGCCAGCGCGACCCAGCTGTAGGCGACGATCGGGCGCCGCGAGAAGACGGGGACGATTGTCGAGACGATCCCCACGGCCGGCAGGAAGATGATGTAGACGTCCGGGTGGCCAAAGATCCAGAACAGGTGCTGCCAGAGGAGCGGATCGCCCCCGGCGCGCGTGTCGAAGAAGTGAAAGCCGAACAGGCGCTCGAGCTCGAGGAGCAACGACGTGGTGGTGAGCGCGGGGATGGCGAAGACGACGGCGAGCGACGTGGCGAGGATCGCCCAGCAGAAGAGTGGCAGCCGGTTGATGGACATCCCCGGCGCGCGGAGCTTCATGATCGTGACGACGAAGTTGATCGCGCCGGCGGTCGTCGCGATCCCCAGGAAGATCAGCCCCAGCCCGTAGAAGTCGACGTTCGGCCCGGGTGAGAAGCGCGGCCCCGAGAGCGGCACGTAGTTGAACCAGCCGACGTCGGGCGCCTTGCCGATCGCGAGGCCCGCGTACATGAAGAGCCCGGCCGCGATGTAGACCCAGTACGAGAACGCGTTCAGGCGCGGGAACGCCATGTCGCGCGCGCCGATCATGAGCGGCACGAGGTAGTTCCCGAAGCCGAAGAGCATCGGCGTCGCGAACAGGAAAATCATCGTCAGCCCGTGCATGGAGAACACTTGGTCGTACGTCTCGGGCGAGACGAGCCGCTGGTCGGGCCGCGCGAGCTGCGTCCGCATGATCGCCGCCTCGACGCCGCCTGCTCCGAAGAAGACGAACGCCGTGACGAGGTAGCGGATCCCGATCTTCTTGTGGTCGACGGTCGTGACGGCCGCACGCAGCCGGCCGCGCGGCTCCTCCCAGGCTCGCTCGAGGCGGGCGATCTCGGGACGCTCGACGACGGTCGTCACCTGAGCGACTCCAGGTAGTCGAGCAGGTCTTGCAACTCCTGGCCGTTCATCGCGGTGCCCGGCATCGCGATCCCGGGCTTCAGGTGCTGCGGATCGAGGATCCAGCCCGCGAGGTAGCCGCGGCTGTTCGGGATCGTCGCCGCGCCGAGCGCCCGCCTGCTCGCGAGGTGCGTGAGGTCCGGGCCGATGGTGCCGCTGGCGTTCGTCCCCGCGATTCGATGGCAGTAGACGCACGATGAGCCGAGGAAGACCTGCTGACCGCGTTCCTCGGGCTGCGTCGCAGGCTCGGGCGCGGATCGCTTCTCCGCGGCGAGCCAGTGCCTGAACTGCGCGGGTGGCTCGGCGATCACCCACAGCCCCATGTGCGCGTGCTGCAGCCCGCAGAACTCGGCGCACTGACCTCGAAAGGAGCCGGCCCGCCTCGCTTGGAAGCGGATGACGTTCGTGCGGCCCGGGATCATGTCGATCTTCCGGTTCAAGCTCGGCACCCAGAGGCTGTGGATCACGTCGCCCGTCGTCGCCCGGATGGAGACGGGCTCGCCGACGGGGATGTGGATCTCGTTCGCGGTACGGACGTGCTGGCGCGGGTAGACGACGTCCCAGAACCACTGCCTACCAGTCACGTCGATCACGAGCGCGGACGAGCCCGGGCTCGTGTCTCCCGTCGCCGATGTGGCGGGGATCGTGGCGAGGGTGAGCGCGAAGAGGACGACGAGCGTCACGGTCGGGATCGCGACTCCCGCGATGGCGACGAACGGCGTGCCGAGGGTGCTCCAGCGGCCCGTGTCTCCGCTGCGCCTGCGCAGCACCCCGACGAGGAGCAGCGCGAGCACGACCGCGAACACGACGACGGAGCCGACAAGCATGATCCACCAGAGCCCCGCGATCTGAGAGGACGCCTTGCTCGCGGGCTTCAGCGTCGACTGGTCGCCGCCGAGCGCGGGTCCGAGTGCCGCAGCTAGGAGCACGAGGAGTACGCCCGGCGTGCGCCCGAGCCCGGCGCCGAACCGAATCCCCCCGAGCACCCTGTTCACAAGCCGATCCCTTGCCCGCATGGGTTGGCCGTAAACATTTCGGGGTACGAAGCGAATGCGATGAGCGACGATTCTGTGAGCGAAGCCCTATGAGCGACAGCCGTAGGAGCGGCAGCTCTAGGAGCGGCGCGAGCCCGGATCCGGACGAGTGCGACGTCCGGCGCGCCGCTCGCATCCGGTTCGCGCTCCGTCGCTTCCATGCGGGGAGCGATCGCGTCGCCCGCCGCTCGGGACTCACGCCGAGGCAGTACTTGCTGCTCCTCGCGATCCAGGCGTCGGACGGACGCCGGCGCGGCGTCACTGTCGGGGAGCTCGTGGAGAAGCTCGCGCTCGCCGACAGCACGGTCACGGAGCTGCTCGACCGGGCCGAACGCCTCGGCCTCGTCGTCCGGCGAACCGGACGGGGTGACCGGCGGACCGTTGAGATCGACTCGACGGCCGAGGGGCAGCGACGCTTCGCAGCCGCGTTCGTCGGTATGGCGGGCGAGCGCCGGGCGATCGCCGATTTGGCTCGTGATCTCGGTTTGCTCGACCACGAAACGAGCGGCTGAGAGCGCGGAGGTGGTCCGGGGGTCCCGGAGCAGGGATCATGTGAGCGTGGCGAGGGAGACAGCACCCGCTGTCGGCGAGCAGGGGAAACGCTTCGAGCTGGCGGCGCGGCCGTGGCAGGCCAGGTACGGCGTCGCGCTCGCCGCGACTCTCGGCTCGATCACGATCGCGCTCGCCTTCCTGCCCGCGAGCGATGCTCCCGTCTACTCGCTCCTCGTCGGCGCGGTCGCGGTCTCGGCGTGGTACGGCGGCCTCGGCCCGGGCCTCTTGGCGATCGCGACCGGGTGGGGGCTCAGCCTCGTGCTCTTCGTCGGCCCGGCGGCCCATCCCGAGCAAGGGACGGCCGGAGATCTGGTGCGCTGGGCGATCCCGCTCGCCGTCGCCGTCGCCGTCGTCTGGGTGAGCATTGCGATGCGAATGGGGCGCGAGCGCGCTGTCGGCGCCGTGCTCGAGCTCGAGGGAATCCAGGGTGTCGCAGAGGCGCTGTCGGCTGCCCTTACGACCGCGGACGTGGCGCACGTGCTGATCGAGCGCACGCCGCCGCTGATCGGCGCACGCGGCGGATCGCTGGGGCTCATCGAGGACGACGAGGTGGTCGTGGTCGACCCGACCGTCAACCCGTACAGCCAGACGCACCCGCCTGGCTCCCGGCTCTCGCTCGAGGCGCGCGCGCCGATCGCGCGGGTGGCGCGGGACGGCGAGCCCGTCGTCGTCCCCGACCGGGCGACGTTCGAGGACGAGTTCCCCGACGGAGTACGGCTCACGCCGTGGGGTCACGCCGCCGTCGCGATGCCGCTGCACGTCGCCGGCGAGGTCGTCGGCTCTCTGAGCCTGCTCTTCGACCGGTCCGGAACCGTTGACGCGAACGTCGAGGCGATCGCGAGCATCGTCGCCGATCTCGGCGGCCAGGCGCTCGAGCGCTCGCGGCTGTACGAGCGGGAGCTCGAGTCGAGTCAGGCACTCGACCGGATCCTGCGCGCCGCCCCCCGCTTCCACACCGACTCGAGAGAGGCCGCCGCGGAGGCGATCTGCCGCGAGGGCCGGCTGACCTTCGGCGCCGACATGGCCGCCCTCTGGCGTCTCGACGAGGACCGGATGACACTCGTCCACTGCGATCCGCCGAACGACCTGATGACACCCGGCCGGGAGGCGTTCCTCGAGGACTTCCCCCAGCTCGCCGACGCCGTGGCGGCACTACGGATCTCGTTCGTGGCCGACCTCGAGGCAGAGGCGCGGGCGGACGGGCTCGCCCGGATCCGCAGGCTCGGAGTCAAGTCCTCGCTCAGGGCGCCGTTCGTGGTCGGCGATCGAGCGGAGATGATGTTGACGATCTCGTGGCGAGCGACGATCGCGGAGCCCGACCCGTCCACGTTCCTCCTAGTGCGGCGGTTCATCGACCAGGCGGGGCTCGCGCTCGAGCAGGTCGAGCGGCGACGCGCGGAGCGCGAGGCGGAGCGACGGGCGCTCGAGACCCGCCGGCTGCAGGAGGTGACCGCCGCGCTCTCCCAGGCATCGACGCCCGCGATCGTCGGCGGCACCTGCCTCGAGCACGCCTTCGAGGCGGTCGGCGCCGCCGGTGGGCTGATCGGGCTCGTGCCCCGCGACAGCTCCGAGGTCGAGCTCATGACCACCCGTGGCTACGAGGACGACGAGATCGCGTCCCTCGGCGAGATCCCGCTCGAGTCGGACCTGCCCCTGTGCAGGGCGATTCGAGCCGACGAGCCCGTCTGGGCGCTCGACGACGCGTCGCGCCACGGGCTTGCCACCGTCCGCGACGCCGGGCACGTCGAGCCCGACCGCGGCTGGGTCGCCCTGCCGTTCACGGCCGGCACGGGCATCCGCGGCGCCGTCCAGCTCTCGTTCCGCGAGCTCAGGCAGCTCGATGAGAACGAGCGAGCGTGGCTGCTCGCGCTCGTGACGCAGTGTGGTCAGGCGCTCGAGCGAAGCCGCCTCCTCGACGACGAGCAACGCCTGCGCAAACGCTCGGAGCGGCTGCAGAGCATGACTGCGGCGCTCTCCGGCTCGCTCACGCGGAGCGACGTGGCCGAGGTCGCGGCCGAGGAGATCGCCAAGGCAGTCGAGGCGGACGGCATCGCCATCGCGGTCGTCTCCGAGGAAGCGCAGACGGTGCGGACGCTCGTCTCGCGCGGCTATCCGCCGGAGGTGCTCGAGCAGTGGGGCGAGATCCAGCTCGACGAGCCGGCGCCTGCGAGCCGGGCCCTTCGTCGCCGGGCAGCGCGCTACTACGCGAGCCTGGACGAGATCGACGAGGAGTTCGGGGGCCGGCCGGCCGCCGCCCTCGCGGGGACCGGTCATCGTGCGTTCCTCTTCGAGCCACTCGTCGCGGGTCGGCAGGCAGACGGCCTGGTGACGATCTCGTGGGCGGAGCCGCCGAACCTCTCGCGCGAGGATCGGGCTTTCGTCGAGACTCTCGTCAGCCAAGTCGCCCAGGCGCTCGACCGCGCTCGTCACTTCGAGTTGGAGCGGACGATCGCCGAGACGCTCCAGCGCACGGTGCTTCCCGGGTCGCTCCCGCGGATCGATGGTATCCACCTCGCGGCCCGGTACCTCCCCGGCACGGCCGAGCTGGACGTCGGCGGCGACTGGTTCGACGCGATCCGGCTCGGCGACGGACGCCTCGCCCTCGTCGTCGGAGACGTCGTGGGAAAGGGAGTGCAGGCGGCGGCGACCATGGGCCAGCTCCGGAACGCGCTCCGCGCGTTCTCCCTCGACCAGATGAGGACTTCCTCGACGGTCGCGCGGCTCAACCGGATCGCGGAGGAGATCCTCGACGCGGCGTTCGCGACCGTCGTGTACGCGATCGTGGATCCGGAGTCGCGCGTCTGCCGGTTCACCTCCGCGGGTCATCCGCCGCCGCTCGTCGCGTACGCGGACGGACGCGTGGAGCTCCTCGAGGAAGGCCGTGGGCTGCCGCTCGGCACCGGGGCGGAGAGCTCGTACCCGCAGGCGGTCCTCGAGGTCCCCGACGGAACGATCCTGCTCCTCTACACGGACGGGCTCGTCGAGCGCCGCGATCGCACGATCGACGACGGGTTGGACGCACTCGTGTCGGCGGTCGAGACGGGTCCGAAGGACCCGGACGGCCTGATCGAGCACGTCCTAGAGCGGCTGGTGGGGGACGGCGAGCGAGGAGACGACATCGCCCTCCTCGCCGTGCGCTTCCTCGCGGTCGCCCCGAAACCGCTCCATCTCCGTGTCCCCGCCGACCTCGCGTCACTGGTGCTCGTGCGGGACGCGTTGCGCTCGTGGCTCGATCCGGCTCCACTCCGCGTCGAGGACGCACAGGACGTGGTGCTGGCCACGTGGGAGGCGTGCGCCAACGCCATCGAGCACGCCGAGGCACCTGTCGAGCGGTTCGTGGACGTATTCGCCGAGCTCGACGACACGCGCATCCGCATCCGCGTGAAGGACAGTGGACGCTGGGTGCCGCCCGTCGACCGCTCGCATCGCGGGCTTGGCCTCCAACTGATGCGTGCGACGACGACCGCCTTGTCCGTCGACAGTGGGGACGACGGGACGAGCGTCGAGATCGAGAAGGCGCTCACGGTCGCCGGCGACGGCGCTCCGGCTCCCGCCGCATAACCCGAAGAGCGCCGAAGACCCTCGCCACGTTTGCGGCGGCGGGCGCCGGGTATCACGCGTCGAGAACCGACGACAGCGGAGAGAGAGGAGACCGACATCATGCCGCCACGTGGTGTGAGGAAAGGCTCGAAGCGAGCGAGACAGTACGAGCACATCAAGGAGTCGCTCGAGGACCGCGGGACCTCCGAGGATCGTGCCGAGGAGATCGCCGCCCGTACGGTGAACAAGGAACGGGCGCGGCACGGCGAGGCTCGGACGTCGTCACGCTTGTCGCGCGAGGACATCGGCTCCGGGCGCCGCGGAGGCATACGCAGCCATCGCAAGGGGCCGCGTGGCCGCACGAAGGACCAGCTCTACCAGGAGGCCCGCCGCCGGAACGTCCGCGGGCGCTCGAAGATGACGAAGGCGCAGCTCGAGCGCGCGCTGTCGCGCTCGTGAACGCGAGCGACGTGCCTCTCGGGACACCCGTCCGCGTCCGCGATGTCCACGTCGGGGTGGTGACGGCGAGCCTCGTGGACGATTCCGGCGGACGTGCGTTCGGGCTCGAGGTGACGGCGCCGACGGGCCAGAGGTCGTTTCTTCCCTCGGTCGCGGGCGAGTTTCGCGGAGACGCGGTCGAGACGTCCTCTGCGCTGTTCTTCGGAGACGGCGACCAGCTGGAGGCGTACGCGCGCGGCGGCGCGCGTGTCGTCCGTGGAGGCGAAGGAGGCACACCCGGCTCGCCCGCGGGCCGTCGCACGCGCGGCGCCGAGGCTACCGGCGTTTTGGCGGCCGATCCGGGGGGTACCACGCTCTCGTGATCGAAGCGCACCATCCCGCGCCGGGTTCTCCGGGCTCCGCCTCGTTCGTGATCCCCTATCGAGGCTCAAACGGCTTGCTCGTGGATCGACTGGGCGCTGCGCAGGATCTCGGTGCGCGGGATCTCGTCGTCGATCTCGGCGATGCGGAGACGTTGAGCTCGGCGACCCTCGAGATCCTGCTCCGCACGGGACGGGAGCTCCGAGGCAGGGGCGGACGGCTCGAGGTCGTATCCCTCCGGCCGTCACTCAGACGGCTCCTGCGGCTCACGCTCCTCCACCGCGCATTCGCGGTCCACACCAGTCTCGAAACGGCGTTACGCCAGCCGGCATGATGCGGCCGAAGGCCATGTCCGGCGGCGAGATCCCCGTCTCCCGCCGCGCAGCCGCGCTCGCTCAATCGGAGATGCGCACGGCGACGAAGGACGAGATCGTCCTCGCCGTCGTCGGGCCGGACGGTGACGAGCACGGTTTCGACCGGGATTCGCTCCGTGTCGTCGGGAGGCTCGTGCTCGCGGGGATCGCCGCGCGGATCGATCTGCCGGTGAGCGTCATCGAGAGCCTCCAGCTCGCGCTCGACGCCGTCCTGCGGAGGCAAGCCGGCGACGGCATCGTCACCGTCGCGTTCGCCCGCGGAGAGGAGGAGCTCACGTTCCGGGTCGGGCCCCTCCTCCTGCTCCTGCCCGATCGGCACCGACTCGAGCGTACGCTGCAGGCGTCGGCCGACGATGTCGTCTGGGAAGACTCTCCGCGCGGCGCCTGGGTGTCGGCGAGAATCGCGCGACGGGTGAGCGACCAGACGACACGATGACGCGGGTGATGACGGAGCACGACGTCGACACGCTGCTGCGCGCGTACCACCGCGAGGGTGACACGGCTGCGCGCGATCAGGCGGTCGTCGAGCTCATGCCGCTCGTCCACGCACTCGCCCGGCGCTACAGCGGGCGAGGCGAACCGCTCGAGGATCTCGTCCAGGTCGGCATGGTGGGCCTGATCAAGGCGGTCGACCGCTTCGACGTCGATCGCGGCGTCGAGTTCTCGAGCTACGCGGTGCCGACAATCGTGGGGGAGATCCGGCGCCACTTCCGAGACCGCGCCTGGGCAATGCACGTCCCCCGGCGCCTCAAGGAGCTCGGCGTGCGGCTGTCCCGGATCCTCGACGAGCTCACGACGGAGCTCGGGCGCTCCCCGACGATCCAGGAGCTGGCACAGGCAACGGGCGCGGAGGAAGAAGAGGTGATCGACGCCCTCGACTCCGCGAACGCGTACTCGACCCGGTCGCTCTCGGCTCCGTTCGAGGACGGCGACAGCCTCGCCGATCGCCTCGGGGAGGACGAGGTCGGCTACGAGGAAGTCGAGCAGGACTCGCTCCTCGCGATCGGCCTCGAAGCACTCGACGAGCGGGAGCGTCAGATCGTCGAGCTGCGCTTCTTCGAGGAGATGACGCAGTCGCAGATCGCCGCGGAGATCGGCATCTCCCAGATGCACGTGTCCCGCTTGCTCCGGCGCTCGCTTGCCGTGATGCGGGGCCGGCTGGAGACGCGCGCGGGGGAGGAGCTGTGAACGGCGACTCGACCGTGTCGCTCAGCTTCCCCGCCAAGGCCGACTACCTCCTCCTCGCCCGCCTGGCGCTCGGCGGTCTCGCGCGGCGGCTGCCCATGGACGCGGACGTGCTCGCGGATCTCAAGCTCGCGGTCACCGAGGCGTGTGGGAACGTCGTCCGTCACGCGTACGCCGAGGGCGATGGTGGGCCGGTCGCGATCGCGCTCGTCGTCTACCCGGATCGGCTGGAGATGATCGTCGAGGATCAGGGCGCGGGCATGGAGCGAGTGCGCACCGACGAGTGGGAGGCCGACCAGCTTCCCGAGGGCGGGATGGGCATGGCGATCATGCGCGCCGTGGTCGACGATCTCGAGGTTGCAGCGGGAGCCGACGGCCGAGGCACGGTCGTGCACATGACGAAGTACTTCGCGTAGTCGACCCTACGAGGAGGACGGCGTCCCGAGCTCGGCGAGCGCCGTCTCGCGCGACTCGGCGAGCGGAAGCACGCGGTCGAGGGTGGTGATCTCGAAGATGCGGCGCGCGCTGCCGCGGGGAAGCACGATCCGGGCGGTGCTCTCGTAGTCGTCGTGCTCGCGGATCGCCCGCGTGACGAGGCCGAGCGCCGTCGAGTCGATGAACGACACGCGGCTCAGGTCGACGAGGAGAGAGGCGCCGTCTGCCGTCTGTGAGAAGGCATCCTCGAGCTGCGGCGCCAGGAACGCGTCGAGCTCGCCCCTGGCGGTGACGACGACTGCGGCGCGGTGTCGCTCGACGCGGATCTGCATGCCCGACCCAGCGACGCCAGGACGAGTCACGCGTTCACGTCCCGGCGTCGGGTCAGGTGATACCGATGTGGCGCGCCGACCGCCAATCGAGCCGGCGACCGATTCGACGGACGCAACCGGCTACCGGTTGCCGGGGTCGTTGACGATCGTCGTCTGCCCGGTGCCGCCGCCTCCGTTGCGGAAGCCGAAGCCGCCCCAGCTCGACCAGAAGATCAGCGAGATGATCAGGCCGAGCGCACCGACGACCATGAGGATGACGCCGACCGTGACGAGATCGACTCCCGAGACGGTCGCGCTCACGGCCCAGGTCAGGATGGCTCCGATGGCGATCAGGACGATGCTGACGCTGATGCCCATGGTTTCCCTTTCGTCGTGTCGGCCGGCGTTATGCCGGCCGCGCACGCGAAATACCCGTGTCACCGCGGCGGAAAACATGAGCTCGCGCTCACGAAACGCGAGCCGCGCCTGGGCGCTGCCTCTACGGCGCGAGCGCCTCCAGGAGCTCGGCGGAGGACGGCCTGATCTCGACGACGTCTCCCAGCCCCACGATCTCGAGCGTCCGCGCGATCGCAGCGCCCGGGACGAGCACGATTCCGAAGTTCGCCCGGCCGAGGCGGCCGACCGTACGGAAGAGCACGTGCAACGCGGCGCTGTCGATGAACGAGACGTGAGTCAGATCGATGACGAGCGTCGTCCCACCGGTCGCCGCTTCCTCCAGCCGCTGCTCGAAGTCTGCTGCGTTCGTCAGGTCGAGCTCGCCGACCGTCTCGACGAGGACGACACCCGGACTCGGGCTCTCGTGTAGCTCGAGCTCGTACTCGGTCACCGAAGCACCCCGCACGGTCGCTTCCGACGGACGAGCCAGAGCATATCCCCATGCCCTCGGAAACCCGTTTGCAGATCTGCTTCGTGCGGGCATATGTCGAAACGGACGACATGAGCGGCGACCCCGAGAGGAGCGACAAGCGCGCGGAGGCACGCCTCGACTTCGCACACCCCGTGGAGCGGGAGTTCGCGCGGGTCCTCGACGCCCACGGGATCGCCTGGCTGTACGAGCCGCACACGTTCGTCCTCGAGCGCGACGAGCGCGGTCGCATTCGTGAGGCGTTCGCTCCCGACTTCTACCTCCCGGACCTCGACCTCTACGTCGAGTGCACGGTCATGCGACAACCGCTCACGAA
>DASSQE010000020.1:0-19696 GCA_035702645.1 Gaiellaceae bacterium
CGCCTCGTCCGCACCGGCCACGTCCTTGAAAGTGACCTTCGGCGAGTCGGGCGACATCCGCTTCGCGCGGCTCTTCCCGAAGCTCATGACCTTCGAGCCGCCGCCCTGGACCTGGTTCATGAGGAAGATCCAGAAGCCGAAGAGGAGGACGAACGGGAGGAGCGAGGTGATCAGCGTCCACCACGTCGACGAGCCGACGCCCTTCGAGTCGAACTTGACGTTCTGCTTCTCGAGCAGGTTCTGGAACTGCGTCGCCGACTGCTCCGTCGGGTAGTTCACCCGGGCCTTGTCGCCGTTGACGAGCGTCAGCGTGATCTGCTGGCGCGTCGGCGTGAACAGCACCTCGTTGACGTTCCCGCTCTTGACCTCCGAGATCGCGTCCGAGAGCGTCACCTTGCGCTGCGCGCTGCGGCCCGGAAGCAGCGTCTGGCTCGCCAGGTAGACGAGCAGGACGATGACGATGAGCGGGAAGAGCGCGCTGCGGAAGAAGCGGTTCACTGGTGATCGCAGGGTAGCACTGTGTCTCTTCGGCACCAGGGGGGCGACCCCTGTCTGGAGTTACGTTCGAGTTCGCCCCACGTATTGGTTTTACGTCGCGTTCGGCACGAGATCAGGGTGCAGCACCGCCACGTACGGGAGGTTCCGGTACCGCTCGGCGAAGTCGAGGCCGTAACCGATCACGAAGCGGTTCGGGATCTCGAAGCCGATGTAGCGCACGGGGACGTCGATCTCGCGCCGCTCCGGCTTCGTCAGGAGCGCGCAGATCTCGAGCGTCTCGGGCTTCCGCGCCTTCAGGTTCCGCATCAAGTAGGAGAGCGTGAGGCCCGAGTCGATGATGTCCTCGACGACGAGGACGTGCCGGTCGGCGAGGTTGATCTCGAGGTCCTTGAGGATGCGGACGACACCCGAAGAGTCGGTCGCCGCCCCGTAGCTCGAGATCGCCATGAAGTCGATCTCGCACGGAACCGAGAGCTCGCGCATAAGGTCGGCCATGAAGAAGACGGCGCCCTTGAGGACACCGACGAGAAGGAGGTCACGGCCCGCGTAGTCAGCCGAGATCTCGGCGCCGAGCTCGGCTATCCGGCCCTGGAGCGTCGCCTCGTCGATGAGGACTTCGCCGACGGCCTGGTCGAGCTCCGTCTGCGTCATGCCTCGCGCTCCCCGTCCCGCCAGGCGCGGACGGCGCCCTCCCAGCCCGGTGCGTCGGCGATCCCCGGCAGCGACACGACCTCGTCACCGCGGACGACGAGCGGCCATGCGTCACGCTCCGCTCTCGGGACCTTCGCGTCCACGAGCAGATCCTGCACTTTCTTGCGGCGCCCTGCGAGCCGGTCGCCCGGACGCCGAGTCCGGACGGCGAGACCGGGGCGCTCGCTCTCGAGCCGCCACGGGCCGAACTCGACACGACCCTCGAGCCGGAGAACGTCGTACTCGCGGACCGCGCGGAGGCCGTCATCGAGGTCGACTCGTTTTGTACCGACTGTCGACGACAGGAGCTCGACGAGCGACTGCTCCAGGTGCCGGGGGAGCTGCGCCGGCCGGTCGGCGAGCGCGACGAGATTCGCGTCCGCGCCCGGGTGGAGCCGACGGAGCAGCGGCAGGATCTGGTCGCGGATCAGACCTCGTTTCGTGTCGACGTTCGACGAGTCGCGCCGGAACGCGAGCCCGTGCGCAGCGCAGTACGCCTCCGTCTCCTCGCGCCACAGAGGCAGGAGCGGCCGCACGACGCCGTCTTCGCGGGCTGCCTTGATCCCGCGCGTGCTCCCGGACGAGACGAGCCGGTAGAGGACGGTCTCCGCCTGGTCGGAGGCGGTGTGGCCGGTAGCACGGAGGCCGCGGCCCTCGGTCAGGCGGTACCGGAGAGTGCGGAGCTCGGCTTCGGTCTCGGCGGGCGGCGCGTCCAGCACCTGCGCGCCGAAAGCCTCCCTGCAGAAGCGGGCGTCCGCGGCGGACTCCTCTCCGCGCAGGCCGTGGTCGACATGGACGGCGGACACGCGGTATCCGAGCGTGCCGAGCACGTGCCAGAGGCAGGTCGAGTCGGCGCCGCCCGAGACGAGGCACGTGACCTCGCCCCCGGGCACGACCAGCTCACGCTCGCGCACGAACGCCTCGACCCGCGCGGCGACCGCTCTCTCCACGGGGTCATTGTGCCGCGCGCCGAGGCCGGCGCTCGGTCAGGCCTCGCGGAAGCGGGGAGCCCGGCTCCAGTCGCCGAGGAGCTCTGCTGCGGCCTCCGCCTCGGCTGCCGTGAGGCGGTGCACCGCGGCGTGGTCGACCGGTGCCATCAGCGGTGCCGGGACGAGACCGCTCGCCGCGTCCACGACGTAGCGGATCGAGAGCGCGTGCCCGACGACGAGGATCGTGCTCTCGGGCCGTTCGAGCAGACGGAGAAGACCACGGGCGTAGCGTGCCGCGGCGTCCGCGCGGCTCTCGCCCCCGCCGGGAGCCCTGAGATCGGGGGAGTGCGCGGCAGCCCACGCGCGGTACTCGACGAGCGGACCGCCGTCGAAGCTTCCGAAGTCGATCTCGTTCAGCTCGGGGACGACGATCCTGGCGACCGCTCGCCCGCCCACCGCCAGCTCGAGCGTCTCCCGCGTCCGGGCGAGCTCGCTCGCAACACCGAGGTCGACCGGCTCGTCGACGAGCGCCGTTCCGAGAACGCGCGCCTGCTCCACCCCTTCCTGGGTGAGCCCCTCCCCCGGCCTGGTGCAGGACGCCGTGCCGTCCCGGTTCGAGACCGCGAACCCGTGCCGGGCGAGGAGGAGGGTCTCCAACGGCTAGAGCAGCACCGATCGATAGTCGAGCACGTGCTGCATTCCGACCTTCTCGTACAGGTGGATCGCGGCGGCGTTCTCGGAGCGAACGAAGAGACAGACGGCCGGCACCCCCTCGAGAAGGAGCCCGCAGAGCTCCCGCAGCCCGCGGGTGCCGTGGCCCTGGCGGCGTGCGGGCGGATCGACCCACACCTGCTGGAGCTGCACGGCCGACGGCGTCCACGCCGACGCCTCCGCCTTAAACAGGATCGTGCCGTCCTCGACCCAGAGCCACGACCGCCCTTCCTCGATCTGCGCGCGCGTCCGCCAGCGGAACCCCTCGGGATCGCGCCTCAGCGGATCGACGCCCAGCTCCTCCTGGTGTGCGGCGGCGCAGGCGGGAACGAGGAGCTCGAGATCGTCGATCGTCGCCTGCCGGAGGCCGGTCTTCTCGGCGGGAGCGCTCTCGCGGAGCACGTACACCGGTTGCCCGGGGCGGTCCTCTCGCGCACGCGGAAGACGGGACTGCGCCGCGTCCCAGAGATCGCCGACCGCGGTCGATTCCCCGATGAGCATTCGGGGCCCCGTCCGCCCCACGTCGCGCGCGAAGCTGCCACAGCCGCGCCCGGACGGGACTGCGTTCACGCCGACGTGGCAGAGACCGACGAGCGCGCCGTCTTGGACGAGCCCGACGAAGCGCCCGAGACCTCGCCTCGCGACGTCCTCGAGGAAGACGCGCTCGACCGGGTCCTGAGCGCAGAAGTCGAGGATCTGGTCGAGCTCTGGTTCGACGAGCGTGCCTGCCACGCCCGGACTCTACGGTTCCGGAGCGCCTGCCCCGGCGCGAATCCGTAGGGTTCCGAGCCGTGCCGATCCACCTGCGAGCGAATCCCGGCGACTACGCGGAGGCCTGCCTCCTGCCCGGCGACCCGCTCCGCGCCGAGTACATCGCCGAGACCTTTCTCAGGGATGCCGTCCGCGTGAACGCCGAGCGGGGCCTGCTCGGCTATACCGGCACCTGGGAGGGGAAGCCGGTCTCCGTGCAGGGAACCGGCATGGGCTGCCCGGGAGCGGCCATCGTCTTCGAGGAGCTGATCCAGCTCGGCGTGAAGAAGCTGCTGCGCGTCGGCACCTGCGGCGGCCTGCAGGCGGACCACGCGCTCGGCGATCTGATCGTCGCGCTCACGGCCGTGCCCGCCGACTCCACCGCGGCGCACCTCGTCAGAGACGAGCCGCACTGCCCGACGGCGAGCTGGGAGCTCATCCACGAAGCGGTGCACGTCGCCAAGACGAGCGACGTCGAGCTCCGCGTCGGCCCGATCGTCTCGAGCGACCTCTTCTACAACCCGGACGACGGCCAGTACGAGCGCTGGTCGAGGCGCGGGATCCTCGCGGTCGAGATGGAGGCAGCCGTGCTCTTCACGCTCGGCGCGCTCCGCGGAGTGCAAACCGGCTGCCTCCTGACCGTGAGCGACATCGTCGTCGAGGGCGAGTTCGTGCGGATCTCCGACGACGAGCTGCGCTCGGCCGTCGACCGCATGACGAGGATCGCGCTCGATACCGCCACGGCCGGCCACGGCCATTAGCGCCGACACGGTCTTTCTCGTCAACCCGGCCTCGGCCGGCGGGTCGACGGGCCGGCGCTGGCCCGAGATCGCCCATCGCGCAGCCGCCGTCGGCCTCGTCGGGGACTCACTCCTGTCCCAGCGCCCCGGCGAGCTGACCGAGCTCGCGCGCAGGGCCGTGGACAGCGGTGCGACCCTGCTCGTCGTCGTGGGCGGCGACGGCTCCGTGAACGAGGTCGTCAACGGCGTGGCCGGGGCGACCGGCGTCGAGCTCGCCGTCGTCCCGCGCGGCACCGGCTGGGATTTCTCGCGGACGTTCGGGATCTCGCGCGATCTCGACCGCGCGCTCGAGGTCGCGTACACGGGAGTCACCCGCGACATCGATCTCGGACGCGTGACGTTCCGCACATGGGCCGGCGACGAAGGGCAGGCGTACTTCGCCAACGTCGCGAGCGCCGGGATCAGCGGCGCGATCGCGAAGCGGGCGAACGAGACGTCGAAGGCGCTCGGGGGCAAGGTCTCGTACTACTGGGCGACGCTCGCGGTGTTCGCGGGGTGGCGCACCGACGTGATGCGGGTCGAGGTCGACGGAGACGTGCGGGAGGGGCGCATGATCGACGCGATGGTCGCGAACGGCCGCTTCCTGGGGGGCGGGATGAAGATGCTCCCCGATGCCGAGCCCGACGACGGCGTCTTCGACGTCCTCCTGATCGGCGACGTCACGAAACGGGACCTGATCTTCACGCTCCCGAAGAGCTACCGCGGCAAGCACCTGCCGCACCCGCGGCTGGAGGTGCTCCGCGGGCGCGTCGTGACGATCGACGCGGACGACCCACTCCCGCTCGAGCTCGACGGAGAGCAGCCCGGCACGACCCCGGCTCGGGTCGAGATCGTGCCCGGCGCGATCCGGCTACGCGTTCCGGCTCTCTCCTAGGCACGCGGCCGCCTCCGCACGGGCGTGCCTCCCTGGTCCGAGTCGACGCGAGGGCGTGACTCTCTACCCCCCGGTTCCCCGGCGGCGCCGAAAGCGCCAGGTGACGCGCTCCTCTACGTGGTCGGCTTGCGCGCGGAGCTACCGCGAGGAGTCGAGCTCGTCCGTGACCGCTTGAGCTCGGCGACCTGCTTCTCCAGCTTCGCGACGCGCGCCTCGAGCGCGTCGATCCCGCGCACCTTCTTCCCGAGGTCGTCGACCCGCGTCCGCAGGTCGTTGAACGCGCTCACCGCGCGCTGGCCGCCCGGAAGCTCGACCAGGCGCTGAAGCGCTTCCTCGCCCGCATCGGCGAGCCGGGTGACGAGGTCCTTCTCGTCTCCGGCAGCCGATTTCGAGCCTTCCTTCGCGTTCATCTCCGCCATGGCGCTAGTCATATCAGCCGGGGCGTCCTCACGCGACCCGCGACACGGTCAGCCGACGAGGCCGAGCACTGCGGTCAGCACTTCGCCGGCAGCCGCGTCGATCTTGAGCAACGCGCGGTCGTCGAGGGCCGTCGGCCCTGCGGTTCACGATCGCGAACGCCGACGACTCGAGCGGCAGCCCTGCGACCGGCCACACCTCGAGCGAGGAACCGACGACGAGCATCAGGTCGGCCTCGCGCGCGAGCTCTGTCGCCCGTTCGAGGGCGCCCGCGGGCAGAGGCTCGCCGAAGAGCGTCACCCCGGGCTTGAGCACGGCACCGCACTCGGGACAGTGAGGCGGAGGCGGCAGCTCGAGCTGCGCGAGCAGCGCAGCGAGCTCCTCCACGGCCCCGCAGACGAGGCAGACCGCGGTGCGAATGGATCCGTGCACCTCGACGACGTCGGGGCTTCCCGCCCGTGCGTGGAGCCCGTCGATGTTCTGGGTCACGACCGTCCGGACGAGGCCCCGTCGCTCGAGCTCGGCCAAAGCGACGTGGGCGTCGTTCGGCTCCGGTCGAGGAGCATCTGGATGCGCCGCCGGTAGAAGGCCCAGACGCGTTCCGGATCGCGGCGGAACGCCTCGATCGACGCGACCTCCAAGGGGTCGACCTCGGCCCAGACGCCCGTCGACGAGCGGAAGTCCGGGATCCCGCTGTCCGTGCTCACGCCCGCTCCCGTCAGGACGACGCACGGCTGGCGAGCCGCGAGCAACGCGGCTAGCTCGGCGGCGGGCACGCGGCGATTCTAGGGTTGCGGACATGGACGGCTTTCCGTTCTCGACCGAGATCCGGGTGCGATTCGCGGAGACCGACGCCCAGGGGGTTGCACACCACGCGGCCTTCCTCGTCTGGCTCGAGGTCGCGCGCGTCGAGTACCTCGAGCGGTATGCCGGCGGCTACCGGGCGATCCGCGACCAGGGCCTCGAGGCGCTGACGACCGAGGTCGGCATGCGCTATCGGCTCGCGGCGTACTTCGACGATCGTCTGACGGTCTGGACGCGCTGTGGCGACCTGCGCGGCGCCCGCTTCCGGTACGAGTACGCCATCGCCCGCGGTGACGACCTCGTCGCCGAAGGCTTCACGAACCACGCCGTCGTCGACCGCGCGACCCACAGACCGACGCGGGTGCCGCAGTGGCTCGCCGACGCGATCGCTACGGCCGAGTCGTCGTCGTAGACCCGGTGGTCGTCGCGCCGCCCGTGGTCTTCGTGGTCGTGGTGCCGGGTGGTGGCTTGTGGCCCTTGCCCTTGGGCTTGGCGGGCGCCTTCGTGCCGACGAGGACCACCGTGTCCTCCGCCTTGTAGGACGTGTTCCACGTCTCGTGGTGGACGACCTTCCCCGAGGCGTCGTACACGGTTCGGGTCACCGACGTCTCGCTCGGCGGCTGGCCCTCGGACTGGACGACGGTCCTCCCCTTCTCGAGCGTCGGGTCCTTCACCCGCTTGACCGGGATCGGCCCGGTGATCTGCATCGTTCCCGGGGAGCTCACGACGCGCCTCTTCTCGCCACCGTAGATCGAGACGCGGATCCCGTCGGGCTCGGCGTATCCCTTGACGAGGATCCAGTGCTTCGTGTCGTTCCGGAACTTCAGGTCGAGCGTCGGCCAGTACACGGTGGCGTCGCGGCCGAGCGGGTAGCGACTGATGTAGAGCGCGTGCGGATTGCGCTCGGTGATGTCGAGCCCTGCCTCCCAGGCCGCGTTGAAGGTCGTCGTCGCGACCTGCGACGTGCCCCCGCCGATTTCCTCCGCGTACTCGGTCCCGATGATCACCGGTGCCTGCTTGAAGCCCCGCGCGGCCGTGCGTTCGCCGATCGCCTGGTTCAGCGAGAACGTGCCACCCGGCGGAACGAGGGTGTTGTCGAGGTTCTCGACGCCGAGGCGAAGATTCGTGATCCGGTCGGCCGTCCCGGCGTTGTAGGTCTTGTACGTCGACATCCGATGGTCGATCCCGAGCGCGAGGAGATCTGCGGTACTGCGGGAGGGAGTGGCGGTCGCGAGCGCCAGGCGCGCAACGCGTCCCGTCCGCGAGGTCGCGGCGCGGAGGATCGCGTTCGCGGTGAGGGGGACGTCGAGCTCGACGCCCTCGTGCGCCGGGACGACGCTGATCGACTCGCCGGCCGTCACGAAGTGGGCGTCGACGGGACGACGTCCCACACGTCGCGACAGCTGCCGGAAGTAGGCGTCCGCGCCCGGCCCCCCGATCTGCAGCCGTGTCGCTCCTCCCCTCGGAAGCTGCAGCAGGGAGGCGATCCGTAGGCGAGGCAGGCGCCAGCTCCGCGCCGTCGATCGCAGCAAGACGGGCCTCGAGACGGCGATTCTGGCTCTGCGAGCGGAGGACGCGAGCACCTCGGCCGTGACCCGCGGCGTCACCGTCTTCACCGGGAGCGTGGTCGTACCCGGCATGCGGTCGAGAGAGCCGAGCTCACGGACGACGAGCTCGGACGCGACCTCGCGGTCGAGGCGTCGCCCGAGACGCTCGCGCACAGCCTCGATCCGCAGCCCCCGTCGCACGAGTGCGGCGTTCCGTGGTCGCTGGTCGATCCTGCCCGCCATTTGGTCGAGGGCGTACTCGAGCGCCGCGTCGGAAACCGCGACGGGCGGGAGCACCTCGGCTCCGAAGAAGCGCGTGTGCAACCGACGGAACCCCCTGATCGGGCCGAAGCCGCCGCTCGCGTGTGCGGCTGCGGCGACCGCGGCTCGCCAGTTCGGCTGCACGCCGAGCTGATCGGCCGCATACGAGAACGAGGTGCCGGCGGCGGAGAAGACCACCGGCCGCGCCTCGATTCGTGCGAACCGCCGCTCCAGCTTCGCGGCCGCCGCGTGCTCGCTCAGGCCACCGACGTCGACCCCGGCGATCTGGGTTCCGGCGGCGAGCTGATGCTGCGGCCCGGCGAAGGCGAGACCGAGGAGCACGGCGACGAGGAGGACGACGGCTGCGGCGGCGCCGGCTTTCAACGCCACCGACCGGCGGGGCGTTCGCCTGCGCGCACGCGAGCCGACGAGAGGCGAGTCGGCACGCACGGGCCGCGGATTCTATCGTCCGCCGGATTAGTCTGTTACCCGGGGACGCCAACACGCTCCGGCGGCTGGACGTTAACGATTCGTCGCCATGACGGCAAACATGCGCATGCAGTTTCCGATTAGGATCGGCAGCGGGTGGTGGGCCGGGGTGCCCCGTTGCGAGTCGCTAGAAAACGAAGAGCTCGATGCCGCCGGAGACGTACAGCCCGACGCCCGTGATGTATGAGGCGAGGTCGGAGCAGAGGAACGCGATCGCGTTCGCGATGTCGTGTGGGTCGCCGGGCCGCTTGAAGACCGTGCGGGCGACGATCCGCTCGTTCATCGTCTCGTTCGCCAGGTGGAACGCCTCCGTCCCGATGACGCCCGGGATGATCGCGTTGCAGGTGATCCCGTGGCGAGCGCCCTCCATGGCGAGGGTGCGCGTGAGGCCGAGCGCCCCCGCCTTCGTGGTCGAGTAACTGGCCTGCCCGAAGCCCCCGAGCGTCCCGGCGACGGAGGCCATATTCACGATCCTCCCCCAGCCCCGCTCCTTCATGTGCGGCCACACGGCCTGGGCGCAGTTGAACGACCCGCTGAGATTCACCCTCAGATCGCGCTCCCAGAGCTCGGGTCGCTGGTCGTGGAGCTGGCCGACGTGGTCGAGGGTCGCCGCGTTGTTGACGAGGATGTCGACCGCGCCCAGCTCGCCGACCGTGCGCTCGACCGCGTTTGCCACCTGGCCCCGGTCCGTGACGTCGCAGCGAACGGCGAGCGCGCGGCGCCCGAGCTCCTGGATCTGGGCAACCGTCTCCTCGGTGTGCACCATCCCCTGCGAACGCGCAGCCGTGGCGAGCGCGCCCCAGCGATCGGTCTCCTCCGAGAGCTCGGACTCGACGAGGATGTCCGCGATCGCCACATCGGCGCCCGCCCGCGCGAGCGTGAGGGCATCCGCCCTCCCGAGGCCGCGTGAGCCCCCCGTGACCAACGCGACTCGTCCGGAGAGATCGATCTCGATCGCCATGCGGCGACTCTAGTCCCAGCCCGCGTCAGTCGTCCCGCGGCAGGAAGATCTCCTTTGCGATCACGAGCCGCTGGATCTGCGACGTACCTTCGTAGATCTGGAAGAGCTTCGCATCGCGCATCAGCTTCTCCACCGGGTACTCCTTGATGTACCCGTAGCCCCCGAACACCTGCACCGCGTCGGTCGTCACCTTCATCGCTGTGTCGGCGGAGAAGCGCTTCGCGAACGAGGAGTACAGCGTCGCCTTGCGGCCGTATCCCGCGTCGAGCATCCAAGCCGCCTGCCAGGTCAGAAGCCTGGCCGCCTCGATCTCGGCGGCCATGTCAGCGATCAGGAAGTTGACTCCTTGGTGCATCGCGATCGGCACGTCGAAGGTCACGCGCTCCTTGGCGTACTCGACGGCGTACTCGTACGCCGCCTGCGCGACGCCGACTGCGCCGGCCGCCGTTCCCGGCCGCGTGAAGTCGAGCGTCTGCATCGCGATCTTGAATCCGTCCCCTTCCGCGCCCAGACGGCTCGCGACAGGGATCGCGACGTCGTGGAGGGCAAACGCGGACGTGTCGGTCGCGCGCTGTCCCATCTTGTCCAGGTGCTTCTCGAGATGGACGCCGGCCGTGTCCATCGGGACGACGAACGCGGAGATCCCCCGATGCCCCTTCGTCGGATCGGTCTTCGCGAAGACGACGGTCCAAGCGGCCTGGCCGGCGTTGGTGATGAACGTCTTCGAGCCGTTGAGAACGTACTCGTCGCCCCGGCGCTCGGCCGTAGTCTTCATGCGCGCGACGTCGGACCCGGCGTCCGGCTCGGAGAGCCCGAACGAGCACAGAATCGGCTCCTCGAGCAGCGGCGGTAGCCACGTCTCCTTCTGCTCGTCGCTCCCGGCGATGATCACCGGTGCCGCCCCGAGTCCGTTCGCACCGATCGAGGTGGCGATGCCGGAACAGCCCCAGTTCAGCTCTTCTCCGACGAGCATCCCCTCGAACGCCGGCAGACCAGCGCCACCGAACGACGCGGGAACGTGCAGATTCATGAGCCCGAGCTCGTGCGCCTTCGCGATGACATCGGCGGGGTGGGTCGCGTGCTCGTCGTATTCGGCCGCCTTCGGCCGGATCTCCTTCTCGGCGAACTCACGCGCGAGAGCGCGAAGCTCGGCCTGCTCCCTGGTGAGCGCGAACGAAACGCCCGAGGCGACGCTCGACTCGATCGCTGTCACGGCACGTCCTTCGATTGACTGGTCAGTCAAGTCTAGAACGACCCGTCCGAGCCGGTCAAGCGTCCCCGTAGGATGTGAGCCCATGGCGACGAGCACCACGACGGCTCCCGCTCTCGACCCCCTCGACTTCCTGGGGCTCGATCGGCTGCTGGAGGACGAGGAGCGCACGCTCCGCGACACGGTGCGGCAGTTCGTGCGCGAGCAGGTGCTCCCCGACGTGGGCGACTGGTTCGACCGCGGCTACTTCCCGAAGGATCTGATCCGGGAGCTCGCGAAGCTCGGGCTTCTCGGCATGCACCTCGACGGATATGGGCTCCCCGGGGCGAGCTCCGTCGCGTACGGGCTCACCTGCATGGAGCTCGAAGCAGGCGACGCCGGGGTTCGGAGTGCCGTCTCGGTGCAGGGCTCGCTCGCGATGTTTCCCATCTGGCGCTGGGGCTCCGAGGAGCAGAAGGAGCGCTGGCTGCCGCCGATGCATGCCGGCGAGGTGATCGGCTGCTTCGGCCTGACGGAGCCCGACGCCGGCTCCGACCCCGGCTCGATGCGGACCCATGCTCGCCGAGCCGGCCCCGATTGGGTCCTGAACGGCGCGAAGATGTGGATCACGAACGGGACGATCGCCGACATCGCGATCGTCTGGGCTCGGACGGACGAGGGTGCGATCCGAGGCTTCATCGTCGAGAAGGACTTCGCCGGCTTCTCCGCGCCCGAGATCCACAAGAAGCTCTCGCTGCGCGCCTCGGTCACGTCCGAGCTCGTACTGCAGGACGTGCGCGTCCCGGACGACAACGTCCTGCCCGACGCGACGACGCTGCGCGGGCCCCTCTCGTGCCTGAACGAGGCACGCTTCGGCATCGTCTGGGGCGCGGTCGGCGCCGGACGGGCGTGCTTCGAGTCGGCGCTCGAGTACGCCAAGGAGCGCATCGTGTTCGGCAAGCCGGTCGCTGGCTACCAGCTCACGCAGGAAAAGCTCGCGGAGATGGCGCTGGAGCTGAACCGCGCCTCGCTGGTGGCGCTCCACCTGGGGCGGCTCAAGGACGCCGGGACGCTCCGGCCCGAGCAGGTGAGCCTCGGCAAGATGGGGAACGTTCGTGGCGCTCTCGAGGTGGCTCGAACCGCACGGACGATCCTCGGCGCGAACGGCGTCACGCTCGAGTACCCGGTGATCCGCCACGTCAACAACCTCGAGTCAGTGCTCACGTACGAGGGGACGCACGAGGTGCATACCCTCGTCGTCGGCCAGGCCCTGACGGGCGAGAACGCGTTCCGCTAGAGCATTCAGCGCGCGCTTCGGTCCGTTGGCCGGCCCGTGCGGGCCGAGCCCGATCCGGCAGGGCCCGCACGGGACTCGGTGCTAGCCGGCGCAGGCCGGCGGGGCGTCCTCGATCCGGAACGGGCCACCGGCCGGAGCGACCTGCGTCGCGACGTCGACTGCAGTTGCCGAGCCTTCGTTGCTGACCTGCATCGGCTCCGGCCCGCCCTCGATGAACGCCTGCCCGGCGTTGTAGGCCGTCTTCCGGCAGTCCTCGTCCCACACCGTGACCGTGCCGGTCTTGACGAGCACCAGGATGACGCCGGGATGGTGATGCCAACCCGAGTAGGCGCCCGGGGCGAAGGTCACCTGCTGGGTGACCAGATCGGTCGGATCCTTGGTCTGGAACTTGATCCGGTTCTCGTTCACCTGGACGCTGTCGGAGAGCGTCGACCGAGGGGCAAGGATCGTCGTCGTGCTGGTGCCCGTGTTTGCGATCGCGATCGCCGAGAACGCCGCGGCGGCCAGGATCGCGCCGGCGGCAACGGCGACCACGCCTGTGCGATGCCGCTTCATGTCTCCTCCCTTTGTCGAGCTTCTGGATGCTCCGACGCTAGGGAGCGACTCCCGGTCCAGCCACGGTGGAGGCAGGCGAGTCGCACCGCGTGCTGCCATCCGCCGGGCGGGGAGTGAGCCCTCTTGACGCAGCCGAGTCGATGTTGGACAACTCCCTCGAAAGGCCCCGACCGGGAGGTCGATCGCGCTGGAGGTTCCATACGGCGAGACGAAGCAGGAATCGCTCGACCGGCTGCGCGGCGAGGTCGCCGACCTGCAAGCCTCACGTGAACGGCTGGTGCTCGGCGCAGATGCCGAACGCCGCGAGCTCGAGCGCCGTCTGCACGACGGCGTCCAGCAGGATCTGGTCGCGCTCGCAGTCAAGCTGCAGCTGGCCGGTCGGCTGATCGACTCCGACCCCGGATCCGCGAGAGCGCTTGTCGACGACGCGACCGCCGAGGTGGAACAGGCGCTCGCTGCTGCCGCGCGGCTGGCGGAGCAAATGTTTCCGGCACTCCTCGACGAGAGCGGGCTCGCCGCGGCGCTTCGCGCGGCGATCGTGAACGGCGGATTCAGCGCAACGGTCGAATCCGCCACGATCGAAGGCTGTCCGCCCGGGGTCGCGCGGACGGTGTTCTGGGTCTGCCTCGATCTCTTGGAGCATGCCGACCGGACCGAGCGCGTGAGGATCTCGATCAGGGAAAGAGCAGGGGCCTTGGCGGTCGACGTAGTCGGCCTTCTCTCGGCAGTCGAGCCCGACGAGTCGTTCGAGCGGCTCCGCGACCGCGTCGAGGCGCTGGCAGGAGAGCTGACGATCGAGTCGTCGCCCGACCGGCGGTTCAGCGCCAGGGGCTGGCTCCCGCTCTCGAGATGAGCCTACCCGGTCTCCGCCAGGTAGAGGATCACGGCCTTCACGCGCTTGTGCACTGCGGTCTCCCAGGTGAGCCCGAGCTTCAGGAAGATCGAGTGGATCACCTTCTCGACCGATCTCTCCGTCAGGAAGAGCGATTCCGCGATCGCCGCGTTGTTCTTTCCCTCGGCCATCTCCCGGAGGACGTCGTGCTCGCGCGGTGTCAGCTCGTTGAGCGGAGATTCGTCCCCGCGAGCGTTCTCGGCGACGAGGAGTTCGACGACCTTGGGATCGATCATGGACCCACCCTCCGCGACCGCGCGGATCGCTCCGACGAGTTGCTCGACGTCGTTGACGCGTTCCTTCAACAGGTACGCCCGTTGAGCGCTCCCGCTCTCGAGCAACGCGAGGACGTAAGCGGGGCTCGCGTACTGGCTGAGCACGACGACGCCCAGCTCCGGGTTCGAGTGCCGGAGACTCTCCGCGGCCTGAATGCCTTCGTCCGTCTCGCTGGGCGGCATGCGGATGTCGGTGACGACCACGTCCGGGCGCTCCGCATCGACCGCAGCGAGCAGCGAGTCGAGGTCGCCGCAGACGGCCGCCACCTCGAGGTCGGGCTGTGTCTCGAGCAGTCGTCGCAGGCCTTCCCGGACGAGGTAGTGATCGTCCGCGAGCACGAGCCGAATCGGCATGCGCGGAGGATACGGCCGTGACCTTCTCGCCTCCAGCCGGGGCCGGCGCCGCGGAGACGCACCCGCTCGTCCTGATCGTCGACGACAGCAAGAAGAACCTGAAGCTGGCCCGGGACATCCTGCGGCGCGCAGGGCTGAGGACGATCGAGGCATCGCGTGGCGCTGAGGCGATCGCGGTCGCCCGCGACCGGATTCCGGATGTGATCCTGCTCGACCTCCAGCTACCCGATCTCGGGGGCACACGGGTCGCCCGTGCACTCGCAGCGGAGCCGCAGACCGCATCGATCCCAGTCGTCGCGTGGACCGCGCGGTCCATCGAGGCCGACGCGGACTGGCTGATCGGGGCCGGGTTCGCCGGCTTCATCGCGAAGCCCCTCCACGTCCACGAGTTCCCTGCGCTCGTGCGGAGTTACTGCGTGCGCGCGGGCGGCTGACTCCAGGCCTTGCTCTTCGGGCCCGAGGGGATCAGACTGCGGGCGAATGGTGTGCCAGCACCCCATTCGCCTGGAGGCGGGCAGGGTTGGCGCACGTTCTCACTCGTCCTATTGTCGGCACGTGGACGTCAGCAGACGCACGCGGGCTGAGAGGGTCGGATCGCCGCCGCGGCGGCGCGAGCGAACGGACTGCACGAGTCGGTCCTGGAGGGCTCTCGTCGTCGGACTCGTCGCCTTCGCGGCCGTTCTCCTCACGGTCTCCGGGTGCGGCAACAGCGACACTGAGGCAGCGCAACCGGTCAAGCGGGTCGGCTTGATGCACGTCGGCCTCGATCACGTGCCCGGTTCGCTCGTCACCCTCGCGTCACAGCTCCGGGCAGACGGCTGGGACATCCCGGATTCCCAGGTCAAGCACTGTGCAGACGAGATCCGGAAGAGCTGCGACTTCAAGGGCAAGGACATCGTGCTGCTCTGGCGGAACCTCGCACCCGAGGAGGCCGAGGGCCAGGCGAAGAAGTTCGTCCGCGACCGAGTCAATGTCATCGTCGCGTTCGAAGACCAGTCCATCCGCGCCGCGCAGAGCGCGACGAAGAAGCCCGGCGACCGCATCCCAATCGTGTTCCTCCACCCGTCCGACCCTGTCCGCTCGGGCCTGGTGAAGAGCCTCGCACACCCGGGCGGAAACCTGACGGGCGTCTTCGGCCCGCGCGACGTCGTCGCGAAACAGCTCGAGCTCTATCGACTCCTCGTTCCTCGGCTGCGTCGAGTCCTCACCCTGGTCAACCCCAAGGATCCCGCGACGGGATCGAACCTGGCGCAATACAACCTGGCCGCATCCGAGCTGCGACCACGCGTCAAGCTCGACATCCGCGAGGCGTCGACGGCGAAGGGATTGCAACGCGTGTTCCGCTCGCTCCATCCAGGAGAGGTCGACGGCGCCTTCCTGCTGTCCCCCACGCTCCGGCTCAACTACTCGGCGCTTACGATCCAGCTCGCAAGGCGCGCAGGGATTCCGGTGCAGGCACACCGAAAGGAGTGGGTGGAGCAGGGAGCGCTCTTCTCGTACGGCGCCGATCTCGGCCCGATCGGGACGGCGGGGGCTCGCTACGTCGACAGCATCCTGCGGGGCACGCCCCCCGACGAGCTCCCGGTCGAGGAGATCCCGACCGTCCAGTTCGCCATCAACCTCAAGACCGCGAGCAAACTCGGGATCAAGGTCCCGCAGGACATGATCATCCGAGCCGACGAGGTCTACCGGTAGCCCACGAGACGCGAACGGCGCCTCGGAGCCCGTAGCGTGGACGCGTACGCACGACCGCACCGGCGCCTGATCTGGAAGTACACCGCAGTCGTCGTGTCACTCGTCGGAGCGGCGGTGATCTCCGTCGGCCTCACGGAGCTCTACTTCACGTCGAAGGACATCAAGCGACAGGTCACGCGCGTCGAGCAGGACAAGGCATCGACCGCGGCGCTCTCGATCGATCAGTTCGTGGCGAACCTCGTCAAAGAGCTCGACGCGGTCGCCCAACCGACGGTCGGCAAGGGAGAGGCCGGGCTCCAGGAGCGGAACCAGGACTTCCAGAGTGTCCTCGCCCACGACCAGTTCATCAGCCGGCTGAGCTACGTCGACGGGAGCGGTACGGAGCGTGTCCGCTCGTCTTCGCTCGAGCTCGACCGTATCGGCCGTGGGGCGGATCGCTCGACGAGTCCCGAATTCGTGCACGCGCGCTCCGGGAAGCCGTACTTCGGGCCGGTCGTGTTCCAGCGCGGCTCTCAACCGCACATGACCATCTCCGTGGCCGAGAGTGCGCCCGGCCGGGGTGTCGTCATCGCCGTCGTCGACCTTAGCCAGATCGGTCAGATCATCGAACGAGCCCGTGTCGGATCGACGGGTTACGCCTACGCAGTCGACAGCGGCGGAGAGCTCGTGAGTCACCCCGACCTCAATCTGCTCTACGCCCACACGAACTTCGCGAATCTCCCCCAGGTGCGAGCGGCGCTGGGCGCGCGGGGCAAGGCGAGCGCCCACACGGTCACTGTCGGCCGCGACGAGAACGGGACGAAGGTCCTCAGCGCGTACCGGATCGTCGACCCGCTGCGCTGGCGTGTCTTCGTCGAAGAGCCGACGAGCGAGGCCTATGCCTCGCTCAAGGCGGCGATCTGGCGCACCGCTCTGCTCCTCGTCGCTTTCCTGCTCCTCGCCGTTGCGACCAGCGTTCTGCTCGCCCGCAGGCTCGTCCGCCCGATCGAGTCCATCCAGGCGGCGGCAGCACGGATCGGCTCCGGCGCGTTCAACCAGCGAATCGAAGTCGCGAGCAACGACGAGCTGGGCGCTCTGGCGGCGGAGTTCAACCTCATGGCGTCGCAGCTCCAGGAGTCCTATGCGGGGCTCGAGCAGAAGGTCGAGGAGCGGACCAAGGAGCTCGCCTCAGCGCTCCGCGAGCTCGACGCGAAGAGCCGGGAGCTCGAGGCGGCGAGCGAGCACAAGTCGGAATTCCTCGCCAGCATGTCCCACGAGCTCCGAACGCCGCTGAACGCGATCATCGGGTTCTCGCAGGTCCTGCGAGAGGGCATGTTCGGCGAAATCAACGAGAAGCAGGCGGAGTACCTCGACGACATCCTCACGTCGGCGAACCATCTGCTCGCGCTCATCAATGACGTCCTCGACCTCTCGAAGGTCGAGTCGGGCCAGATCGAGCTGGACGTCTCGCCGTTCTCACTGCAAGACGCACTCGAGCGAGGCGTCGTCATGGTGCGCGAGCGTGCGACCGCGGAGCAGGTCCAGGTCGCGCTCGGAGCGGCTCCCGAGGTCGACATGGTCGACGGCGACGAGCGACGCATCCAGCAAGTGATTTTCAATCTGCTCTCGAACGCCGTGAAGTTCACGCCGCCCGGCGGCGTCGTGGGCGTGAGCTCGGCCCGCGTCGACGGAGAGGTGAGGGTGTCGGTGGCCGACACGGGCCCGGGCATCGCCCGCGAGGACCACGAACGAATATTCGAGGAGTTCCAGCAGACCGAGGCGGGAGCGGAGCAGCGGGAGGGGACCGGGCTGGGGCTCGCGCTCTCCAAGCGGCTCGTGGAGCTGCACGGTGGGCGCATCTGGGTCGAGAGCGAGCTTGGCCAGGGCAGCACGTTCGTCTTCACCCTGCCGCTGGGGTCGACGCGATGACCACGGGTGAGCTGATCCTCGTCGTCGAGGACAACGAGAAGAACCGGAAGCTCTTCCGGGACGTGCTCCAGGCCACGGGCTACCGCGTCTTGGAGGCGACGACCGCCGAACAGGCGGTCGACCTCGCGCTCGAGCACGCACCCGACCTGGTCCTGATGGACATCCAGCTGCCGGACGGAGACGGCGTGCAGGCCCTAGGCCACATACGCGGGGACGTGCGGACGGCCTCGATCCCCGTGCTCGCCGTGACTGCCCAAGCCATGCGCGGTGATCGCGCGCGGTTTCTCGGAGCCGGGTTCGACGACTGCCTCTCGAAGCCCGTGGACATCCGCGAGCTCGTCGACGCGGTGAACAAGCATTGCGCACAGGAGCACGAACGGTGACCGACGAGAACCGCCCGAGAATCCTAGTCGTCGACGACGTGCCGGCGAACGTGCGCCTGCTCGCGACGATCCTCTCCTCCTCCGGATGCGACATCGTCGCCGCGACCGACGGCCACACCGCGCTCGAGCTGGTCGAGTCCGAAGCGCCGGATCTCCTGCTCCTCGACGTCGTGATGCCCGAAATGGACGGCTATGCGGTCTGCCGGCGACTGCGCGAGCGCGAGGCGACCGCCACCCTTCCCGTGATCATGCTCACGGCGAGCCTCGGGCCTGAGAAGACGCGTGCCATCGAGGCCGGTGCGGACGACCTGATCGAGAAGCCGTTCAACCACGACGAGCTACTCGCCCGCGTCCGCTCTCTCCTTCGAATCAAGCGCTACCACGACACGATCAAGGCGCAGGCGGCGGAGCTGCTCGAGCTGAACGCGACGCTAGAAGACCGTGTGCGGGTGCAGGTCGAGGAGCTCGAGCGGCTCCGCCGTTTGCGGAGGTTCCTCTCGCCTCAGCTGGCGAATGCGATCGTCTGCTCGGGCGACGAATCGGTCCTCAGGAGTCATCGTCGCGAGGTCGCAATGCTCTTCGCCGACCTGCGAGGCTGGACGAGCTTCGTGGACACGGTCGAGCCGGAGGAGCTGATGCGGGTGCTGGCCGAGTTCCACGCGACCATCGGCCAGCTCGTCCGACTCTTCGACGCGACGGTGGGCTTCATCGAAGGAGATGGTGTCCAGCTCTTCTTCAACGACCCGATCGAAGTGCCCGACGCAGCCCTGCGAGCGGTCCAGCTCGGGTGCGCGCTCCGGGAGGAGATGGCGACGCTCACGCCACGTTGGCATCAGCGCGGCTACGAGCTCGACTTCGGCGCCGGGATCGCCCTCGGCTATGCGACGTGCGGTGAGGTCGGGTTCGAGGGCCGGTCCGACTACGCGGCGATCGGGTCGGTCACGAATCTCGCCTCGCGGCTGGCGGACGAGGCGACCGGTGGCCAGATCCTGATCGCGCAGCGGCTCTACGCCGAGATCGAGAACGACGTCGTGGTCGAGGACGCGGAGGAGTTCGTCCTCAGGGGGTTTCAGCGCCCGGTTGTCGCGTACAACGTCATCGCGGTCCACACCCCCACCGAGCTGTCCTCCACCACTGGCTGACCACGCGACTTCCGGGGTGTGCTGCTGTGCACCAGGTCAGTCTCTAGTCCTCCCCGTCCCAGTAGTCGAGCATCGGCCCGGGGCGGCTCAGCAGCAGGCGCTCGCCGTCGGCGCCGCGTGCGCCGACCTTCCCGCTGTCGAGGTACTCGACGATGTCCGGCGCGAGGAGGGTGGACAGCATGAGCACGCGCAGAGGGACACCCGTGTCGTTCCGGACCTGATGAGCTCCGTCCTTGCCCCGGGGGAAGCAGACGACGTCGCCTTCGCCCAGCTTG
>DASSQE010000021.1:0-18517 GCA_035702645.1 Gaiellaceae bacterium
TCGGAAACGGGGTCGGGCGGATGTTCGCCCGCCTGTGCAGCGAGGCGCACGCCGCCGGCCTCCTCTGCGCGCCGTCCGTCGGCCCGGGGTTCGACGCCCGGCTCGCGACCGCCGATCCGGTCGTTCGGCCACGGCTGGACGGCGAGACGTACGACAACATGTGGAAGTCCGCGCTCGGCGCCAAGGCGGATCTCGTCACGATCACGAGCTACAACGAGTGGCAGGAAGGGACGCAGATCGAGCCGGCGCGATCACACGCGGGGCACAGGGGCTACGACGGGGCGTGGGGGATGCGCGGACGCGCCGCGCAGCGGGCGTACCTCGTCGACACGGCCCGCTGGACCGGGCGCCTCCATCCGCTCGCGACTCAGTAGAGCGCCGTTGCGAGCTTGCGGCGGTAGGCGACCGCGACTGGGTCGTCCTGTCCGAGCCGGTCGAAGATCGCAACTGCCAACTCTCGGAGGAGCTCCCGCCGCGCCGCTGGCGCGTCGCCGATCTCGGCGAGGAGGAGCTCGAGCGCGCGTTCGTCGTCCCCGGCGTCGAGCGCTGCCACGATGTCCGGGAGGTCGCCGCTCGCGCGGAGGGAGTCGAGCAGGCCATCGATGGCGGGAGGCGCGAGAAGCTCGTCGACGAACGACGCGACGGTCGCAGGAGCCTGCGCGCCGACGAACTCGGCGACCACTCTGCCGTCGCGAAACGCCTTCACCGCCGGGATGCCCTGGACCCGAAACGTGGCCGAGAGGCCGGGGTTGGCATCGACGTCGACCTTGGCCAGCACGACCGCGCCCTCGCGACTCTCGATCTCCCGCTCGAGCACCGGGGCGAGAGCGTGGCACGGTCCGCACCAGTCCGCCCAGAAGTCCACGATCACCGGGACCTCGCGCGAACGCTCGATCACGTCCTGCTCGAAGGTCGCCTCGGTGACGTTCATCGAGGTCTCCGAACGCCCGCTCCGTTCGTATTCATCCCGTGTCGCCGTCCCGGAGGAGCATGACGTCGGCCGCACAGCTCGAGACGAGCGCGTCGAGAACGTCGTCCCGTGCGACTCCTGCCAGTGAGCGGTGTCCGAGATCGACGGTGATCGCCGGCCACTCGTCGATCCCGAGCGTGCGTGCTCCGAGCTCCGAGCCGAACCGAAGGAGCTCCTGGGTCGTGAAGATCCCGCGCTCACCCGACTGGCGCCTGGCGATGCCCTCGAGCTGGCGCAGCTCCTCGAACGGGTCGATGCGGACGTTCGAGTCCGAGCCGATCGCGAGCGGGATCGAGCGGGTGCGGACGCGTCCGGCGGGGAGGAACCCATCGCCGAGATCGGCCTCCGTCGTCGGGCAGGCGCAGATCGTCGCGCCCGCGGACGCGAGGAGGTCCAGCTCCGCACCGTCGGCATGCGTCGCGTGGACGACCGTCGTCCGCTCGTCGAGGCAGCCGGTTCGCGTGAGCAGCTCGATCGGCCGGCAGGCGTGCTCGGCTAGGCATTCCTCGATCTCGCGGGGCTGCTCGTCGGCGTGCACGTGGAGCGGCAGCTTCTCACGACGGGCATATGCGCCGATCGCCTCGAGCCAATCGGCCGGGCAGGCACGGACGGAGTGAGGGGCGAGCCCGACCCGGATTCCCGCCTCGCGGAGCTCCGCGACCTGCTCGAAGTACTCCTCGACCGAGGACTGGCGGAAGCGGGAGAGCCCTCCGCGCGCATAGGCGACGTGGAGGAGCGTGAGCTCGACGCCGGCAGCCCTCGCGGCCTCGCCGGCAGCGAACGCCTCGGCGAGGCCGAGGTAGTGGAACTCGCCCACGGCGGTGTAGCCGGCGGCGCGCATCTCGCGGTAGCTGCTCTCGTACGAGGTTCGGACGAGCTCGGGCGTCTGTCGCTCCGCCTCGGCGAGCATCGAGTCCCGCCACGCCCAGAAGTCGGCTCCCCCGGCTCGACCGCGCAGCGCACGCTGGAACGTATGGCTGTGTGCATTGACGAATCCGGGGAGCTCGAGCGAGTCGTTCACTGGCTCGGCGACGCTAGCACTGGATGGATGATCGGTGATCGCCGTCGATGCGGGGATGGCCGAGACCGAGCCGGGGAGGCAGCCGCGACGAGCGCGTATCGGGAATACGGGGGAGGAGCGGCGTCCCCAGCCGGCGACGTGTCTCGGCCACCATCCGCGCGGCGGGGATTGCTGGTCAGCCATCTAGTTCAGAATCGCGACGTGACCTGGAGCGAGGTGCGGCGGACGATCCCCAACGCGCTGACGATCCTCCGCTTCGCCGCGATCCCGGTGTTCGTCGTGCTCTACCTGCGGGCCGGGGACGGGCCGGCGTGGGGGGCAGGGGTGTTCTTCGCGGGCGCTGCCCTCACCGACCAGCTCGACGGCTACCTCGCGCGCCGGTGGGAGGTGCAGTCGCGCTTCGGGACGCTCGCCGACCCGCTCGCAGATCGGCTGATGATCGGCACGGCGGTCGTCCTCATGTGGGCCACCGGACGGCTGCCGCTCGTCGGGGCGGCGATCGTCCTCGCCCGCGACGTCGCCCTGCTCCTCGGCTACCGGCTGCTCGCTCCGAAGGGCTTCGAGCTCGACGTGAGCGGGCTCGGGAAGATCGCCACCTGGATCCTCTATGCGTCGCTCTGCCTCGTGCTCGTCACGGAGAAGGGAACCGAGTGGCCGCTCGTGCTGTTCTGGATCGGGGTCGTGCTCGCCGTCCTCGCCGGCGTGCAGTACGCGCTTCGGGCCCGACGAAGCGTCCATGCGGAGTGAGCCTCTGGGCAGGGAGACGCACGCGCGGGGCGAAGAAGACACCGCGAAAGTCTCAAGTTGAGGTTGACCCCTCGGAACGGGTGCTGCTTTACTCAAACCGACCCCACGAGGAAAGGCGACCGGTGGAACCACTGCCCGATCTCACCACGCTCACCGACGACGACCTCCGCGTCATGATCCACGAGCTCGAGAAGGAGGAGGACGAGATCTCCTTCCGGCGACGGGTGCTGCACGGCCGCATCGACATCCTGCGCGCAGAACTCGTCGCGCGCCTGCGGGAGCAGGTCAGCGCGGGCGAGGCGAAGCTGGCGGACGTCGAGCGGCTCAGCGAGATCCTGTCGGCGAAGGCCGCCGCTCGGACCGGAGACGAGTGAGCCACGTCTACTGCCCCGAATGCGGCTTTCGGAGCCCGGCCGCGGCGAACTACTGCCCGCGCTGCGGGGCACTGCTCACGAAGGAATCCGGCGTCGAGACGACGATGAGCTTCGAGCTCGAGAGCCCCGGCGAGGACGGCGACCCGCTCCTCGCGTCGCTCGGGATCACCGGTCCCGCGCTCGTCGTGCGCTCGGGCGGCGGCCTGGCCGGCCAGTCGTTCCAGGCATTCGAGTTCCGAACCCTGATCGGCCGTTCGCCCGACTGCGACATCTTCCTCGACGACGTCACCGTCTCTCGCCGCCACGCCGAGCTGATCAAGGACGGCGAGACCTTCACCATCCGCGATCTCGGCAGCCTCAACGGCACCTATGTCAACCGGCGGCGCATCGAGTCCGTCGTCCTCGAGGACGACGACGAGGTGCAGATCGGCAAGTACCGCCTGACGTTCCTCCAGCGATGAGCACGGCGACCGCGACACGGCGAGAGCAGGGGGGAGCCGAGCCCCGGCTGCAGACGATCGGAGCGGTCTGCGAGGCGCTTCGCGAGGAGTTTCCGGACATCTCGGTGTCGAAGATCCGCTACCTCGAGGACCAGGGGCTCATCACCCCGAAGCGAACGCGCGGCGGGTACCGGCTCTTCTCGCCGGACGACGTCGAGCGGCTGTCCACGATCCTGCGTCTGCAGCGCGACGAATTCCTGCCGCTGCGCGTGATCCGCGAGGAGCTCGAAGGCCCGGGTGCGGGCAGCGAGCGCACGCGCCGGCGTGTCGTCGGCGTCACCGAGACCGAGGACGAGATCGACGTCTCCGAGCTCTGCGACCGTGCATCCGTCTCGCCGGACTTCGTCGCCCAGCTCGAGGAGTACGGCGTCCTCATATCGCGCGTCGACGGTGGCCAGCATCTCTACGGCGAGGGAGAGGCCGTGATCGCTGCTGCGTGCGCGCGGCTCGCCCGCTTCGGCGTGGACGCCCGCCATCTGCGGACGTTCGTCACCGCCGCGGGCAGACAGTCGACGCTCGTCGAGCAGCTCGTCGCGCCCGGCCTCCGATCGAGGAACCCGGAAAGGCGAAAGAGCGCTCTCGAGGATCTCGAGGCGCTGGTGCGCGTCGCGCAGGAGCTCTCTCACGTGCTCTTCCTCCGCGACCTCAGGTCAGTCGTGGAGCGCACGTCGTGAGCCTCGACCTCCGCGACCGGATCCGTGATGTCCCGGACTTCCCGCAGCCTGGAATCGTGTTCAAGGACCTCATGCCCCTCGTCGCCGATCCCGAGTACTTCGGCGACACGATTCGTCAGCTCGCCGACTGGTGCCGGCCTCGCAAGCCCGACCTGATCCTCGGCGCCGAAGCACGGGGCTTCATCTTCGGCGGGGCGCTCGCGTACGCTCTCGACGCGGGGTTCATCGCCGCACGTAAGCCGGGCAAGCTTCCGCGTGAGACCGTCGAAGCGACGTACGCGCTCGAGTACGGCACGGACAGCCTGCAGGTACACCGCGATGCGGTCTCGCCGGGGGCGCGGGTGATCGTCCTCGACGACGTGCTCGCGACGGGGGGGACCGCCCACGCCAAGGTCGAGCTCGTCGAGGCGCTCCGGGGGATCGTCGCGGGGGTCGTGTTCGTGATCGAGCTGACCTTCCTCGGCGGCCGCGAGCGGCTTGCGGGCTACGACGTCCAGTCGCTGATCCAGTACTGACGGCTCGCCCAGCCCCGCCCGAGGGAGTCGTCCGATCAGGGGATTACAAGGAGGAGAACCCGGCCTTCTCGAGCGGCCGCGACCACGAGAGGGGATGCCCCTTGAGCCCTGATTCTTCCAAGCGATCTCATCCGTCACTCCCGCCAGGGATGATCGGAGCCCGGCGCTCGACCGATAGCGTGGCCATGAGCGCCGCCGTCCTCACGACGGTTGCCCCTGCCGCTTCGGAGCGGTTGCTCGCCGACGTCGAGGCCCTCGTGAAGCCCGACGACGAGCGAGACTCCGCGCTGATCCGGCTCGAGGCAGCCATCGGAAGAGACTTCGCCGATCGCCTGGTCGCCGCTCTGAGCACGGAGCCCGCGCCGAAGCAGTAAGGCGATCTGCAGCGCCCCGAGGGGCTACTGGCGTCCGCGCCGGTCGCCGCCGCGTGTCCTGACGAAGAGGAAGATCACTCCCGCGGCGACGAGCGAAACGACGAACGACGCGCCGTTCGGCAGCCCGATGGCGAGCGCGCCGAGCCACATGAAGAGGAAGAAGACGACCGACCAGAGGAAGGCGTGGACGCCTCGGTCGACGCTCGGGGCTCGCATGTGCATCGCGGGGGAGATCCTACCGCCGCCGCTCGGCAAGCCCCGCGAGATTCGGCGGGCGAGCTCGCAGTACGGGACCAAGAATTCACCGAGCCGGTGGCGCTTTCGTCCACTCAGCCCGCTGACCGTCCGCTTCCGCGTAGAGCCTTCGAGCTGCGCTTCGACCTAGTCGCGCTCCGTGCTCGGTGCATCGGGGACGCTACGGGACAGGGCTTATCGGGTCAAGCGCCTCGCGCACGTCGAAGCCGCAAATTGCGGTGTTTTTCTTCGAGAGGTCGCCGGGGCCGCGGCGACGGTCAGCCGATGTGACGAACCGTCAGCTCCTGGTCGAGGATCGCCGGCTCGTGCTCCGCCGAGCTCGTGGTCGCGTCGCGCGCTTCCCACGCCGCGAGCCAGTCGTAGAGCAGCTCCGTCGCCTCGAGCTGCCTCATCGTCGCCTCGCCGAGTTCGCGGTTCAGCCGATCGAGGAGATGGGAATCGAGCTTCTGGCGGTCTCCGCCCGCGAGACGCTCGAGCAGCCAGAGCTGGCGATTCAGGTCCTCCATCTCGTACGACGTCAGGTCGCGTTCGTGCAGGAACAAGACCTGATGCTTGAGCTTCTCGAACGGGTCGACCCCTGAGACCACGTGCTGCGCCTTTCCCCACCGTCGGGTGCAGTCGTCACGGGAGTTATCGGTCGCTCGACCAGAAGCGCGCTTCCTCAGCACGAGTGATCCCCGACCGCCGACCGGGTGAGGGAGCTCGAAGCGCCCTCGTGCTTACTCGGTGCTCGTCTGCTCGGTCGCGACCGCGACGGCGCTGAATCGAGCGCCACGCCAGGCAACCGAGTCGACGCCGACGATCTGGATCTCGCTCTCCACGTTTCCGAACATGCGGACGTAGTCGAGAACAGCTTGCAGGGGGCTCACCGATCGCTGGATCGAGACCGTTCGACGCCCGGATCGAATCTCGTACGGATAGGTCATGGCCGCAGATAGACGTCATCGGCATTCGAACCTTGCGCCTTGAGTGCATGAATCGAGTGACCGCGAGGCTGGCGAAAGAATGTGTGCCGCGCGTGCGAGGCGATCGGCTCGAGGCCGGGCAGCCGAGCTCCACGGTCCCGGAGCATCTCCGGTGCCCACGGGACCGCGAAGCCCGTCGTCGGCTCAGTCGACCGTCGCGTACGTCTCGGCAGACGCCGACTCGAACTCGTACCCGACGAACGGCTCGTCACCGGCAACGCGGGCGTTGTGTCCCGGCTCGATGACGTAGACGTCGCCGGCCTTGATCTCCTGCTCCGTGCCGTCCTCGTGCTCGACGTGCATCGCGCCGGACTGGGCGATGCCCACGTGTTTCAACTGACACGTGTCCGTTCCTACGATCGGCTTGATGCACTCCGCCCACGACCAGCCCAGACGTTCCGTGCCCGCCTGCGGCGTGGGGGACGGGACAATCGATCGTAAAGTCCGTTGCGGGTCTCTACTTGACATAACGCACGTTATCGTGCGCTGAGCGTCCGCGTTCCGAGGGAGCTCGGAGCGGCTCACGGCGCTAGGAGCGGCTGCGGCCGTGCCCGAGGCGAAGGCCGCGGCGCATTCTGCGTCTCGCGTAGTACCTGCCGAGTTTCACGACCGCGAAGCCGACCGCTGCATACACGCTGGTCTTGATCCTCATGACTCCCGCATGCCCCGTTCGCGCAGGAGAAAAACGACGGCTACGCCCGCTGGAGCGCCGGCGAGACGAATCGCTAGTGCGTCGTTCGCGTCGGGCTCGGGCTCGATGCGCTCGAGGCGCGCCCGGCGAGAGGGACGACCCGCCCGCGCGATGTCACCGGCTCGGCGGCCTGAGCGACCACCTCGTGCCGCGTTTCCCACGCCTCGAGCCACGCATCGACGAGGCCCGTCGCCTTGAGCTGCTCCATCGCCGCGTTCGCGATCTCGCCCTGGATCCGATCGCGGAGCTGGGGGTCGAGCCTGGTCGGATCCTTGCCGGCGAGACGCTCGAGCAGCCACAGCTGCCGGCTCCAGTCGTCCATCTCCTCGGACGCCAATCCCTGGTCTGAGAGGAAGCGGACCTGATGCGCCACCTTCTCGTCCTGCGGGTCCTCTGGAACCACCGCGATCCCTCCCTCGATCGATGCCAGAGTGCGTCTACCTGCACTAAGGATGCATCTTCGACCGACAACTTGCACATCCTCGTGCGACTGCCGCGTCATCCGCTCGGCGGGAGCACCAGCCGGAAGGAGCTGACGGAGCGGTCCGGAAACTGCCGCAGCTCACCCGTGCCCCGCGCGCCGTGAAAGCGACCGGTTCCATGCGTCACCCGCAGGCGACCGTGCCAGGGCGCGGTTGACGGCCCGCCCGCCGCGTCGAAGCCTCCGCCCCGAAACCTCAGCTCGAGAGCAATCCTGGCCTTCCGCGGCGAGACGACGTGGAAGGTCGCGACGACGCGGCCCACCACCGCGCCCCGTCGGCGTCCGAGCTGAGCGACCTGGTTCCGGAGAACCGACCTCCCGCTGATCACGTCGCCCCTGTTCACTTTGCCCTTGGGAGCGAGATCGACGGCGAGCTTGTCCGTCGACTCCGTCCAGAAGAACCGCAGCGCGGTCGATTCGCTCTTCGACGAGCCCGAGGATCCGCAGCCCGCACCCAGGGCCGCGATCGATGCCGCGAGGAGAACCGTGAGCAGATGACGGCCGGTGGTCGAGACGACGGACGATCCTAGCCCGCGTCGGGGCACGGGTACGCTCGGAGGCGTGCCGGCGGAGAGGCTCGAAGGGGAGCGCGTCGTCATTCGAGAGATGACGAGCATGGACGTGGAGCGGGTAGCGGAGCTCCACGAGGCTCCGGAGGTCGCGCGCTGGTGGCCCCCTCGCGACGCCGAGTACCTGAGCGGGAAGCTCGATCGGGACGATCTCAGCTGCTGGGTCGTCGAGCTGGACGGCGAGATCGTCGGGTTCGTCCAGGCATATGAGGAGAAAAATCCGGAGGTCCGTCACGCCGGGATGGACCTCTTCCTCGCGCCGCCGTTCCAGGGCCGTGGGCTCGGCCGCGAGGTCGTCCGCACCGTCGCTCGGCATCTGTTCGAGGGTCGTGGCCACCACCGCGTCGTCATCGACCCGGCTGCGGCGAACACGCGGGCGGTGCGCTGCTACGAAGCGGTCGGCTTCAAGACCGTCGGGATCCTTCGCTCGTACTGGTGGGACCACGTCGAGGAGCGCTGGGTCGACGGTCTGCTCCTCGACCTCCTCGCCGGCGAACTCGAGGCGGATTCGTAGCCAGTGTCAGGGATTTCTTCGTCGCCCCCTAGACATCGGGCGGCTGACGCGAGAGAGTGTTAGCGGACACCCCGCGTCCCCGCCGCGTGTGACCCAGATCGACATCGAGAACATCCTCACGACCGAGGACATCCGGCACTTGCTGGAGCAGTCCGAGCAGGTCGGCACGATCCGGGCATCGGATCTCTCCGAGGTCGCTGAGACGTACGAGCTCACCGAGCTGGAGCACGACGCGCTGCTCCGCGAGCTCGACCAGCGCGGGATCGAGATCGTCGAGCTTCCCTCCCACTCCGAAGTCGTGGCGGCGATCACCGCCCCCGTCGAGACGACGACGGACGCGCTCCAGCTCTTCCTGCGCGAGGCCGGGCGGCACCAGCTCTTGACCGCGGCCCAGGAGGTCGAGCTCGCGAAGCGGATCGAGCGAGGCGATCTCGAGGCGAAGGAGCGGATGATCCAGTCGAACCTCCGCCTCGTCGTCTCGATCGCGAAGAACTACCGAAACCAGGGCCTCCCCTTCCTGGACCTGATTCAGGAAGGCACGCTCGGTTTGATTCGCGCGGTCGAGAAGTTCGACTGGCGGCGCGGGTTCAAGTTCTCCACGTATGCGACCTGGTGGATCCGCCAGGCGGTCGCGCGCGCGCTCGCGGACAAGGCGCGCACGATCCGGATGCCCGTGCACATCGTCGAGCGGCTCCAGAAGATCAACCGCGCCGACCGGCTCCTGTGGACGCAGCTCGGCCGCGAGCCGACGCTCGAGGAGATCGCCGACGAGGCATCGCTCACGGTCCAGCAGGTGCTCGAGGTGAGGGCCGCCGCGCGCGCGTCCACGAGCCTCGATGCGCCCGTCGGCGACGGCGAGGACGCGGTCTTCGGCGATTTCGTCGCCGGCGACGAGCCGCTGCCCGAGGAGGCGGTCGAGCTCAACCTCCGCAGCGAGGCGCTCCGCCAGGCGCTCGCTGCGCTCCCGCAGCGCGAGCGAGAGGTCGTCGTCATGCGCTACGGCCTCGGAGGAGCAGAACCGCAGACGCTCGAGGAGATCGGGCGGCGCCTCGGGCTCACGCGCGAGCGTGTGCGACAGATCGAGCTCGAGTCGCTCCGCCGGCTCGCGGCGCTCCGCGAGATGGAGTCCGTCGACGTCGTGTAGCGCCGACTGAACGCGCCGCTACGTGCGCAGGTAGAGCTCGAGCCCAGGCGCGATCGCCCGCAGCTCGCGGAGCGCACGTGCCTCGAGCTGGCGGACACGCTCGCGGGTGATGCCGAGGTTCGCGCCGACCTCTTCCAGCGTGCGGGGTCGAACGCCGTCGAGACCGAAACGCTCGACTACGACTCTTCGCTGCCGCGGCTGGAGCTTCGCGAGTGCGTCGAGGAGCTCGGACGAGCGCGCGCGGTCGGCGGTTTCCACCTCGGGCTGCTGCGCGCTCGGGTCCGGGATCAGGTCGGCGACCATGCTGTCCCCTTCGCCGATCGGCGTCTCCAGGCTGACCGGGTCCTGGACGAGGTCGAGCAGGTCCTGCACGCGCTCCGGCGAGACGCCGATCTCGGCGGCGATCTCGTCGACCGACGGATCGCGGTTCAGCTTCTGGCCGAGCGTGCGGCGCGTCTTCGTGACCTTGCGCACCTGATCTGCCACGTGCACGGGGAGGCGGATCGTCCGGCCCTGCTCCGCGAGTGCGCGTGAGATCGCCTGCTTGATCCACCAGGTCGCATAGGTGGAGAGCTTGTAGCCGAGCTTGTAGTCGAACTTCTCGACGGCGCGGATGAGCCCCAGGTTCCCCTCCTGGATCAAGTCGAGGAGCGGCACGTCCGCGCGGGTGTAGTTGCGCGTGATCGACATCACGAGTCGGAGGTTGCACTCGATGAGTCGGCGCTTCGCGTTCTCGTCCCCTTCGTCCTTGAGACGGGCGAGCTCGCGCTCCTCGACGGGAGTGAGCAGACGTCCGTCGCCGATCTGACGGACGTATAGCTTCAGCGGGTCGTCCGGGCTCGGCCCGGCGAGAGCTGCGTGCTCTCTCGAGGCCGGCTCGTCGGTCGTCGTCGGCATCTCTTCGTCCGCAGAGTCGAAGAGATGCTCGGCAGCGTTGCCCTCCACGGCCGATCTATCGGTATCGGCGTGTACCCGCTTGAGGGATTGCAATCCCGACGAGGGATCGAGCCTGCGAAGACGAACGCCGAATGAACATTCGGCAAACAGATTCGTCATCCAGGTCGTCTACTCTGAAACAGATGTCCGTTCGAGCGGCCAGCCCTGCGGTTCATGTGCGGTATAGCGGGCTATAGCCTCGCCCCCGACTCTCGCGTCGAGCGCACGCTCGCCGCGCAGGCGCTCCTCGCCGGGATCGCGGAGCGCGGCGCGGACGCGGTCGGATACGCCTACGGCGACTCGACCGGCAGCGTCAGCGTCACGAAGCTTCGCGGCGGCGCCAGTGCCCTTCTCGACGAGCTCGACCTCCCGTCCACGGCCACGCAGGCGCTGGTGCACACGCGCGACTTCACCAAGGGTCGTCCCGAGATCGACGACAACAATCACCCGATCCGCCACGCCGCGGTCGTGGGCGTGCACAACGGCGTCATCTCGAACGACGACGAGCTACTCGCCCGCCACGGCATCGACCGGTGGACGCCCGACATGAGCGTCGACTCCGAGGCCATCTTCGCCCTCATGCACGAGCGCCGGAACGACCCGCGCGTTCTGCGTCAGCTCCACGGGACGATGGCGGCGGCCTGGCTCGACGAGCGCGCTCCCGAGACCCTCTTCCTCGCCAGGGGAGTCTCACGCCCGCTGTGGATCGGCCGGACACGCACCGAGACGTTCTTCGCCTCGACGCGCCGTGCGCTGACCATCGTCGAGGCAGCGCTAGGCGTCCGACTCGATGCGCGGCAGATCCGCGAAGGACGTCTGCTCGAGGTCGTCGACGGCCGCATCGCGCGCAAGCGGCGCTTCAGGCCCGATCGCGCGTATCGCGAGACCGACCTGCACTCCCCCGTGCACTCACCGCGCGAGGCAGTGTCGTGCCTCGAGCGTTTCGCCGCCATCGCGGCGACCTGAGCCGCCTCCTACGAACACGCGCTCCCCGGTGAGTGCGGCAGCGCGAGCTCAATGCTCTCTTGCCGGGCCCAGGGCCCCATCCGGCAGAACGTCGATTCCCAGCTCGCGGAGCCGCTCGCGTACGAGGTACTGAAACGCCGTCCAGGCGCCCCGCGGTACGTCGAGGAGCCGGTAGACCTGCCACTCGGAAAGGAGGTGCGCGTCGGCCCGGCGCGCGTCGGCCCAATCCGCCATCTTCGGAAGCCGTCCGAGCTCCTGCGCCAGCGCGGCTCCTTGCTCGACCGCACGATCGAGGCGCTCCTCGCCGACCGGGACGTCGAACCCCGCCTCCCGGAGGGCGTTCGTCAGCGAGCCGAAGGTGTGGGCGTAGAGCGAGGCCGACGGGAGCGACCGCCTGCGTGCAGCGAGGTCGCGCGCCGTCGGAGTGCGTCCGAGCTCTTCGCCGAGACCCTGGAGCTGGGCGAGCAGCTCGTCGCGCGTCAGGAAGCGGCGGGGGAAGAGCCCCGCGGCCCGCTTGGCCGCGTTCCAGGTCCCGAAGTGCTCGATGACCGTCTGTGGGTGGATCCGCGCTTCGGGATCCCGGGCGAACTCTCGCATCGTCGGCGAGCGGTCGAGGCGCTTCGCCGCGGCGCGGAGCTCTTCGAGGATGTCCTCGTCCGTGTAGCGGCGCCGCAGGCCGGCGCGAAACGCAGCGAGCTCTGCCTCGTCGATACGCGGCTTCGAGCCCCTGCTGGAGCGGGAGCGGGCCATCGTTGCAAGAAGCTTAGAGCGTTTTGACATATCTGCAAGTAGTCCAGAGCAGGAGCCTCCCCCACGCTGACCGCTACGCTCGCCGGCGATGAGCGTCCGGCTCGGGCTCGAGGTGACGGCTGCGCGGACCGCGGGGTGGATTTCACGGGCAGCGGGCCGCGGCGGCGGCACCACGCTGCCCGGGAAGCTCCTGTGGAAGCTCGATCCGGACGCCGTCGACACCCTCGCCGCCCGGCTTCCCGCCGGGGTCGCGCTCGTCTCAGCGACGAACGGAAAGACGACAACGACGGCGATGGCCGCGTCGATTCTCGGCGGGGAGCGAACGCTGGCGTGGAATCGGGCCGGTGCGAACCTCCTTTCGGGCATCGCGTCCGCGCTCGTCGCCGGTGACGGCGCTGAGCTCGGTCTCCTCGAAGTCGACGAGGCCGCGTTGCCGGAAGCCGTGCGGCGTATGCGGCCGCGGGCGCTCCTGCTCGGGAACCTCTTCCGCGACCAGCTCGACCGCTACGGGGAGCTCGAGCTCGTCGCCGAGCGCTGGCGCGCGCTCGTCTCCACGCTTCCCGAGGGCTCGACCCTCGTCGTCAACGCCGACGATCCCGTCGTCGGCGAGCTTGCCGACGGTGTGCGGCGAGCGCTTCGGTTCGGTCTCGACGATCCGCGCCATGCAAGACCGTCGCTCCAGCACGCGGCCGATTCGAAGTACTGCGTCCGCTGCGGCGCGCCGTACGTGTACGACGCCGCCTACGTCGGCCATCTCGGCGACTATCGCTGCGAGGCCTGCGGGCATGCGCGGCCGGCGCTCGACGTCGCCGCCCGCTCGATCGAGCTCATGGGGCTCACGGGCTCCCGCTTCGAGCTCGAGACCGCCGTCGGAACGACGGCGGTGGAGCTCCGTCTGCCCGGCCTCTACAACGTGTACAACGCCGTCGCGGCCGCGTCGCTCGCCATCGCGCTCGAGACCCCACTCGCACGAATCCGCACCGGCCTCGAGAGCTTCGGGGCCGCCTTCGGGCGGTTCGAGCGCATTGCGACCGGCGCGAAGAACCTCGTCGTGCTGCTCATCAAGAACCCTGCCGGAGCGAACGAGGCTCTGCGCACGCTCGAGACGGGGATCCCGCCGACCCTCGTCGTCGCGCTGAACGACGCGATCGCCGACGGACGCGACGTGTCGTGGATCTGGGACGTCGACTTCGAGCCGCTCCTCCCCCACGTCGAGCGGGTCATCGCGACGGGGGACAGAGCCGCCGAGCTCGGACTGCGGCTCGTCTACGGCGGTCTCCCCCGAGACCGCATCGAGCTCGAGCCGTCACTCGAGCTCGCGCTCGACCGGGGGCTCGAGCTCACGGAAGCCGGCGGAACGCTCGTCGTCCTGCCCACGTACACGGCGATGCTCGCGCTGCGCGCGATCCTCGCCGAGCGCGGGAGCGTGCGTCCCTACTGGGAGGGAGAGGCGTGAAGATCAGGGTCGCGCACCTCTACCCCGAGTACCTCAACATCTACGCCGACCGCGGGAACATCGCAGTCCTCCGCCGGCGGGCGGAGCTCCGCGGCCACGAGCTCGACGTCGACCCGATCGGCCTGGCCGTCACGCTGGAGCCGGGAGCGCACGATCTCCTCTACGTCGGTGGCGGCCAGGATCGCGAGCAGGCGCTGATCGCGGGCGATCTCGCGGGCAAAGGCGAAGCGATCGTGAGTGCGGTGGGCGGCGGCGCAGCGCTCCTCGCAGTCTGCGGTGGCTATCAGCTCCTCGGCCGCGGGTATCGCGGCCGCGACGGATCGTTCATGCCCGGCGTCGGGCTCTTCCCGCACGAGACCGTTGCCGGAACCGACCGGATGATCGGCGACGTCCTCCTCGAGTGCGAGCTCGAAGCCGGCGAGCGCAGGCTCGTCGCGGGCTTCGAGAACCACGCCGGCCGGACGCTGCTCGATCCGAACGCAGTTCCGCTCGGGCGCGTCGTCCACGGGTTCGGGACCGACGGCGCCTCGGGCTTCGAGGGCTGCCGCCTGAACCGTGCGATCGGCACGTACCTCCACGGACCGCTGCTCCCGCGCAACCCCTGGCTCGCCGACTGGCTGCTCGCCCAGGCGCTCGGCCACGCAACCGGTGCCGATCCACCGCGGCTCCCGCTCCTGGACGACGGGCTCGAGGACGAGGCTCAGCGTGTGGCAGCGGGCCGGGCAAAAGCCCGTGGCGGGCGTCGATGAGCGCGCCGCCCCGGCTCTCGGGTCACGGCACCCACATCTCGCCCAGGTAGACGGCGGGATCTCCGGGCTGCCAGCGTTGCAGGAAGCGCTGGATCGGCGGGTGGAGGGCAATCGAGTCGAGCTCGGAGAGGCGGAACGCCCGATGGTTTCCGATCGAGGTGTCCGTGGACGAGACGTCCTCGAGCGAGCCCGAGACCTCGGCGGCGAAGATCACGTGAATCACGTGCTTCCGGTCGGGGCGTGGCTCCGGTGAGATGGAGTCGACGAGCGCGACCGGGCCCTCGAGCGCGAACTCGGTTCCGCCGGGGAAGAGCCCCGTTTCCTCCCAGAGCTCGCGCTGGAGCGCCTGGAGGAGGCTCTCGCCGCTCTCCACGCCGCCGCCGGGCAGAAGCCAGATCTCGCCGCTCTGCTTCAGGTGTCTGATGAGGAGCACCCGCCCGCGCCAGCGGAGAATCGCGGAGACTCGAACCCTCGGCTGGCCCACGTCTACGTCGCCGACGACCCGAACCCGCGGCCGCCGCGCTCGCTCACCGCGAGCTCCTCTGCCTCGACGAGCTGCACCGACGCGACCGGCATGACGACGAGCTGCGCGATCCGCATGCCCGGCTCGATCGTGAACGCCTCCTCACGGTCGGTGTTCAGGAGCACGACGCGGAGCTCGCCGCGGTAGCCGGAGTCGACGAGGCCCGGCGAGTTGACGACACCGATCCCGTGCCGCGCGGCTAGGCCGGAGCGCGCCTGGACGAAGCCCGCGTATCCCTCGGGAATTTCCACGGCGATCCCGGTGCCGACCACCGCCCGCGCGCCCGGCTCGAGGGTGGCTCCCTCGCACGCGGCCAGGTCGAGGCCGGCGTCGCCCTCGTACGCCCGGCTCGGAAGAATCGCGTCGTCCCGGAGCTTCCGGACGCCGATCTCGATCACCGAGCGGTCGCCTCCGCCGCCGGTGTCTCGGCGACCAGGAACTCCGCGAAGCGTGCGACCTCTCGACGCGGAAGGCGCGCGCGCACACGCACGCCGTCGGGCGTGTCCCGCCGCTCCGCGATGGGCGCCCCGAGGCCGTACAGCGCGCCGAGGACTCGTCCTTCGCTGTACGGCACGAGCAGGCGCACGTCCTCGAACCGCTCGGAGAAGAGCTCTGCGATCCGGTCTCTGAGCGCGTCCAGCCCCTCACCCGTCCTCGCCGACACCTGGAGCGCGCGCGGGAACGCGTGGCCCAACCGACGGCGTGCGAGCGGGTCGAGCACGTCGACCTTGTTCAGGAGCAGCTCGACGGGCACGTCGTCTCCCCCGATCTCGCCGAGCACTGTCTGCACGGCTGCGATCTGCTCGCGAAGCTGATCCTCGGGCAGCGAGCCGTCCGCAACGTGGAGAACGAGGTCGGCCACGAGCGTCTCCTCGAGCGTGGAGGCGAACCCTTCGACGAGCTGCGTGGGGAGACGGCGGATGAAACCGACCGTGTCCGTCACGAGATACCGCTTGCCGACGTGCTCGAACGAGCGGGTGGTCGGGTCGAGCGTCTCGAACAGACGATCGTCGACCGAGGCGTGCGCGCCCGTCAGTGCATTCAGGAGCGTCGACTTCCCGACGTTCGTGTACCCGGCGAGCGCGACGGTCGGCGCCGTCGTCCGGCGACGCTCCTTGCGACGCACGGTGCGTTGGGCCTCGAGGTCCTTCAGCCTCCGCTTGAGGAGGGCGACTCGGGTCCGTGCCTGACGGCGGTCGCTCTCGAGCTGCGTCTCGCCCGGCCCTCTCGTCCCGACACCGCCGCCGAGCCGCTCGAGGTGCTGCCACATGCCGCGCATGCGCGGGAGGTTGTACTCGAGTTGTGCGAGCTCGACCTGGAGCTTCCCTTCGGCGCTTCTCGCATGCTGCGCGAAGATGTCGAGGATGAGCTGGGTCCGGTCGACGACGCGGGCCTTGAGCGCGTCCTCGAGCGCGCGCTGCTGGGTCGCCGTGAGCTCGTCGTCGACGAGCAGCACCTCGGCGGACGCGTCGCCGTAGACGCTTTTCAGCTCGGCCAGCTTCCCCTTGCCGACGAACGTGCGGGGGTCCGGGTGCTCGCGGTGCTGGACGAGCTCGCCGATCGGGTGGACGCCGGCCGTGCGCGCGAGCTCCCGGAGCTCGTCGAGCTCCGAGGTGCCGTCGGCGCCCTTCGCGAAGACGCCGAGGACGAACCCGCGTTCCGGCTCCGCCCCGGACACGGGATCGGGCTGGCGCGCAGTCACAGCGAGGATTATGCCGTCGCTGCGTCCCCGCTCCCATTCGGCACGAAGTACGACGTGCGCGAGGAGCGTGGATCGTGGTATGGGCGAGGAGCGAGAGTGCCTGACCGGCGACGGGTCTGCGGTAATGAATTGCCGATCGACCGTCTAGGGTCCCGCACGATGAGCGACCTCGGCGAACGCCTCGCGGCCCGGACGCTGGAGCTCGTCGACATCCCGTCGGAGAGCGGGCACGAGGCGACGATCCGCGAGCACCTGCTCGAGCTCGTCCCGTCCACGCTCGGCGTCGAAGCCGCGGGCGACGAGGCGTTCCTGCTCCTCCCCCGCTTCCGAGCGGACAGCCCGCTCGTGCTGCTCGCCGGCCACTACGACACGGTGCCGGAGCAGGGAAACCTGCCCGGCAGGATCGAGGATGGCTCCGTCCACGGGCTGGGGGCAAGCGACATGAAGGGCGGGCTCGCGGTCGCGCTCGAGCTCGTCAGGGACCTCGCCGAGATCCCGGCCGAGCGATTCGACGTCGGCCTTCTCCTCTTCGGGCGCGAAGAGCTACCCCGCGACCAGGACCCCCTCCCCGCGCTCTTCGCCGCGTCCGACGTGCTGCCGCGAGTCGCCCTCGCGATCCTGCTCGAGCCGACCGACGGGAAGCTCCAGGCGGGGTGTCTCGGAAACGTCATGGCACGGCTCGTCTTCCACGGCCGAAGCGGGCACTCCGCGAGGCCGTGGCTCGCCGACAGCGCGATTGCGCACGCAGTCCTCGGGCTCGAGCAGCTACTCGCCCACGAGCCGCGTGAAGCTCTGGTCGGAGGCCTCTCGTTCGTCGAGGTCGTTTCCGTCACACGGCTCGAGGCCGGTGTTGCGGACAACGTGATCCCCGGCGAGGCGGTCGCGACGGTCAACCTGCGCTATCCGCCCGACCGAGCCCCGGATGAGGCGGAGGCGTACCTAACCTCGCTCGTCCCCGACGGCGCGTCGCTCGAGGTCGTCGGGAACGCGCCACCTGGACGCGTAGCGACTGACTCCGACCTCGTGGCCGAGCTCCTGTCCGCCGGCGGCCTCGAGCTCGAGGCGAAACAAGCATGGACGAACGTCGCCGACTTCACGGAGCACAGCGTCGACGCGGTGAATTTCGGCCCGGGTCACACACGCTACGCGCACACACGGGACGAGCGGGTCGAGATCTCGGCCCTCGTTCATGCGTACGAGACGCTTGCGCGCTTCCTCGGCCGCCCGGTCCGGGAAGATCCCGACTGATGGACATCGTCTCGCAGATCGAGGCCCTCTGGGAGTCCCACGAGACGGAGGAGATCGACCCCACGCCGGTCGAGCAGGCGATCCGGCTCCTCGACGAGGGTCAGGTGCGGGTCGCGGAGAAACGCGCCGGAGAGTGGGTCGTGAACGAGTGGGTGAAGAAGGCGATCCTCCTCTACTTCCGCATTCGGAAGGTCGAACCGATGGAGATCGGCGGTCTCCTCTTCCTCGACAAGATCCCCGTGAAAGACGATTACGCCGAGCGAGGTGTCCGCGTCGTCCCGCCGGGCGTCGCGCGCTACGGCTCGTTCCTGTCGCCAGGTGTCGTCCTCATGCCGGGCTTCGTCAACATCGGCGCCTGGGTCGGCGCGCGAACGATGGTCGACACCTGGGCGA
>DASSQE010000022.1:0-3696 GCA_035702645.1 Gaiellaceae bacterium
CGGCGCATGCGGGGACTGCCGCGCGGCCTGACCCGCGAGCCCGATCAGGATCGCGTCGCGATGCCTTGGGCGAGCATTGCTTCACCAAGTGCGCGCCAGCCGTCAGGGGTCATGCGCGTCTCCGCCAGATACACCGAGAAGCCGACGGTGCCGGCCCGGCCAAGAAGGCGAGCGTACGCCGCGGCACTCAGCGAGCGGGCAACGCCGGGATACATCCCGACTGTCGGGTGCACGGACGAGCTCGGGAAGAACGGCATGGCGCCCTCCACGCAGGACTTTGGAGAAGCCGCGTTGCCCAAGTCGTTGACGTAGGCCTGCGGGAGGAACGCAAAGCCGCCTGTGCTCCAGGCGTTCCAATCGAGGTCGTGCTGATCGGGACGGCAGTAGGACGACACCGCCGCCGGCAGGGCCGGCTGCAGCCGCCGGAACTCGGAGACGAACCGAGCGGAGCGCCGGAAGCGTTCGTCGCTCGGGCCGTCAAGACCGCTGTACGCGTAGTCCGCCTCCGCATCGGCGATGAAGAAGTCGAGCCCGTCGCGGGTAACGAGCGAGCTCGCGAGCTGCGCCTCGCGCACGGGCTCGGTACGGAGCGCGCCCCAGCCGCCGACCGCCAGGCCGCTCGCAGCGCGGAAGCGAGCGATCCAGTCGTTCTCGACCGGGTCTTCCGTGACGCCGTCCTGAACGAAGACTGCGACCCAGCCGAACCCGTTCGCGCGCAACTCCTGCCCGAGCTCCTCGGGTGACACGTCCGACTCGTGCCAGACGAACGCCCCCGCCTGCTCCCAGGACATCGATTGCGGAGACGGCGGAGTCGTCGCCGGCCGGGTCGTCGACGTCGTCGTCTGGGACGGCTGGGTGGGCGGAGGCGCGGTCTGCGAGCCGCCGCCGCACCCGGCCCCCGCGACGAGCGCGGAGGCGAGCAGCGCCACGGCGAGCCGGCTCACCGCCGCCACTGTACGCATGTCCGCTCGACGTCCCGAGATCACCCGGAACGGGGACGAGCCTCGGTGGACGTCCGCCGATACGTGATCGGCACAGCAGAACCATTACTGCGGAAGGAGCACGTCCACCATGCTCGAGCGGATGCGGCACGCCCTCGACCCGAGCGACGAGCGGGGCGTCACCGTGGTCGAGTTGCTCGTCGTGATCATCCTCGTCGGCCTCATGCTGGCCGTCGCCGTTCCCTCGTACCTCGGGTTTCGCGAGCGTGCGGCGGCAAACAAGACGAAGGCGAACCTGCGCAACGCGCTCCCGGCGGCCCTCGCGTACTACGCGGACAAGGGAACGTACGTGGGCATGAACGCGATCACGCTCGTCGCGACCGATCCGAGGGTGTCTCCGACACTGACGGTCGCATCGGCGAAGCGGTCGCAGTTCTGCCTCACGGACACGGTCAACGGCGTGACCATGAGCGTCGCGGGGCCGGACCCCTCGGGTTCGCATTTCCACAAGAACGCCGACTGCAGCTAGACCCGGCGCACCGTACTGACGCCACAGGGGCGCGGGAGACCGCGCCCCTACTCGTTCACGGAGTCGGCGGCGCGAGCCGGGCGAGGCGCGACAGCACGCGCAGCGGCGGGCGCGCCAGGCCCCGAGCCTCGCTCGGATGAGCGAGGTCTCCGCCGAGGAGCCCGGCCACCGCCCCGAAGACGCCGGGCGCCCGGGCCGCCCAGAAGCATGCGCGGGGGAACCGGTCTGCCGCGCGCTTCGCCGTCCACGACGCAGATGCGTGACGGTCGAGTGCTCCCGCGAGCGCGGCCTCGTACCTCTCGGGCTCCCCCGTGAGGATCGCGCCGGCTACGAGCTCTGCGGAGACGAAGGCCTCGTAGATGCCGTCGCCGGACAGCGGATCGACGAGGCCCGCCGCGTCGCCGACGAGCAGCACGCGACCGCTCGCGGCTCGCGTCCCGATCGGTCGCATCGGGAGGCGGTGCCCGCGGACGTCGGTGAGATCGGACGGCTCGAGCCCGTGCGCCCGCGACAGACGTGCGAGATGGTCCCGTAGGTTCGGCCCCTCCTTCCCCCAGGCGCCGACACCGACGTTCGCGTGGTCGCCCTTGGGGAAGATCCAGCCGTAGCCTCCGGGCACCACTCCGAGCTCGACCCAGGCTGTCCCCTCGAAGGGGCGGGGATCGAGCGTCGTCCATGGTGCGTTCCCTTCGAGCGCAACGCCCCGCACGATCTCGTCGCCGATCCCGACGGTCTTGGCGACCACGCCGTTGGCGCCGTCGGCCCCGACGAGGTAGCTCGCGGCGACCTGCGCGTCCCCGATGACCGCGGTCACTCCACCGTCGGTCGCATCGATCCCGTCGACGCGAACGCCGTCGCGGAACTCGGCGCCCGCCTCCACCGCCTGCTCGGCGAGAAACGCGTCGAGGCGGCGACGCTGTGTCATGAGGATCAACGGCTTCTCGGTTCCGCGCGCGAACCGCCGGCCGTATCCGAGGCGGAGGACCATGCGATCGACGACGTGCTCCACGACCGGAGTCACGTCACACGGGGCGTGGCGCAGCGCCCGGCCGGTGAGCCCGCCCCCGCACGGTTTGTCACGTGGGAACCGCGCACGGTCGGCGAGCAGGACGCTCGCCCCGGCGCTAGCGAGCCGTATCGCGGTGGCGGATCCGGAAGGCCCCGCGCCGATTACGAGCACGTCGAAACGCTCCATGCCGCGATCCTAGTGACGCACCGGAGCACGGCTACAATGCCCCGCTCCCGCAGGGGTTCCCGAGTGGCCAAAGGGGGCGGGCTGTAAACCCGCTGGCTCAGCCTTCGGAGGTTCGAATCCTCCCCCCTGCACTTTCGTCCGGGTGCGACCCGGCTGACGGACTCGTTGACTTCGCTCGCGCCGCGCATCAGGGTGCGCGCGGCGGTGAGAAGAGGCGTCCTCTGTGCCGTACTGGCTGCGGCGGCTGTGCTGTCGACGTGTGCGGCGTCAGCGCAGCCCGGCCCGCCGCCGACCGCACAGGCGAGTGAGCGGTCGACACCGTTCGTGGTCGGCGTGGACGACGATCTCGTGAAGTGGCTCGGGCGACCGAACGGCGTCCTCGCCAAGTACCGCGATCTCGGGGTCGGGGCGGTTCGCGTCACGATCCCGTGGCACCGAGGAATGACGAAGCCGACGCGGCTCGTCGGAACGTATCTCAGCCGGTCGGCGAGCCTCGTCGCACACGGCCAGCGGGTCGTCGTGGCCGTCTTCGGGCCCGCGTCCCAGGCGCCGATCGACGCGCAGTCGCAGACTCAGTACTGCGAGTTCCTCCACCACGTCCTCCTCCACGTCCCCTTCCGCGACGTGGTCGTCTGGAACGAGGCCAACTCTCCTCGCTTCTGGCCGCAGTCAGCGGACGCGGGAGCGCCGGCCTACGAGGCGCTCCTCGCGGCCTGCTGGACGCGCCTGCATTTCCTCCGGGGGGCGAGGGTGAACGTGATCTCGACGACCGCTGCCCACTACGACCCGGCGGGCTTCATCCGAGCGGTGGGGGCCGCGTACCGCGCGAGCGGACGCCGCAGCCCGATCATCGACACGTTCGGGCACAACCCGTACCCAGACTCGGCGTCCGAGCCACCGTGGATCGAGCACGCGGACCCGGCGACGGTCGGCGAGGGGGATCTCGACCGACTCCTCGGCGCGATCCACGACGCGTTCGACGGCACGGCGCAACCCGAGCCGGGCACCGGTCACACCACCGTTTGGTACCT
>DASSQE010000023.1:0-20935 GCA_035702645.1 Gaiellaceae bacterium
CCTCCAGGGCCAAGTTCTCGACGTAGGTCGCCTCGCCCCGAAGGAAGCGCGGGTCCTCCTTCCGCAGCACCCGGTTCCCGAGGATGCTCACCGGCGCGACCCTAGCTTCCGCAAGGCGGCCGGACAATCGACCACGTATCGCGCGCCAGCTCGCAGCTGAAGGAGGTGGTCTCAGATCCGGCGCTACGCGCGCGCGGGCTTCGAGGTGGCCATGACGCGTCCGTGGCCGTCGAGAGCAGACACTGCAACGAAGCCGGTGAGGCGCGGCACGGTGAAGACCGTCTCGAAACCCGTGCGCGGGACGGTGCGGACGGGTCGGAGCAGATCGGCGCGCGGTCCCGCGGCCACGCGCCAGCGGACGACCCCCGTCGCCCCGTTCCAGCTCACGTGGATCGTCGTCTTCCCGGCTGGAGAACGCCTCGTCGCCACGTCGGGAAGCGTCGTCGGACGTCCCGCCCACGGGTATCGGAACGCCCGGTAGCTGAGCCCCTCGGGTGCGAACTGGGCGTCGAAGACGACGGTGCCGTCCGGCGCGAACTCGGTGAACGAGCCCGCCGTCCCCCAGCCGACGAACGCCCCGCCGTCCGGAAGCTGCTGCAGGTCGCCCATCGCGAACGCGAGCCTCGGGGTCGAGGTCTCGTAGACCCCGGCGAGCGTGGCCGTCATCGAGGTCGTGTCGATCTGTAGGCGCATCGGCCGCGAGAAAGGCTCCACCGCCCCCACTCCGGGGGGCGCGAACGCGCCGTTGTCGAAGACGGTGATCGTCCCGTCCGCGTGCCGGCGGGCGTCGTGCTGGAAGTTGAACGCCGCACCCGGCCCCATCGCGAAGTCGCTCTTCTTGCCGCCGAGGCGCCAGATGATCGCGCCGGATTTGCGGTCGATCTTGAAGACGGTCGAGGTGTGTCGCGAGGACACGAGCAGGTGCCCGTCGGTGTCGACCGCGATCGAGTTGAGGTGGAAGTAGTCGAACGCGCCGGTCGCGTCCCCGTACGGGAGCAGGGACTCGTCGAGCCCGACGTGGTCGAGGCTGTGCCATTCGAAGAGGACGCGGCGTGAGGCGATGTCGATCTCCTGAACGATCCCCTCCGCGACGTGCCCGTCGACGGGCCCGCCGATGGCCGACGCGTCGGTCCGACGGTCGAGGTAGATCGCGACGAGCGCGGTGCCGTGCGAGGTCACGATGAACTCGTGGAGGTCGCTGTGGTACCCGTTCCCGGCCTTGACCCGCGCGACCTGCTGGTACGCCCGGTCGAAGACGAGCCCCGTGCCGCCGCCGTAGCCGCCCTCGACCTTCCCCTCCCACCACGTCAGCACGTCCTGGCCGCGGTAGTGCTGGACGCGGAAGTTCATCGCCGTCGGGGAGTCGATCGGCTTGAACCAGATCGGTTCGCCCCGATTGTCGAGGATGAGCGGGCCGTACGTCCCCGGCCCCTTGAAGGGCGCCACGAAGACGTGCCCCGGCGCCGTCGCTGATGCGGGGGTGTCGACCGTCACCGCGAGCGGGGTGAGGTCCGGTCGCGAGAGGAACGTCTGCACGTCCGGAGCGGCCGCATCCTCCGCGACGAGCAGGCGCCGACCCGCGCGCGCAGCCGGAGCCCAGGGGCTCGCGGCCGCGAGGAGCGTCAGCCCGGCTGCAGAGAGGAACCTCCGCCGTGTCCACCGCTCGCCGCCGGCCGGAGCGACGCCGCTCACGGGCCGGGACACTACAGACCGCAGCGGCCGCGTGTGTCCGCGGCGGCCGTGTCCGGACCAGCCCTTGACGGCCACGCGGCCACGGACGTAACGTCGCGGCGTGAGCTGCCGTGCCGTGTGCATCTCTCGTCCCGAAGGTGCCGGGGGGGCCGATGTCGGCCGGATCGTCTCCGAGCGCCTCGGGTTCGCGTACGTCGACGAGGAGATCGTGGCGCGGGCGGCCGCGAAAGGCGGGGTCTCCGCCGAGGACGTCGCGGACGAGGAGCGGCGGAAACGCGCGCTGGGACGGCTGCTGCAGGAGATCGGCCGCGGCGCCTCGGTCGAGAGCTACGGGCTCGGCGGCATCGCCTGGCCGCAGCACGAGGAGGCCACTCCCGACGCGATCCGCGGCCTGATCCAGCAGGCGATCGAGGAGACCGCCGCCCGCGGCGACGTCGTCATCGTCTCGCACGCTGCCTCGCACGCGCTGTCCGGGCGCGACGACGTGCTCCGAGTCCTCGTCACCGCCTCGCCGGACACGCGCGCGCGGCGGCTCGCCGAAGCGCGCGGGCTGGAGACGAAGCAGGCGGCGAAGGCGGTGAAGGACGCCGACGCCGCGCGCGCCGACTACCTGCGCCGTTTCTACGGGGTCTCGGCGGAGTCGCCGACGCAGTACGACCTCGTCGTCAACACCGACGTCCTCGGTGTCGACAAAGCAGCGGAGCTCGTGGCCGCGGCCGCCGGTCTCTGAGCCGACCGGCTCAGAAGATCTCGGGGCACCAGGGAGCGCGCGACGACGCGAACATCGCGTCCGCCCGCGCGGCCGCTCCTCGCCTGACCTCCTCGACGACGCCGGCACGCACGAGCTGCCCGAACGAAAAGCCGCCGAGGTAGGTCGTCCCGAGAGCGGTGACGTCGAGCCGCAGATCGGGGCTCCGGCTGGATCGCTTCGCGGTCCCGTCGGCGAGCGTCCACGTCCCCTCATTCCAGGGACAGAAGGCATCGGCGACCTCGAAGGTGACGCGGCCCTCGCGCGCGTATCCGCGCGCGGAGAGTGCCGCCCCCACGTCCACGGGGCGCACCCAAAGACCGGTGTTGACCCGGAATGACAGGCTGCTGGGTCGGGCGACGAGCTGAAGAAGCGGCGTGTCGACCGGCAGGAGCCGCATCGTGATCTCTTCCATCAGATCGACCTCGAGCAGGAAGCGCCAGATCTCGTGGGTGCCGGCAGGGTCGAGGCCGATCGCTTCGACCACCCGGACCTGCCCCTTGAAACGGCCGTCCTCCTCGCGCTGCGCGATTCGATACAGGGCCCAGGCGTCGATCCGCCCGTCGAGCTCGTGGACGGCGATGTTGATCGGCCCTGCGCCGGCCGGGCGGTCCGAGGGCTCGTCACGGAGCCGGCGGAGCTCCCACCAGTCGCGCGAACGGGAGATGAAGCCCGGCGACGTACGCCTCGCCTTCTCGTACAGGCGCGGGAGCATTCGAAGCGCCTCGTCGGCCTCGATCAGCCGGACCGCTCCGACACGCTGCGGTGCCCCCGGGCGGAGGTCTGCTCGCGTCCGTGGAAGCACCATGTCGTACCGGAGCGAAGCGAGCCCGTATCCGAAGCGTCCGTAGATCGTCTCCTCCGAGGCCCACAGCGCGGCGATCGGGTCTCCGCGCTCGTGGCACTCGTCGAGCTGGGCTCGCATCAGGCGGCCGAGCAAGCCGCGGCGCCGATGCGTCGGCAGCGTGCCGACGATGGTGACCCCGGCACACGGCACGCCGACGGGACCGGGCGCCGTCAGCTCGAAGTCGTACGCGCCCGCTCCCGCGACCGTGCGCCCCTCGTCGAGGACGGCGAGCATGCGCTCGGGAGGAATGAGGCGCGCGAAGCGCTCTCCATCCTCCACTGCGGGAACCCAACCGAAGTAGTGCCCGATCGGTCGGATCGCGTGGATCAGCTCCTCGGGCGTGCGACAACGTCGGACGCGATACGCCAAGTCGACCTCCCTCTCGGTGCGCCTATCGGTGCGCGGCGGCGGAGACGGACACTAGGCGATCTTCTCCAGAGGCGCGTACTCGACCATCAGCCTCCGCTCCGAGCCGTCGGACGCGAACCGTACCGTGACCACTCCCCCGGGCTCGATGCCGGTGACGATGCCCTCCCCTAGCGAGCCGTGACGCACGGTGTCGCCCGTCGCGAGCGCGATCCCCGGTCGCGGCTCCGGCGCCGCACTCGCCGGGGAGCCGTAGCCGCTCCAGGACGACGGACGGAGACGCTCGCGTTCGACCTCGGAGGGCAGCTCGTCGAGGAAGCGCGACGCCAGGTTGTACTCCCGGCGTCCGAAGAGCGAGCGCGACATCGTGTGCGAGAGCGTCAGCCGCTCCATCGCCCGGGTCATGCCGACGTAGCAGAGGCGGCGTTCCTCCTCGACTCCCTGCTCCTCGATCGAGCGAGCGTGCGGGAAGACCCCCTCCTCCATCCCGATCATGAAGACCGCGCGGAACTCCAGCCCCTTCGCGTTGTGGAGCGTCATCAGCGTGACGAGCCCGCGGTCGTCTCGGATCGTGTCCTGGTCGGAGACGAGCGAGATGTCCTGGAGGAAACCCGCGAGGGTCGCCTCCTCGGTCTGCTGGCGGTACTCGCGGGCGACACCGACGAGCTCCTCCAGGTTCTCGAGCCGGCCGCGCGCCTCGATCGTCCGTTCCACCTCGAGCGCCTCGGTCGTCTCGGTCTTCTCGAGGACGCGCTCGAGGAGCTCGTCCACGGGCAGCTCCTGCGAGAGCGCCATGAGCGACTCCATCGTCGCGTGGAAGGCGCGGATCGCGCGGCAGGAGGCTGGCGACACCGCGGCTGCCTCCGGGTCGGCCATCGCCTGGAACAGCGTCCGCCCGGTGGCCTCCGCGTGCGTGACGAGGCGCGCGATCGACGTGTCGCCGATGCCACGCCGTGGGCGATTGGCGATCCGCAGGAGCGAGGTCGCGTCCTGCGGGTTGGCGAGCACGGATAGGTATGCCGTCGCGTCGCGGATCTCCGCTCGCTCGTAGAACCGGGGCCCGCCGATCACCTGGTACGGCACATCCTGGCGGACGAGCACGTCCTCGAGCACGCGCGACTGCGCGTTCGTCCGGTAGAAGACCGCGATCTCGTTCGCGGAGAGCCCGTTGTCGATCAGCCCGGCGATCTCGGCGGCCACGAAGCGCGCTTCCGCGTGCTCGTCCTCGACCTCGATGACGCGCACCGGGTCGCCCTCGCCGAGATCGGAGAAGAGCCGCTTCGGCTTGCGCTCCGTGTTCTGCTCGATGACCGCGTTCGCCGCTCGGAGGATGGTGTTGGTCGAGCGGTAGTTCTGCTCCAGGGTGACGACCCTGGTCCCCGGGAAGTCCTTCTCGAACTCGACGATGTTCCGAATGTCTGCCGAACGGAAGCTGTAGATCGACTGGTCCTGGTCTCCCACGGCACACACGTTCCCGTGCTCGCCGCCGAGGAGCTGGAGGAGCCGGTACTGCGCGTGGTTCGTGTCCTGGTACTCGTCGACGAGCACGTAGCGGAACGCCTTGCGCCACCGCTCGAGCGCGTCCGGGAAGCGGCGGAGCACCTCGACCGTGAGCATCAGGAGGTCGTCGAAGTCGACGGCGTTCGAGGCATGGAGCCGGCGCTGGTAGAGCTCGTACGCCTCCACGACGGTCTGGTCCCAGAACGACGCCACCCGCGCGAGCGCCTCTTCGGGGAGAACGAGCTCGTTCTTCATCCGCGAGATCTGCGCATGGATCCCGCGGGGAGAAAAGCGCTTGGGGTCCTTGCCGAGCTCCTCCAGGCACGCCTTCACGAGGCGGACCTGGTCCTGGTCGTCGTAGATGGAGAAGGTCGAGCGATAGCCGAGCCGCTCGGCCTCGCGCCGCAGGATGCGTCCACAGGCGGCGTGGAAGGTGAGGATCCAGATCGCTCGGGCGGTGCCGCCGAGCATCCGTTCGAGGCGCTCGCGCATCTCTCCCGCGGCCTTGTTCGTGAACGTGATCGCGAGGATCTCGTTCGGCTTCACGCCGCACGTGCGGATGAGGTGCGCGACGCGGTACGTGAGCACGCGCGTCTTCCCCGAGCCCGCCCCGGCGACGACGAGGAGCGGCCCCTCGGTGGCGAGGACGGCCTCGCGCTGCGCCTCGTTCAGGTCGGCGAGGTAGCTCTCCGGGGTCGCGACGGCCACCGGCCGATGCTACCGGCGGCCGATTTCGGCGAGCCCGGCGGCTACCAGCGCACGGTCAGCTCGACGTGCGCGGGCATCTTCGGCCCCTGCTGGACGACGCTCACCCACGTGATGCGCCACGTGTACGTCCCCTTCGGCAGCGGCTGGTACGAGCCCTTGCAGTAGAACGAGCCCGCCGCTCCCTGGCACGAGCCCATGTTCGGCGACGTGTTGCTCGTCGCGATCAGCGGCCCGCCCTTCGGGGCCTTCTTCCCGATGAGGAAGAGCTTCGCCTTGCCCGCCGTCGGGACCCGCAGGAGCACCTTGAACGCGGCCGGGCGGTGCGTGACGATCGTGACCGAGGACGAGCTCCCCGAAGGAACGGTGTCCTCGAAGAAGACCTTCGCAGGCCCGACTGCGAGTGCGGTTGCAGGCAGGGCGACCGCCGCGACGGCTGCGGCGACGAGGAGGCGCATGCGCATCTGGCTTCCTTTCTCTGGACGACCGCCTGCCACGGTATGGGCGTTGCTCGGGCGAAGGAAAGCAGAAGCTGCGGCTCAGAGGTCCGGAAGCCAGCCCTCGACGTAGCGGCCGATCGCGGCCGGCGGGAACGCCGCATACGCGACCTGCGCGTCCGTCGTCTCCTCCTCGACGCCCGCTCCGCGCCGGAGCGCAGCCTCGTCGACGGTGTAGGCGCCCCAGTCGTCCGTGCCTTCGATCTCGCCCGAGGGCGTGCGAAAGGTGTGCCGCTCGCGTGAGCCGACCGCGAGCACGACGCAAGGGCCGTCTCCCGCGCCGACGATCGAGTGGCTCGTCCCGGGCGGGCAGTGCAGGAGGTCCCATTGCCGCAGCGGCCGCTCTTGCCCCTCGACGATCGCGAGCGCCTCGCCCGCCAGGACGAGGAAGTCCTCCTGGTCGGTCTCCCAGTGGTACCGCGTCATCGGCTCGCCCGGCTCCATGACCCTGAGCGAGACGCCGAGCTGCGGGAACCTCGGTGCCGCGCCCTCGAAGCGCGGCCATCTCGCCATCCCCGGGCGGTGCCGCCAGGCGGCATCGCGCGCGTTCAGGACGAACCACCCGTCCCCGGCCAGGAGCAGGCCGGCCTCGGTCTCATCGAGCGGCGCCTCCGGAACCACGGGTCGATGATACGAGCCGCCCACCCACCTCTCGGCTGTCGGTTACTCGGAGCGCCGCAGTCCGAGGACGCGTCCGAAGAGCGCGAAGCACGCGAGGAGCGCGATCGCCTCGAAGCCTCCGCGCACGAGCCCGGAGCCCGGATCGCCCTCCGCGTACCAGCCCGCAGCGCATCCTGCGAGACCGACGGACGCGGCGGTGAGCGCGGCGAAGCGCCACGGATGCGCTGGGAGGTCGAGCCGTCGAACCGTCGCGTTCGAGAAGACCGGCGCCAGGTCGTCGAAGACGTCGCCCTCGCCACCGCCCGGAAGCGCGGCGGGTGCACCCGCTCGAACGACGCCGACGCTCGCGAACGCGAGCGGGATCACGAGCAAGACGCAGGCGGCGATCGTCCCCACCACCCACCACGCCGCGAGCGCACCCGCCTCGTTCGCGGCCATGAGGCCGAGGGCGAGAAGCGTCGCGGCGCCCGACGCGAGGGCGACCGTGCAACGCCGGCGGACGAGCGAGAGCTCCGCTTCGGCGACCGGCATACGGCGGATGCGGACCGAGCGCAGGAGCGCGAGGCAGCCACTCACGAAGGCGACCTGCGGCAGGACCACGAGCGCGATCGCGAGGAGAGGGCCGAATGCACCGGCGTGACCCGAGGTCACGTCGGTCCACCCGCCCGCAGGCCCGACGAGCGCGAGCGAGGCCGTGTACACGAGGCCCGTGAGGGCGAGTGCCCCGAACACGAAGAAGGCCGCCGAGCGCGTGCGCGAGGTCGCGAGCCCGGCCGCGACGAGCCGCGCGACCTCGCCCACGTCGCCGAAGCGGCCGGCTGCGTCGGCCTCATCCTCGGCGTCCAGCTCCTCGAGGTGGTCCCGCGCCTCGGCGAGGACCCTCCGGCGCCACTTCCCGCGCACGCCGAGCTCGTCGAGACGAGCCGCCAGCTCCTCGAGCACCGGATCGATCATGCGACCACGGCCTGCATCGCGCGGACGTAGCGCTGCCAGCGGTCGCGCTCACTCGCCAGCGCGGTCGTGCCTTTCTTCGTCAGCCGATACACACGCCGGCGGCGGGCGACCTCTTCCCACGCGCTCGAGACGAGGCCCTGCCGCTCCAGCCGGTAGAGCGCCGGATAGACCGTGCCCTCGGCGAGGTCGAACGCGCCCTCGCTCCGCTCGCGAAGCGCATCCACAATCGCGTACCCGTGCGCGGGTCCCGACCGGAGGATCGACAGCACGAGCAGGTCGACGTGGTTGGTCGTCGTCGCACGCACGACCCGACGATACCTAGTCCAGCTAGGTAGTCGCAAGAGGGAACGGCTTCCGCGCGAGCGCGGGCACGACCTGCGACGTCACCCAGACCGGCGTCGTCGCGTACCGCTTCGAGTAGCGGTAGCTCCCGTCGGGACGGCGGAGCCCCGCGAGGAAGCGGAAGGCGCCGCTCGGCGGCTTCGCGCCCGCGGCGAGCGACGCCTGGATCGCCCAGGCGGTCGACTGGGCGTCGGAGGCGCGACCGGGCAGGAGCCCGTAGCCGCCATCGCGGTTGCGACAGCGAGCGAGGAACGCGAGCCCGCGGGAGATCGGCGCGCCCGCCACTCCCACCGAGCGGAGGGCTTCGAGCACGGCCGCGGTGTCGTTCGAATCGGGAGCTCCCCGGCGGGTCCACGACCAGCCCCCGGAGCGCTGCTGGCGCGCCCGGAGCTCGGCAACGAGGGAGCGCGAGACGCGCTGGCCCGCCTGCCGGAGCGCGAGCACCGACCAGGCGGTCGCGTTCACGAGCGTTCCCGGCCGGTATGCGCGCACGCGCACGAGAAGGGCGTCGGGCTGATCCCCGAGGGCCTCGCGGGCGAGCAGCTGCAGCGCGGCGTCCGCGTCGGTGCGCGCGTCACTCTCGTGCGCACGGAGGAAGGCGAGGGCCTGCGCGCGCGCAGTCGTCGATCCTCCACCCGCGACGAGCGCGAGCGCGCCCCACGCCGTCGACGTCGCGTCGACGAGCGCACCCTGCTCGCCGATCCCGCCGTCCGCAGCCTGGCGCTGCTCGAGGAACACGACGCCCGAGACCGGCACCGTCGAGCCTCCGAGGGCGACCGCGGCCGCGAGCACGGCGAGGAGCTTCATGCCCACACCACCTCCGTGCGTGCGCGCCGCTCGTGCCGCTCGAGAATGCGGCGAAGCTCCGGGCCGGCGACCAGCGCCAGCACGACATTCCCGAGTGCGTGGGCGGTGTTGAACGCGAACCCGGCCCCGAGCGTCACGGTCAGCGCCGCCCAGGTGTGCGGCATGAACGCGTACCACTGCCACAGGTCGAGGAGCGTGCCGTAGGCGTAGCCGAGCACGAAACAGAGCGCGGCGAAGGCGACCCGCCGGCGGAGGAGCGGCGCGAGCAACCCGGCGACGACGCCGCAACCGCCCCAGGCGAGCATCTGCCACGGCGTGTACGGCCCCTGGCCGAGAAAGACGTTCGAGGCGAACGCGGCGAGAGCGCCCACCGCAAAGCCGCGCCGTGGCCCGAGGGCTGCGCCGGAGGCGACCACGATCACCGTGACCGGCTGCACGTCCGGGATCGGCGCGAAGAGCACGCGGCCGGCGGCCGCGATCCCCGCGAGTGTCGCGACGAGCGCGACGTCGCGGGTCGACGACGGCCCGGCTTCGAGCCAGGCGAAGCCCGCACCGACGATTGCGACGGCCGCAAGGAGCACGGCGACGCGGCCGCGCGCCGGGTCGAGCGCCGCCCAGGCAGCGGCTGCAAGAGCAATCCCGCTCGCGACGACGATCCACCTAGACAGCATCGAGACCTCTCTCCCACGTCAGCCGGAGCCTCCGGTGCGCGGGGAACGACTCGTCGTGGGTGACGACGAGGACGGCGACGCCGGCAGCGGCGAGCTCGGCGATCCACGCGCGGAGCTCGGCCTTCCGCTCCGGGTCGATCCCGCGCGTCGGCTCGTCGAGGACGAGGAGGCCCGGCTCGACGACCGCCACCGCAGCCAGTCCGAGCCGCTCCCGCTCGCCGCTCGAGAGATCGCGCGGATGCCGGTCGCCGAACGCGGAGAGGCCGAACCGGTCGAGCGCAGCTCGCGCACGCGCGCGATCGCCTCCGACCCCGAACGCCACCTCCTGGAGCGCGGTCTCCTTGACGAGGTAGCGGCCGGGATCCTGGGTGAGATAGGCGGCTCGACCGGTCCGTTCGACACGCCCGGCCGCCGGCTCGAGCAGCCCCGTGGCGATCCGCGCGAGCGTCGACTTCCCTGCGCCGTTCGGGCCCTCGAGCACGACGACCTCGCCGGCGCGGAGCTCGAGGTCGACGCCGTCGAGGATCGGCGATCCCGCCCGGTAGGAGAAGCTCACGCCGCGGAGCTGGAGCATGCGATCGCTGTCGGGCCGCAGTCGGTGGAGCCCCGGCGCGGGTGGCTCTAGATATGCCGGCCGTTCCTCGGCCAGCCACGCCTCCGCCTGCTCGCGGGATGCATCGAGCAGGATGCGGCCCTCGTCGACGAAAACGACCCGTTCCGCGAGGCTGAGCGCCCTGCTGATCCGCTGCTCCGAGAGGACGACGGTCACGTCCAGGCCGGCGACGACGTCGAGAAATTCCCGAGCGCCGTCGAGATCGAGCTGGGAGGTCGGCTCGTCGAGGAGCAGCATCTCCGGCGCGAGCGCAAGCGCCGACGCGAGGCACACGCGCTGCAGCTCCCCGCCCGAGAGCTCGTCGAGCCGGCGGTCGGCGAGCTGGTCGGCCCCCACCCGCGCGAGCGCCTCGGCGGCGCGGGCCCAGATCCGGCGCGGCTCGGCGCCGACGTTCTCGAGGCCGAAGGCCACCTCGTTCACGACCCGCGTCATCACGACCTGGTCCTCGGGATCCTGGAAGACGGACGCCACCGTGCCGGCCAGCTCCGCCGGACGGGTCACCCGCGTGTCGCATCCGGCGACGACGACGCTCCCCGCGAAGCGGCCGCCGTGGAAGTGCGGCACGAGCCCGGCGAGCGCACGGAGCAGCGTCGACTTGCCCGATCCCGACGGGCCGAGCACGGCGATGTGCTCTCCCGCCGAGATCTCGAGCGTGACGTCGTCGAGCGCCTGCCGATCCGCGCCCGCGTACGCAAACGTCATGTGCTCGACCCGGCCGAGCACGCGGGTCGCGACTCCACGCCGGGACGGGACGGCTACAGCCACAGCACACCCGCGGTTGCGAGCACGACACCGGCGCAGACGGCGAGACGATCGAGCCACGACCAGGGCGGCTGAGGCGCACGGGTCGCCCCCTGACGCCCGAAGCCGCGCGCCTCCATCGCCTCCGACAGGTTGGTCGCACGCTCGAGCGACCCCGCGACGAGGGGGGAAAGGAGCGTCGCGTACGCGCGAGCTCCCTCGAGCTCGATCCCACGCCCGCGGACTGCCTCCCGGATTCCAGCCGCGTCGCGTTCCAGAGTCGGCACGAGGCGGGTCGCGAGCGCGGCCGCCAGCGCCGAGCGCCGGCCGAAGCGGACGGCGCCGACGAGCCGGTCGTGGTCCACGAAGAGCGTGTAGACGGCGAACGCGAGCCCGACGCAGACGAGCCGGAGCCCGGACAGCCCCGCCTGCACGAGCTCGTCGGTCGTGACGTCGAGAACGCCGAGGACGGGAACGGTCGGGCCCTCCCACAGGAGCGTCCCCCCGCCCGACCAGAGGAAGGGCGAGATGACGACGATCGAGACCCCGGCGACGAGCGTCCCGACGAGGTAGGGCCGTCGTCTCGCCGCCGGGGCGCGGAGGCAGACGCCGAGGAGCACCGCCGCCAGCACGCCGAGCGTCGTGAGCCTGTCCGCCGTGAGCGCGAGCACGGTCACGGACGCGAGGACGACGGTTGCGGGAACCGGGGTCACGGGACGGAGAACTCCCTCAGATACGGCCGAGGGCCGCCCGGGAGCAGGTCTGCGACCGCGCCGGAGTAGACGAAGACGACCGGCCCCCTCGGCCCGGTGCCCGGCGTGCGCAGCGCCGCGGTGAAGCGAGGCTTGCCGGTGACGAGCTCGAAGACGTTCGCGTCCGTCGCGACAGACGTGCCGAGCGAGGCGACCGAGGACGCATGGAGGAAGCGCGCGATCCGTCGAGCGCCCGCCCCCTCTCCCGGCGCGTACCTGACCGCGGCCGGCCGGACGTGTCCGCCGTAGCCGTGGAGGAACGGCTCCGGAAAGGCGCCGACGACGACCTCCGTGCCGTAGTCCTTCGCCCAGTCGCGGATGTCCCACCACGCGACGTCGCCGGCGTGCAGCCGGTACTCGGCCGCGCTCGTGTCCCCGAGGAGCCCGTTCACGAACCAGAACCAGTCGCGCTGCCCGCTCCGGCTCCCGGAGATCCCGGAGATCGACTCGACGAAGCGGCCGCCGTATGCCGTGCCGACGTCGCCCAGCGACCGCAACCCGCGGAGGAGCGTCTCGCCCGCGGGCACGGTTCCCTTCTCGACCAGCGTCGTCCCTCGGTCCTTGGTGACCCAGATCGTCGCGGTGCCGGACCCGTCTCCCCGGCCGGCTCCGAAGCCGGCGCAGGCAGCGAGCGCGACGACCGCGAGCGCGACGACGGTCGCGGCGAGACCGAGTGACGAGCGCTGTCTCACCGGAGCGCGTTCGAGCGGACCATCCCGGGGGCGGTCGCGCGGACGAGTCCGCGGTGCACGCCGACGCAGGCCATCGCCACACCGGTCGCCCCCTGGGTCTCGAGCTTCCGACCATCGACGTGCAGGACCGCGCCCCGAGGAAAGGACGCATTCCCCGCATCGTCGAAAGCGACCGCGCGGTAGCAGGAGGCCTTCGGAACACGCGAAAGCCGCAACGTCTTCGGCCCGGACCTGCCGGAGAAGTCGGCGTAGTACCAGAGGACGCGGTCTCCCCGCTTCAGGTCGAGGGCGGCAGCGCCGACGGGCGGCGACGCGTCGTTCACCTTGAACACCCAGCCGGTCGAGCCCGATCCGCCGTAGCGACCGATCTGGTCGACGTAGTCGCCGAAGCTCGTCGAGGTCACGTGGTAGTAGAGCTCGCCGGCACGGCTGGCCGCGTCGAGGGCGGCGAGCGGAGTCGCGGCGAGCGCGTGCGGCTCGGTCGCTCCGAAGAGCGTGGTGGTCTTGCCCTCGACCCGGACGCTGACGAGGACGGGGTCGGCGGCGGTCGCCGAGCCCGTGGACGCGACGCCGGCGGCGACGAGGGCCGCGAGCGCAAGTCTTCCGATCACTCGAATCCTCCTTCCGCGAGGGGTTCGGCTATGTGGAGGAGGCGCGGCAGGTCTTCTGACTCGGGGCTCCCTCCCCCGCCGCCTTCCCGGCCGTGGGGCCAGTGGCGTCGTGGCGGGAGAGCAACTCCCCTCACAGCGGCGGGACCGTCCCGGATTCGCACCGGGTTCCCTCACCGTGCTCCTTGTTGTCCGGCGAGCCTATCATCGGCCGGTGCTCGGATCGCTCGCCCGCGCGTGGCTGCCGGTCGTCGCGTGGGCGGCGGTGATCTTCGCCTTCTCCTCGGTCCCCCACCTCGGAACGGGGCTCGGCACCTGGGATCTCGTCCTGCGCAAGATCGCGCACACGGCCGAGTACGCGGTGCTCGGAGCGCTCCTGGCCCGCGCGACCGCGCGCCCCTGGCTCGCGTGGTCGCTCGGCGTCCTCTACGCGGTCAGCGACGAGATCCACCAGACCTTCGTCGCCGGGCGGCACGGCTCGCCGATCGACGTGGCGATCGACGCAGTCGGAGTGGCGATCGGCGTCCTCGCCTGGGTGAAGCTCCGCCGCGGCATGCTCGCATGAGCGAGGAGCCCGCTCTCGCGATCGACCTCGACCGCGTCATCGGCGACACACGTCCGCTCTGGCATGCCTGGCTCGAGTCCGCCGCGCCGGTCCTCGGGCTCGACCCGGCCGCACTGCCCGTCGATCGCGCCCAGGCCGCCGACGAGCTCGACCGCAGCGGCGCGGGCAACTGGCGAACGCTCCTCGAGCGCTTCAGCGAAGACTGCGCGCCCGTCTACCTTCGCCGCGACCCGGCGACCAGCGCCGCGCTCCGTGCGCTGACCGGCTCGGGGCACCGTCTCGGGGTCTTCAGCGATGCGCCAGAGCCGCTCGCGCGCGTCGCGCTCTCGCACCTCGGGGCGCACCGCCGTGTGGAGCTCCTCGAGACAGGGGCCGGCGCGTGCGAGCGCCTGCTGTCACAGCTCGGACCGGATGCGGTCGTCGTCTCGAGACGTGCAGAGCTCGAGCGGGTGCTCCGGGGCGGGGCGTAGAATCGGCCCGTGGATCCGAAGGAGGTCGGCGACCGCCAGCTCGACGCTCTGCTCGAGCGGCTCGACCGCATCGCAGAGGAGCTCGAGCGCATGAATCGCACCTCCGAGCAGCAGGAGGGCTTCGCGCTCGTCGCCCGGGAGCTCCGCCAGCTGAACGAGTCGCTCAACGCGCTCGCATACGCGGCGCTCGGGCAGGCGCCGCCGCGAGTGCGACGGCGCTCGGCGTAACCGGCTACGGGAGCCGGTAGACGTCGAGCACGCCCGAGCGGGCATGCTCGTTCGCGCTTCCCTCGGGCAGCGCGATCCGCCCGTCCGTGACGATCGGGCTGTTCCAGTGGCCCGCGCCGGCCGGGAGGCGCACGACCAGCCGCCCCGTCCGCGGCGCGTAGACCCCGAGCCCAGAGCCGCCCGGGTCGTACACGTAGAGAAGACCGCCCGCGACCACCGGGCTCGTACCGGCGATCGGCTTCGTCCAGACGGCATGCAGCCGCCGACCGGCGAGCCGAAACGCTCGGGTGGTCGAGAACGTGGAGACGAAGAGCCAGGTCCGCCGTGCGTCGCGCCACACCGCGGGCGCGGAGAAGAGCGCGTCCGAGAGCCGGATCGTCTGGAGCTCTCCGCCGGTCACCGGTCCTGTTCCCCCCCGCCCGTTCAGCCGCGCGAGGTCGAGGAGGCGGAGGATGCCATCCTTTCCCGACTGCACCGCGAGACCCGACCCGAGCAGGGCGGGCGCGGTCGATCCGAGGTCGACGTCGCGCGTCTCGAGCTCGACCTGGTTGGTCGGCGTCCAGTTCTGCAGCAGCCTGGTGGCCAGCGGGTTCAGCATCAGCACGCTGTCGCCCCAGTACCGCTTGCCGTCGAACTTGCCGTCCCCGGTCGCGAAGAGCAGGTTTCCCGTCGCCCGGTCGACGACCACGCCGGAGCGCGCCCAGATCGCCGAGCCGCTCTCCGGGCAGCTCGAGGGATCGAGCAGCCCGGCACGGTCGGAGCAGAGTGAGTTCCAGACGACCATCGTCCGGCCCGACTCGGCACGTACGGCGACGACGTGCCCCTGGTACGGCGGCGCGTCCCCGACGTAGCCGCCGGTTGCCGCCAGGACGAGCCCGCGCGCGTAGTTGAGTGCCGGGCCGATCTTCTCCCGGCTCGGGAGGCGGGTGATCGCAACGGGCCAGCCGGGAGCCTCACGTCCGCTCGCAACCGAGAGCTTGTGCAGGCGACCGTCCGGAGAGGCCGAGTACACGAACCGGCGGCTCGGGTCGGCCACCGGCGTGGCGTTCGTGATCCCGCTCGTTCCCGCCCAGCCGGCATAGCCCTTCGGCGTGAACTCCCAGGCGATCCGCCCCGTCGAGGCGTCGATGGCGAGCGTCTTCCCGTAGCTGGTCGTGACGAAGAACGCATCACGAACGAGGCCCGCCACGCGGACGGTGCGGAGATAGATCGCGGACGAGTCGACGGTGCCGTCGAGCAGCACACGCTGGCGTCGCAGCCGGGCGACGTTCGCCGCGGTGATCCCCGTCCGGGAGGGCCCGCTCGACGACCGCGCGGCGTCGTAGCCGAAGCGGGTCCAGTCCCCTCCCTGGCGCGTGAGCATGCCCTCGGACGTGCGTCCCGACCCCGCCGCGAGCACGAGGAGGACGACCACGGCAAGAGGGGGGAGCCTCCGCACGCAGCCACGGTACCGGCGGGTGCGCCGGAAACTCATCCCCGCGTGCGCACCGGCCGTCTCCGCTCGTCGAGGCGGGCCGCCGTCCGAGGAGACGGCCGGGAAGCCGGCGTGCGACCGGAGTAGCATGTCGCGCTCGTGAAGGTCTTCCTGATCGGCGCGGGCCAGGTCGGCTCGACCGTCGTCGAGACCCTCAACCACGATCACGAGCTCACCGTCCTCGACACCGAGCCGTCGCGCCTCGCGGCGATCGCCGACCGCTACGACGTGACGACTGTCGAGGGAGACGGCACGAGCCGCCGCGACCTCCAGCGAGCCGGGGTCGCCGACGCCGACCTCGTCATCGCCGCCAGCTCGCGCGACGAGGTGAACCTGGTCGCGGGCATGTTCGCGCGCCGGGAGACGCGAGAGGCGACGACGGTCATCCGGACCTCGAACGTCGAGTACGTCGACCTCTGGCGGGAGGGCCAGCTCGACGTCGACTTCGTCGTCTCCTCCGAGCTCGAGACCGCGAACGCGATCAGTCGCATCATCGGCGTTCCCGCGGCCCGGCAGACCGACGTGTTCGCCGAGGGCCAGGTGCAGATCGCTGAGTTCGACGTCGACGAGCGGGCCTCGGCAGACGTCGTGGGCGTCCCCTTGCGGGACGCGTCGATCCCGACCGACTCGAAGGTCGCGGCAGTGATCCACGACGGGCAGATGACGCTTCCCCGCGGCACCGACGAGATCCGTTCCGGCGACCGCATCGTCGTCATCGGGTCGCCCGAGGCGGCGCAGGCGTGGGGCTCCCTGCTCCTGCCGGAAGGCGCGTCCACTGTGCGTGAGGTCGTCATCTATGGAGCCGGGCGCGTCGGATCGGCGATCGCGCGTGCGCTCCTCGAGCAGGGGGTCGGACTGCGCATGATCGAGGCGTCCGAGGAACGGGCCCGCCGCGCGGCCGAGGCCTTCCCGAAAGCCCGGGTCTACCACGCCACCGGGCTCGAGCCGGAGTTCCTCCAGCGGGAGCGCATCGGCCAGGCGCAGGCTGCGGTCTTCGCCATGCGGGACGATGCGAAGAACCAGTACGCGGCCTCGGTCGCTCGCGTGCACGGCATCCCGTACACGATCGCGATCGCGCACGAGGCGATCTCGGTTCCGGCATTCGAGCAGGCGGGCATCGACGTCTCCGTCAACCCGCGCGGCGTCACCGCCGAGGAGATCGTGCGGTTCGCGCACGATCCGCGGACGAAGCAGGTCGCGATGCTCGACCAGAACCGGTACGAGGTCCTCGACGTCACCACCCGCCCCTCCAGCCGCCACATCGGGACGGCCTTCCGCGACATGCCCGTGCACGGGGCGCTGATCGGCGCGATCGTCCGGGAAGGGAAAGCGATCTTCCCGCATGGCGACGACGTCCTGCAGGCGGGCGACCGCGTCATCCTCTTCACGGAGGCCGCGAACGTGCCCTGGGTCGTCGAGGCGCTGTGAACCAAGCCGTCGCGCGGATCGGTCGGTCGCGCCGCATCGCGATCGACCTCCCCGCCGCGTTCAACCTCGTCGGCACCCTCGCGAAGTACCTCGGCCTCGCCGCGCTCTTCCCGACGGCCGTCGCGCTCTGGTACAGCGAGCCTGTCTGGCCGTTCCTCGCCGCCGGGGCGATCACGAGCGGCTTCGGGCTCGCGCTCGAGCGCGTGACCGCGGGCGCCTCCACGCGCGTCGGCGCGCGTGAGGGCTTCCTCGTGGTCTCGCTCGTCTGGCTGCTCGCCGCCGCGTTCGCCGCGCTGCCCTACCTCTTCGCCGGAGGAGCCCAGCTCGGCCACCCCCTCGACGCCTACTTCGAGGGCATGTCCGGCTTCACGACGACCGGCTCGACGGTCGTCACGGACTACGGAGCGCTCTCGCACTCGATCGACATGTGGCGCCAGTTCACGCAGTGGCTGGGCGGGATGGGGATCATCGTGCTCGCGATCGCCGTCCTTCCCCGGCTCCGCATCGGCGGGCGCCAGCTCATGGAGTCCGAGCTCCCCGGCCCGGAGCTGAGCCAGTTCTCGGAGCGGATCCGGAGCACTGCGCGGATGCTCTGGCTGCTGTACGTCGCGCTCACCGCCCTCGAGGCGCTCGCGCTCGCGTCGCTCGGCTGGCTCGGCGTCGACGACAGGATGACGCCGTACGAGGCGCTGGCGCACGCGTTCACGACGATGCCGACGGGCGGCTTCTCGACACAGGCCGGCTCGCTCGCGAGCTTCTCGGCGGCGGCGCAGTGGATCGTCGTCGTCTTCATGCTCCTCGCCGGAGCGAACTTCGCGCTGCTGTTCCGGGGGCTCGCACGCCGGCGGCCGCGCGCCTTCCTCCAGGACGAGGAGTTCCGCGTCTACCTCGCGCTCGCGGCTCTGGCCGCGATCGTCCTCACGACCGAGCTGTGGAGCTACGGGCTCGTGCACGGCGAGGCGGCAATTCGCGCGGGTGTCTTCCAGGCAGTCTCGCTCGTGACCACGACTGGCTACACGACCGTCGACTTCGGCTTCTGGCCGGTGCTCGTGCTCCTCTCGCTCTTCGCACTGATGTTCGTCGGCGCGTCCGCCGGCTCGACGGGCGGCTCGATCAAGGTCGTCCGCCATCTTCTCCTCGCGAAGATCCTGCGCCGGGAGCTCGACCAGACGGTGAGCCCGAACGTCGTCATGCCCGTGCGCCTGAACGGTGCTTCCGTCGACGAGCCGGCGCTCCGCGCGATCTCGAGCTTCGTCCTCCTCTACGTCGGCGCCTGGGCGGTCGGGGCCGCGATCATCGCGATCGACTCGGCGATCTCGGGCGTCGGGCTCGGGACGCTCGACTCGCTCGCCGCGTCTGCGACCGCGCTCGGGAACATCGGCCCCGGCTTCGGGATCACGGGGCCGATGGGCTCCTTCGCGTCGCTCGGCGACGTCTCGAAGCTGACCCTGATCGGGCTGATGTGGATCGGGAGGCTCGAGATCGTCCCCGTCGCCGTCCTCTTGACGCGGCACTACTGGCGGCTCTAGCGCTAGCTCTAGCTCTTCGGAGCGCCGAGCAGGACGCGGCGTAGCTCTGCCGCCGAGTCGTCGGCGACGACGGCGAGCACCTGATCGCCCGGCCGGAGCACGGTTCCGGGCTCGGCGAGCTCCGTCCGCCCGTGGCGGAAGACGGAGATGAGACGGGAGCCGCCCGGCAGCGACAGTCCGGCCACCCGCGAGCCCGCCGCGGGCGAGCTGCTCTCGATCTGCGCCTCCACGATCTCCAGGCCCTCCTTCTGCAGCTCGAGCAGGCGGACGAGCCCGTGCTCGGGGATCTCGTGCTCGACGAGGCCGAGGATGCTGCTCGTCGCGCAGATCGTCTGGGTGATCCCGAGGAGGTCGAAGTGCGACTGGTTTCGAGGGTCGTTCACGCGCGCGATGACCTTCGGCACGCCGTAGCCCTCCTTCCCGATCTGCGAGATGACGAGGTTGTCCTCGTCGTCCCCGGTGGCGGCGAGGAGCAGCTCCGGCGGGCGCGCGATCCCGGCACGCTCGAGCACGCTGATCTCGGTGGCGTCCCCGCGGATCACGACCGGGCCGAACTCCTGCTCGAGGCGAGCGAACGCCTGCGGCCTCTCCTCAACGAGCGTCACCTCGTGACCCATCTCGAGCAGCGAGCGCGCCAGATTGGCGCCGACCTTCCCGCCGCCGGCGACGATGACGTACATCAGGCTCCGCTCGCGACGTGCGCGGTCGAGCGGACGGAGTCGAGGAGCACGGAGATCGCGGTCTGGGTCGGGCACACGGTGTGCAATCCGCGCTCGGCGTAGAACTGCGCGCGCGCCGGATCGAGCACGCGGACGAACACCGACTCGATCCCGAAGCGCTTCTGGATCACCTGGGCGATCACGACGTTCGTGTTGTCCCCGTCGGTGGAGACGACCGCCGCGTCCACGGACTCGACTCCCGCACGACCCAGGACCGTCATGTCCATCCCGTGGCCGAGGACGAACCCGCCGCGCCAGCCCGGGCCGAGCCGCCCGAGCGCGTCCTCGTTCTCGTCCACCGCCGTGACGTCCCAGCCGTCGGCCGCGAGCCCTTTTGCGACGGCCGAGCCCGTCCGTCCACAGCCGATCACCACCGCTTTCATCGGCGCGCAGCCTAGCGCGCTGTGATCGCGTCGTCGCGCGTACCGGCGAGTGGGGACTCGGTCTCGAACACCCCGTCGGGGAACGCGACCACGAGCACTTCGCAGGGCGCGCGGCGCAGCACGAAGTCGACGGTCGGGGAGAAGAACCGCGACTGCCGGCGCCAGCGAGGAGCCGAGCCGAGAACGATGAGGTCGACGTCCCTCGCCCGCGCCTCCTCGACGATCGCGTGCCCGATCGACCGCGCGCGGACGACCTCCGTGTTGACCTCGACTCCCTGTTCCTCCCCGAGGACGCGGGCCTCCTCGAGCGACGCGTCGACCCGCTGCGCGACGTCCTCGGGAAGCGGTCCCTCGAGCGAGTACTTCCGCGGCACGCGGACGACGGTCAGCGCCTCGACGGTCGCGCCCCGCTCTTTCGCGAGGGCGATCGCGGTCGCGACCATCTCCTCTCCGATGTCCCCGACCTTCATCGGGACGAGGATCCGGCGGACGTCCATCCCCGGGGGAAGCTCCTCGACTGGCTTGACGTGCTCGAGCAGTCCGCGGTGCTGCGACCGCCGGACGACGACGAAGACGACGAGCCCGATCGCGAGCCAGACCGGGCCGGCGTAGCGCGCGCCCGGGTGCGTGGCGAGTGCAAGGATCCAGACGAAAAAGGTGAGCGGCGCGCCGACGAGCGCGGGCACGGGGACGTCGACGCCCCGGATCCTGACGTTCGGTCTGGCGCGGAACGGGCGCTCGAGCTCCGGCTCCGTCACCCGCAGGCGAATCACGGCCAGCTGCGCCGCGGTGAACGCGATCAGCACGCCGAAGGAGTAGAGGCTCGCGAGGAAGGTCGGGTCCCCGGAGCGGATGATCTCGCTCACGAGGATCAGCGCGATCGCGAGGCCCGACGCGATCAGGATCGCCTCGCTCGAGACGAGCGCACGGCGCTCGAGGCGCGCGAACTCGCGCGGCAGGGCGCCGTGCTCGGCGAGGGAGTG